>JASMLW010000049.1 GCA_030748485.1 Pirellulaceae bacterium
GGAGTTCTCTCGGTTGGATTCCAGCGACCAACGGGAGCGGACGAACGCCTACCGAGCGGCAGCTCGCTTTGTGTGTGGCACAGCCACTTACGGCATCATCTCGAGCGCTTCGTTGATCGGCCCGAGGTAGGCGACGAAGAAGATGCGGAAGACCATGATGATGATCAGCACGAGCACGCCTGCCCAAATCACGCCGCCGGCGAACATGGCCAGCATTTTCAGGTAGGTTTGAGCGCGTTGGCGATACTCGTCCGACAGACGCATCATCGACTCGGCTTGCGTCCCGGACAGCTCGGAGGCCTGCAGGGTGTCGACAAACTCGTCGGGGTAGACATTCGTCTTGCGGAGGGCCACATGGAATTCTTCGCCGTCCAGAATCGACTTGTCGATGCCTTCGAGGTGAGCCGTGTAGAAGAGGTTTTGCGTGCTGTTGACGGCCATTCGAATCGATCGGCGGGCGTCCAGCCCTGACTGCAAGGCCAACGCCAACGACCACGACAACGTCGACAGATTGATCGTCTGCAGAGCTTTGCCGAGAACGGGGATATGCATCGCCATCACGAGTGGGGCTTGACCGTACCAGCCTCGTCGCAGTCCTTGGATGACCAAGAACACGACCCCGGCGACAGCGGCGATGATGAACAGATAGATCACCAAGCCCCGCGTGCCGACCAATCCGAACCCGAGAATGTCGACCTGAGTGGGGAGCATTCCCATGATGAGAATCAGGAGGCCGACGATACCGATCGCGGCGACCAATTGGAGCGCCGGCCAGGCGATGCCGGCGAGAAATCCGCGGCGGACGTTGATCGTGTGTTGATAGTGATCGGCCAGGCGGAGAAAAACGACCTCGGTGTGGCCGGTCATTTCACCCACGTTGACCAGCTGAATCGCCATCTTGGAGAAGTAGTCGCCACAATCTTTCATCGCGGTCGCCAGGCTCTGGCCGGATCCGATCCGCTCTCGGATCTGGCTCATGTAACGGCGTCGCAGCGGCGGACCTTGGCCCGCCTCCAACTCCCAGATGCGGAGGATGTCGACACCCGCTTCGAGTCCCGTGCCGACTCGACGGAACAACAACATCGCCTCGCGGTCTGACAGTCGAGTCATGGCAACAATGGAGCGGCGGAGATGGGGAATCGGAAAGGGGCGGGGCCGGGCGGCGCGAGTGCGACGGCGGTCCTGCGCCGAGTCTATACGTATTCGGCGGCTGTCGGCGGATCTTACTGGCGAGAACGCCCGTTGGTCGTCATTTCCACCATTTTGGCTATCGGACGCCTCCTACGCCAGAGCTCGCCCCACTGCTACAATCGCCATTTCGTGGTTCTCCAATCCCCGCCCGACTCTTCACCATGCCGCACTGGAAACGCGTAACCATTGTTGGCGTCGGACTTATTGGCGGTTCGATCGGGTCGTCACTGCGACGCCTCCGCCTGGCTGATGAAGTGATTGGAGTCGGCCGTTCCCTCGACACTTTGTCCGTCGCCGAGCAACTCGGGGCCATCACCAGTGCGACAACCGACTGGGCGAGTGGATTGGCCGGTGCGGATGTGGTGGTCGTCTGCACTCCCGTTGAGCACATTCCCGACCACGTTCGGACGGCGGCCCAACTCGCCCCACAGGCCTGGATAACGGACGCGGGAAGCGCCAAAAGCCAGATCGTCCAGGCGCTGCGGGATCAGACCGAGCGATACATTGGCAGCCACCCTTTGGCGGGCAGCGAGAAGACGGGTTGCGGCCATTCTCGCGACGACCTGTTCGTCGATCGGGTCGCGATCGTCACTCCGACCGATGACACACCGCCAACTTTGACCGAGCGGGCGAGCGAATTCTGGCGATCGCTGGGAGCGAATGTGGTCGCCATGTCGCCGTCGCAACACGACGATGCGCTGGCCGCCACCAGCCACTTGCCGCACGTTGTCGCCTCGGCGCTGGCGGCTGCGACCGACCGCAGCCAGCTCGATTTGACCGGCACGGGATGGCGCGACGCGACGCGCATCGCGTCCGGAGACGTCGAAATGTGGCGGCAAATCTTGACCGGAAACCAAACGCCCGTCTTGCAAGCCATCGACCGCTTCAGCGAAGTCTTCAACGACTTTCGCGAAGCTCTGGCGGATGGTGATCAGGCGCGCATTCAGCAGCTCTTGGAAGTAGGGAAACAGAACCGTGACGCTGTGGGAAGTTGACATCGTTCCAGCGGAAGGGCATCCGGACCGAGCGGCGGCGGCCGTCGCCGCCGACGCCGCCGACCTGGGTTTGGCGGACGACCTCTCGATCGCCGCCGCGCGGGGGTTCTTGGTCGAGGGCGAGTTGGATCGCGGCGAAATCGAACGGCTGGCCGGCGAGTTGTTCGCCGACACGATCGTCGAACAAACGGTCGTCGATCAAGTCGGAGCCGAGCGGCTCTGCAAACCTCGCGATGGACGCGATCAGTTGATCCACGTGTTGCCCAAAAAGGGCGTCATGGATCCCGTCGCCAACAGCGCCGAACAAGCGATCGCCGACCTGCACTTGGCGGCGACCGCCGTCCGCACTCTGCGCAAGTACTGGGTCGGAGGACTCGACGACCAATCGCTGAACTCGCTGTGCACTCGGCTGCTCGCCAACGATTCGATCGAAGATGTCGTCATCGGCCCGCTCAAGATCGAACGGCTCGAAATCGGACAACCGTACGCCTTTGAACTTCAGCGGGTCGCCATCCGCGAGCTCGACGAGGAAGGGTTGGAGCGGTTGAGTCGCGACGGCCAACTCTATCTCACCCTTGTTGAGATGCAGACCATTCAACGGCACTTCCGAGATCTGGAGCGCGAGCCCACGGACGCCGAGCTCGAATCGATCGCGCAAACCTGGAGCGAGCACTGCAGCCACAAGACGCTGGCCGGCCGCATCGCCTATCGAGACGAACACGGCGAACGTCAATTCGACAACATGCTCAAAGAGACGATCTTCGCCGCAACGCAGAAGATACGCGAGCAGTGGGGAGACGACGATTGGTGCGTCAGTGTCTTCAAAGACAATGCGGGTATCGTTCGCTTTGATGAAGACCACAACGTCGTCTTCAAAGTGGAGACTCACAACCACCCCTCCGCTCTGGAACCTTACGGCGGAGCCAACACGGGTATCGGCGGCGTCATTCGCGATCCGCTCGGCACAGGCATGGGCGCCAAGCCGATTTGCAACACGGACGTGTTCTGTTTCGCGCCGCCCGACACGCCGGCCGATGAGCTACCCGAGGGCGTGCTGCACCCGCGACGCGTCATGAAGGGTGTCGTCAGCGGTGTTCGCGACTACGGCAACCGCATGGGAATCCCCACGGTCAATGGAGCCGTCTATTTCGATCCCCGCTACCTGGGAAACCCGCTCGTCTATTGCGGCAACGTCGGGATCCTGCCACGCGATAAATCCTTCAAAGAGCCGCAACCGGGCGACTGGATCGTCGCCATCGGCGGGCGGACGGGACGCGACGGTATTCACGGAGCCACGTTCAGCTCGGCCGAGTTGACCAGCGAGAGCGAGACGCTTTCCGGCGGCGCGGTGCAGATCGGCAATGCGATTACCGAAAAGATGTTGCTCGATGTGCTGCTCAAAGCCCGCGACCTCAATCTCTACAACGCCGTCACCGATTGCGGAGCCGGCGGATTCTCGAGCGCGGTGGGGGAGATGGGGGAAGAGATCGGCGCCGAAGTCTGGCTCGAAAAATGCCCCCTCAAATACGACGGTCTGAGCTACACCGAGATCTGGATCTCCGAAGCGCAAGAGCGAATGGTGCTCTCCGTGCCCGAGGAAAGCTGGCGAGATTTTCACGACCTCTGCGCATCGGAGGGAGTTGAGGCGACGGTGATCGGCCAGTTCAAGCCGACGAATCGCCTGGTGCTCAAGTACAACGACGCCGAAGTGGCGGACCTGGCGATGGAGTTCCTCCACCAAGGGCGGCCGCCCGTCGTTCGTCAAGCTGAGTACTCGCCGCCGCCGCACGTCGAGTTGACGGTCGATGGGCAATCGGTCGACCTCAACAAGACGTTGACCGACATCCTGGGCAGCCTCAATGTCTGCAGCAAAGAATGGGTCATCCGGCAGTACGATCACGAAGTGCAGGGCGGCAGCGTTCTCAAGCCGCTCGTCGGCGTTGACAACGACGGGCCAGGCGACGCGGCGGTGGTGCGGCCCGTGCTCAGCTCGCACCGCGGATTGGCCATCAGCTGCGGGATGAATCCGCACTTTGGCGACTACGATACGTACCACATGGCGGCCAGCGCGATCGACGAGGCGATTCGCAACTGCGTCGCCGTCGGAGCCGACCCCAGCCGGATCGCGATTCTCGATAACTTCTGTTGGGGCTACACCGATCGCTCATCGACTCTCGGCTCGCTCGTTCGCGCAGCGCTCGCCTGTTACGACTTGGCGGTCGAATTGGAGACGCCTTTCATCAGCGGAAAGGACAGCCTGAACAACGAGTTCAGCTTTGTCGACGACCGCGGCGAGAAGCAGACAATCTCGATTCCGCCCTCGCTGTTGATCAGCGCCATGGGACAAGTCGACGATGTTCGCCGCTGTGTCTCGATGGATCTTAAACGCGCAGGCAACGAGCTCTACCAAATCGGCTGGACCCGCGACGAACTGGGCGGATCTCACTTCGCACTCGTCAACGACCTGACCGGCGGCGCGCCGCCTACCGTGGACGCCGCCTACGCCAAGCTGGTCTTCGCTGCTGTTCATCGAGCCATCCAGGCGAGGGCCGTGCGATCCTGCCATGACTTGAGCGAAGGCGGACTGGCCGCCGCCGCCGCCGAGATGGCGTTCGCCGGTGGACTCGGAGCCGACCTGCGACTCGCGTCGGCGCCGCTCACCGACGACGCCCGCGCACGAGGCGACATCGCCGCGCTGTTCGCTGAATCGAATACTCGCTTCCTCGTCGAAGTTCATCCCGATAGCGCCGACCAATTCAAGGCGGCCTGCGCGGGCTTGCCCTGCGAACGCATTGGAGAAGTGACCGACCGACCGCAGTTGACGATCAGCGGACACGATGGAGCCGCGGTGATCGACGCGTCGCTCGAGTCGCTAAAGCAATCTTGGATTGAGCCGCTCGCCTGGTAACGCACCGCACCTCGTCAATGTCACAGTCTCAAACTCGGATCGACCTCCCACAAACGCGATTCAGAAGGAACACCATCGCATGGCCGCGCCCCGCATTCTGATACTGCGAGCTCCAGGCACAAACTGCGATCAGGAGACCGCCCACGCCTTCGCGCTGGCGGGCGGAGACCCCGAACTGATCCACATCAACCAACTGTTGGCCGAACCGCAACTGCCGGAACAATTCCAGATCCTCTGCATCCCCGGTGGTTTCAGCTACGGCGACGATGTGGCCGCCGGACGCATCCTGGCCAATCAGATGAAACTGAATCTGGCCGACACGATGCAAGAGTTTAAGGCCGCCGACAAACTGATCCTCGGCGTCTGCAACGGCTTTCAGGTGCTGATCAAGTCGGGCGTCCTGCTGCCGGACAACACGGCCGGCGCGCCCGCCACGCTCGCCTGGAATGACTCGGGACGTTTCGAAGATCGCTGGGTGCGGTTGCGAGTTGACAGCGATCGGTGCGTGTTTCTCCGCGGCTCCGAATCGCTCTATCTGCCCGTGGCGCACGCGGAGGGGAAGTTCGTCGCGCGAGCCGCCAACGATCTCGATCAATTCGGCCAATCGGGACAGCTCGTGTTGCGGTACGCCTCGACCGATCCCTCCACCAACGGCCATGTGCCGTACCCCGAGAACCCCAACGGCTCGCAGGCGAACGTGGCCGGCGTCTGCGATGAAACGGGTCGCGTCTTCGGGCTGATGCCGCACCCCGAGCGGTTCGTCGATCCGACTCAGCACCCGCGCTGGACGCGCGGTGAAGCGTCTGAAGTGGGCGACGGATTGGCCGTCTTCAAGAATGCGGTCGAGTTCTTCGCCTAGTCGGCGGCGGATAACCCTGGCTGACTCTAACGATTATTCCAGATTTGACGGTTGTCGAGCCGATAACTGAGTCGGCTTCCTCGATCTGGAACGTGCCTGTGAACTGGCTGCTTGCTTGCTTGCTAGCAACGATATCGGCGACGTTTGTCGCCGCCGGTCAGGGTTGCGCGCGGTTCATGGCTCCCGAACCGGTTGCGCCCGCCGGGCCGTACTTGCAGCCGTTCGCCACGGAGATCGAATACCCGGACGTGGCCGAGGCGTTCGCCCAGGAGGTTCAGTCGCAGGAGCCGCGGGCGCTGGAGAATCCGGCCGAGCAGGAGATTTACGAGCTGACGTTGGAGGAGGCGATTCACACGGCGCTTTCCAACAACGAGGTCATCCGTCAACTGGGAGCGGCCGTCGCACAGGCTCCGGGGGCGACGACCGTCTACGACGCCGCGCTGGCCGAGAGCGATCCCAACGGGGGAATCGAGGGGGCGCTGAGCGCCTTTGACGCCCAGCTGGCGACCTCTTGGTACTGGAATCAAATCGACCGGCCCATCAACCAGACGTTCCCCGGTCTGTTCCTCCCCTCCTTCAATCAATTCAACAGCGCATTTGTTGCGGAGGTTTCCAAGACGTCGGCTCTGGGGTCTCGCTTCGCGCTGAAGCATCACGCCAACTACGACCGCAACAACAACCCGAGCAACCGATTCCCGAGCGCGTACACGATCGACTACGAGGCGGAATGGCGGCAGCCGTTGCTGCAAGGAGCGGGGCTGGAGTTCAACCGCATCGCCGGACCCAACGGCCAGCCCGGCAGCGCCGGCGGTGTGCTGATCGCGAGGATTAACACCGACATCAGTCTCGCCGATCTCGAAGCGGCCGTGATTCAGTTGGTGTCGGATGTCGAGCAGGCGTATTGGGAGCTTTACTTCGCCAATCAGGATCTCGCCACCAAGATCACAGCCCGCGAGAGCGCGCTGACGACTTGGCGGAACATCGGCGAGCGACTGCGGCTCAACGTCCGCGGCGGCTCGCCGGAAAACGAAGCTCAACTCCGCGCTCAGTACTATCTGTTTCACGCGCAAGTTCAGGACGCGCTCAGCGGCGACGCCGGGCTCTACGCGCGGGAGGAGCAACTGCGGTTGTTGATGGGGCTGCCGCCGAACGACGGCCGCTTGCTGAAGGCGACGACCGACCCGCAATTCGCACCGCTCGTCTACAACTGGACGGAGATCTTGGGCGAAGCGAGCCGGCGGCGAGTTGAACTGCGCCGCCAGAAGTGGCAAGTGAAACGCCGCGAGTTGGAGATGTCGGCTGCCAAGAATCATCTGCTGCCGCGACTGGACGCCGTCGGGCTGTACCGCTGGCGCGGTTTTGGCGACACGCTGATCGGACCGCGGGGAGCCAGCGGTCTGGCCAACGCCTACCAGTTGTTGACAGCAGGTGACTATCAAGAGTGGCAGATGGGTGTCGAGCTGTCGGTGCCGATCGGTTACCGCCGCGCGTCGGCCGGACTGCGCAACGCCGAGTTGCGGTTGGCTCGCGAAAACGCCGTGCTCCGCGAACAACAGTTGCGCGTGTCCCACGAATTGAGCGCCGCGGTCAGAAGAGCTCAACGGGCGCACGAGTTGATACAAGTGAACTTCAATCGGCGAGTCGCCTCGGAGTACGAAGTCGAGGCGATCAAGGCGGCGATGGATGTCGGCAACGTCGGCATCGAGGTGCTGCTGCAAGCCGAGCGCCGCTTGGCGGATTCCAAGTCGGCCTACCACCGCAGTTTGGTCGACTACAACTTGGCGCTTCGCGATGTGCATCTGCGGAAAGGATCGCTGCTCGACTTCAATCGAGTGCTGCTGTCCGAGGACGCGTGGCTGGACAGCGCCCATGCCGACTCGCACAACCGTTCGCGAAACTTCCTCTGGCGTCACCATCCGAGCCGCCAACCGCCGCCCATCAGTCGCGGCGCCGTCGAACAACACGAACTCACACCAGCCGAGCCGACGACCACGCCGCCCGCCGCGACACCGCCCGCCGCGACGCCGCCCACAGCGACGCCTCCCACGGCTCCCGATCCGGTCATCACCGATCCGTAAGCGCTCAGCTTCGCCTATGTCTCGCCGCGAGAACGCGTCGAGACTCTTGCGCCGGCAATCTGAAAAAGCTGGGCGTCTTTGTGGAGTTCCTGCGTGAGTTCATGCGTGAGTTCATCCGTGAGTTCCTTGTAGCTCCTTGTAGTCCCCTTCCGCTTTTTGCGCGTTCGGGTAGACTTCTCCATGAACACGAACGAATGAAAAAAGCATGAATGGGAGTATGGGAGTATGGTTGGATGAACCAACGTTTGATGTACGAGACGCATTCTCACACGCCGCTCTGCAAGCATTCGCGAGGCTTGCCCATCGAATTCGCGGCGGCCGCTTTGGAAGGCGGATTGGCGGGAGTCTTCACGACCTGCCACAACCCGATGCCCGACGAGTTTGACTCGAGGGTGCGGATGTCGGCGGGCGAATTCACCGAGTATCTCGAACTTGTCGATCGAGCCCGGCGACACTGGGCGGGCCGAGTCGATGTGCAACTTGGCCTGGAAGCGGACTACTTGCCCGGCTACGAGCGATACCTGGAGCATCAGCTTCGCTTCGCTCCGTTTCAGTACGTGATTGGATCGGTCCATCCGCACCTGCCCGAATACGGCCGACGTTATGCGGACCAGCGGCCGGAGGACCAAGTCGCGACGTACTTTGGTTTGCTCGCCGAGTGCGCCGAGACAAAGTTGTTCGACTGCCTTGCTCACCCCGACCTGATCAAGAACGAGCTGGCGGACGACTGGCGGCCCGACGATTGCTTTGACACGATCCGCAATTCGCTTGATCGAATCGCGGCGACCGGCGTTGCTTTGGAGCTCAACACATCCGGCCGCTACAAACGGATCGCCGAGATGAATCCTTTCCCGGCCATGTTGGCGGCGATGTGCGAGCGAGGAATCCCGGTTGTCGTGGGCGGAGACGCGCATTGCCCGGAGCGAGTGGGTGAAGGATTCGCCGAGGCGCTCATGCAACTCGAAGCGATCGGCTACACGGAGGTCAGTTACTTCATCAATCGAGAGCGGCGCGGCGTGCCGATCACCGCCGCCATCGAGAGTCTCGTCGACGCGACGATGATGGCGGCCGTTTGATCGTTTGGTGTTGCCGCCTGGCTCGCTCCTCCCCCCTGCTCGCCATACGCAGTCGTTTGTAGACTGTGATCATGTCCGAGCCCATTGCCTACGTCGACGGCCGCCTGCTTCCCGCGCGGGAGGCCGTGTTGCCCGTCCATGACGGCGGATTTGTGCTGGGAGTTACGGTTGCGGAACAGATCCGCACTTTCTCCGGCGAACTCTATCGACTACAGGATCATCTCGCCCGATTGGATCGGTCCCTGGAGACGATCGGCGTCGGCTGCCCGCTCGGGTCGGTTGAGTTAACCGAGCAGGCGACCGCGGTGGCGACTCACAACCACCGCCTGTTGGCGGCGGGCGATGATTTGGGGCTGTGCATCTTTGTCACGCCGGGCAGCTATCCCACGATGGCTCCGCAGGCCGCCGGCCCGCGACTTTGCCTGCACACCTACCCGCTGCCTTTCGCACAATGGGCCGACAAGTACTCGACAGGACAATCGTTGTCGATCACTTCCGTTCGCCAGGTCCCGACGAACTGTTGGCCGGCCGAACTGAAGTGTCGCAGCCGCATGCACTACTTTCTCGCCGATCAGGAAGCTCACCGCCGTCACGCCGGTTCGCGAGCATTGCTGTTGGACCAACACGGATTGGTTTCGGAGGCGTCCACGGCGAATGTGTTGATCTATCGAGCTGACGAGGGCCTCCTGGCTCCGCCACATGACAAGACGCTGCCGGGCATCAGCATGGCGACGGTGCGCCGCTTGGCCTCCGAATTGCAGATTCCCTTCACCGAACGCGACCTGCAACCTACCGAAGTCGTTGAAGCGGACGAGGTGCTGTTGTCGAGCACGTCGCTCTGTTTGCTGCCGGTGACTCATTTGGATGGGCGAGCGATCGCGGGCGGAGAACCAGGTCCCGTCTTCCACCAGCTGCTGGCCGCGTGGAGCGGCGAGGTCGGCGTCGACATCGCCCACCAGGCCCGCCGGTTCGCCAACCGACCCTAGCGTCGTTCACCGCGATCATCGATTCGCGGGGGCCGACGATTCGACCGCTGGTGTGGCGGCGACTTGATTCGGTGTGGCCGGCGAAGTGGCGGTAATTGCCGGCCCCGGAAACAGGGCCTCGCGAATCGAGTCGACCAAATCGGGAGAACGCCAGTAACTCATCTCCGCGTGCGTCTTGCCGACCCAGCCGCTGACGTTCTGCTGTGCGACGCGGGCGAAGAGCACCGGGTGGTCGTCGACGTAGAGTCCTCGATAGCCGAGCGCCTGCGGCCGCGCGCAGCGCTCGACGAATCGATATCTCTTGAGCGCCGGGTCGCAGACGTTGTAGAGGATCAGCAGATGGTCGAGCTTGGGGACGGTTGTTTCGTGGCGTTGTCCGGGTCTGAGCCAATGCGAATGGATGGCGGCCGCCAACATCACTGCGCGGGCGGAGGTCTGCTGACGAACAACACCGGCGGTCGCCAGTTCACCGCCAACAGTGGCGTCGTCGCCGTCGCCGTCAGCGATAGTGGTCGGCAACGCGGCCCGGTCGATCGCGCCGCTAATGATTCTCGCGCCGTAGCTGTAGGAGATGAAACGCAGATCGACGTCGGGCGGCAGGCGATCGAGGAACGCGGCCATCAGCCGGGACTCAACTTCGGTGCGGGCCGCCTTGACGCGCACATCGCGGATCTGCCCTTTGACTCTGTCGCTCGGCCAGCTCCAGATGACAAATCGAATCTGCGAATCCTCCGCCGACAGCGCGTTGAAGATCTCGTCTGCTCGTCGATCGGCCAGATAACTGGGAGTGCGGTTGCCGTGAACGTAGAAGACGACGGCGCCCGGCGTCTGCGCGAACTGCTCCCAGTCGACCTCCACCCATTGATCGTTCCGCTCCCGCTCGATCGGAGGCGGTTCGTGCGCGTTCCACGGCAGCCCCCGCGTGTTGATTCGCCACCGCGTGTTCGGTTCGGCGATCGCCGATCCAATCGTCACAAACAGAAGAACTGCGCCGCAGCACGCAACTCGCGCAATGTCCCTGCACCGCGGCGGCGGCCACGAAATAAGGGGCGAGGTGTTCTGGGGAGCTGGTGTCATACGGTCGGGGCAAAGGGGGTCTCGACAATCGCAAGTAGCCAATATGTAGCTTATGGAAACGGCCCTGTGTGGCGTAAAGCCAACATTCGTTCAAAAAAACAACGGTTGAATTTGCACATCAATAACCGTGTTGTAGAGTTGTTTGGCCCACAGCCTCGCCATGGTCCCCGTTGAACATTTTCCGGAGTCATTGCCATGAAGAGGCTACTAATTTTGACGGCGATCGCGGCTTTAACGGTCAGCAGCGCCGGGTGCTGCCGCACGTGGAGCAACTGGTGGAATCGCGGCGCAGCCTGCGATACTTGCTACGATGGCGTTGTCTACGACGACGTCGTCGACGATTACGGCGAGTTGCCCCCGGGGCGTCGCGAGCGCGTGAGAGAGTAGAGTCGCAGCGTACAACATGGGAAAACCACCGACTTTGGCGTTGATCCTGAGCGCCGGGGGACGGTGGTTTTTTATTGTCCGCGGTCTCGGCGCGGCAATTGCGGCCTGGTTGCAACTACAATGGTTGAAGCAAGTCTGCCGCGGCGGCTCACAAGGCGGTCGCCGCGTCTTCATGTGAGGAGTTGCCATGCGATCGCGGCGTAGGAAAGATCTGAAATCGTTGGTCCGCCAGTCCCTCGTGATCGCGACCACACTTCCACTGCTGCTCACCTGTTTGGCGGCGACGCCGTGCTCAGCGCAGTTCGACGGCGACAAGCCCAAGGGCGGCATTCAACTGGGACGCCCGGTGACCCAGCAATGGAAGGTCGGCGTCGAAGTGACCGCAGTCGGACCCTGCACGGGTCTGTTCGCGACGGTGCCGGTGCCCACCGATTGGCCCGAACAACAAGTGCGGATTTCCAATGAGGAAGTTTCGCAGCAAGTTCGCCGCGTGAGCTATCGGGTGTTGGACAACGGCGTCAAACAGATGCTGGTCAGCATCCCGTTTCTCGCGCCGGGAGAATCCGCCTCCGCATTGATCACCTTTGAAGTGACGAAAGCTCCGATAACCGGCCCCAAAGAGACCGGTGCGTTCGTCGTGCCGAAACGCGTTTCGCGCGAGATTCGCCCGTTCCTCGCTCAGAGCCCCTACATCGAAGTTCGCCATTCAAAGATTCGCGCGGCGGCTCGCGAGGCGATCGGCGACGCGGAAGGAGGCTGGCGGAAAGCGGAGACCATCTACGACTGGGTTCGCGACAAGGTTGAATATCAGGACGGCAAACTGAAGGGAGCGGCGGCGGCGCTCAAGGACGGCACGGGCGATTGTGAAGAGCTCACGTCGTTGTTCATCGCCCTGTGTCGAGTCAACAAGATTCCCGCCCGCACGGTCTGGGTGCCGGGGCACTGCTACCCCGAATTCTATTTGCTGGACGCGGAAGGCGAGGGCCATTGGTTCCCCTGCCAGGCGGCCGGCACGCGCGCCTTCGGCTCGATGCCCGACGATCGCCCGATCCTGCAAAAGGGCGACAACTTCAGAGTCCCCGAAAAGAAGGAACGCCAGCGCTACGTCGCGGAGCTGCTGAAAGTCAAGTCGCTGCGGGGAAATCCACCCAAAGTCCGATACGTCCGGCAACTTTTGCCAAGATAGTTATCGCAGCTCGAATGCCGACGAATTCGTGAATCTCGGCCCAATTGCCGGCCGCGAACTCCGCTCGCAGCCGACAATTTGTGTTGTCGGACCGCAAAACAGATTCCTATACTGATGAAGGTCGATCGCGAACTGCCAGGGGATCGGCTCCGAGGGCTCACCCATGTATCCAACACATTTCGCCCGGCGCTCCATTCTCGCGGTCGGCCTCTGCGCATTCCTGTTGTCGATCGCAATCTCCGCCGGTCTCCGCGCCGAGACGTTTGTGCTCAGCAATGGTGGTCGAGTCGTGGGCGAGTTGCTCAATCCGGACGAGACCCCGCGAACCAAGTATGTGGTCCGCACTATGCTCGGCACCGTGACGCTGGTTGAAAACCAGGTCCGATTGGTGCGGTCCAAGAGCGAAGCGGAAAAGTGGTACGAGCGTTGGGTCGCCAAGATGCCCGATACGCTCGAAGGCAACGTGACGATGGCGGAGGCGTGTCGTGAACGCGGTCTGACAGCTCAGCGCCGCATTCACCTCGAGAACATTCTTCGCTTCGATCCCGACCACGAACCGGCTCGCCTGGGGTTGGGATACACCAGCATCGACGACAAGTGGGTGCTCACCGAAAGCTGGAAACGAAGTCAAGGGCTCATTCGCCATCTGGGCGAATGGCGCACACGTCAGGAAGTCGAAGTGATCGACGCCTACGATCACCGAGAAGATCGCGAAAAAGAGTGGTGGCGGCGGGTGAAGATGTGGCGGACGTGGGTGCTCAAGGGCCGCGACCGACAAGCCAAGGGACTTCAGAACATCGGCCTGATCGACGATCCGCTGGCCAGTCGAGCGATCGTCGACACGATGGAGAAGGAGAAGAACCTCGAATTCAAGAAGATCTTGATTCAAACTTTGGGTCGACTGCAAACCGGCGAGGCGGCCGGGGCGCTGATCAGTACTTCGCTCGAGCATCCGTCGGAAGCCGTCCGCGACGCCTGCCACGATGAACTCAAAAAATTCGCTCGTCACATGGCGGCCGGCGCCTACGTTTCGAAAGCCGGGTTGCAGAATTCGGACAACAAAGTCGTCAACCGGGCCGCAGTCGGATTGGCGCGTATGAATGATCCGCAGACGATTCCTGAGTTGATCGATGCGCTCACAACCAAGCACAAATACATCCTCAAGCCGGCCGGCGGGCAAATCAACCCCGTGTTCGGCGCCAATGGCGGTGGCGGACTCAATATGTCAGGCAAGCCGAAGATCGTGACCCGCGACGTCGCCAACCCAAAGGTCCGCGACGCATTGCTGGTGATGATTGGCGGAGTCGACTTCGAGTACAACAAGCCGCTGTGGAAACGATGGCTGGTCAACGAGTACACGCCCCGCAACGTGAATCTCCGTCGCGGTGAGTAGCTGAGTAGCCACAGCTGAGTAGCCATAGCTAAGCTAGCTCTAGCTACGGCCGCCAATTCCTCCGGCAATCTCGCCCGGCAATCTCGCTAACCGGGCACCAGTTCGGCGGCCCAACACAGGTAGGCGATCGGGGCGGCGACGAGCAGTGAGTCGATCACGTCCAGCACTCCACCGAGACCGGGCATCCAGGTGCTGGAGTCTTTTTGCTCCATGTCGCGTTTGATCAGCGACTCGGACAGATCTCCAATCATGCCGGCGATCGTGAGGATGGCTCCGTACAGCAGTGGCCCCCACACGGCCCCCGAGCCGGCGTCGCCCGTCATGGCCGGCGCGATCCATTGGAAAAACACGCAGGACGCGGCGCAGCCAGTCGCCAAGCCGCCGATCGCTCCGGCGATTGTTTTCCCCGGGCTGAGTTTCGGAGCCAGCTTTCGTTTGCCGAACAGCCTGCCGAATGTGTAGGCGCCCGTGTCGGACATTTTCACGACGAGGATCAACGACACCAGCGCGGCCATTCCCGTTTGATTGCCGTCGAACGTGCGGAGGGCGATGAGAAAGATGGACTGCACGCCGATGTACGCGACCACAAACAGGCAGACGGCGATGCGGACGATGACGCCGCCGGGTTGCTCGTATTTCCGCATCTCGGCAATGAACGCCAGGGGGACGGCGACCGCCGCGGCTCCCAGCGGCCAGCCGAGTTCTCCCAACGGACAGTCGGGCGGATACGGTTGACCGCTCAGTGGCCAGAACAGCGGTATGCCGGCTCCAATCCACACCAGAGCGACCCCGGCGTAAACGCTCCACGGCTCAGGACGCTCGGCCCGATTGTTCAGCAGGGTGAGCAATTCGTTCGCGCCGACCAAGGCGATGACCAAACCCAGTGGATAGAGCCAGGCTCCCGGCGCGGCGGCGCTCATCGAATAGTCGGCGTAGATCAAGCCGACGATCGGGACCAGAATCGCGATGGCGACCAAGATTCGCTTGTGCAACATGCCTTAGCCGAGCCCCCCATAACGGCGATCGCGCGCGGCGAAGTCGCGTATCGCCTGGTGGAGGTGGGTCTCCTCGAACTCGGGCCAACCGACCTCGGTCACCCACAGCTCGGCGTAACTGATTTGCCAGAGGAGAAAGTTACTGATCCGCATTTCGCCGGCCGTTCGAATCAGCAGATCGGGATCGGGCATGCCGGCTGTGTAGAGCTTGGCCGCAATACTGTCCTCGTTGATTTCGTCCAACGTCATACGTTGGTCGCGGACGTCTTCCGCGATGCTGCGAACGGCGTCCACTACTTCGGCGCGACCCCCATAGTTGATCGCCAGGCAGAGCCGCGTGCCCGGATTGATGGCGCTCATCTCAACCGTCAGGTCCATCTCGCGGAGCACGCGATCGGGAATGCCGTCGCGGCGGCCGATGATGCTGACGGAAATATCCTGCTTCATGATCGTCGCGCGTTCCTCGATCATGTATTGCTCGAGCAAGTGCATGAGAAAGTCGAGCTCGTCTTGCGGCCGCTTCCAGTTCTCACTGGAAAGGCAATAGAGAGTGAGCTGCCCAATTTTCAGTCGAGCGCACTCTTCGACTGTGCGGCGGACGCTGGCGACACCCCGGCGATGCCCCTCGATCCGCGGCAACTCACGTTGTTGAGCCCAACGGCCATTGCCATCCATAATGATGGCGATATGTCGCGGTCGGCGTTCTTCGGGAACCTCGAGCGGCTCAGTCACGGCGATCGTCGGTGGTTTGCGGGCGCAGGGCCGGTTTGTTGCTTGGCTCAGAATAACGGACGCCGAGCGCCTCGGCGACTCAGTCCGGCGTCGCGAACATCGTCTGGGCTCGGTCGGGTCCCACCGAAACGATCTCGACCGGTCGCCCAACCAGCTCGCTGACGCGGTCGAGATAGCGTCGAGCGCCGGCGGGCAGGTCGGCCAATTCGCGGACACCCGTCACGTCGACTTCCCAGCCGGGAATGGTCTCGTAGATCGGCTTGGCCCGCCTCAAATCGTCCGCGTGGCTGGGAAAATGATCGATCCGCTCACCGTCCAGATCGTACGCCACGCAGATCCGCACCTCAGGCAACTGGCTCAACACGTCCAACATCATCACCGACAGGGCGTCGACTCCACTCAATCGCGCAGTGTAGCGAACGGCGACCGCGTCGAACCAACCGCAGCGGCGAGGCCGTCCGGTGGTCGTCCCGTACTCATTTCCCAAATCGCGGATCCGCTGCCCCATGTCGTCATCCAGTTCGGTCGGGAAGGGACCGCCGCCAACGCGCGTGGAATAGGCCTTGACGACGCCGATCACCCGGTTGATCCAACGGGGCGGAATGCCCGACCCCGCGCTGACACCGACACCCGAACTGTTGCTGCTCGTCACGAACGGAAACGTGCCGTGATCGATGTCCAAGAGAGCTCCTTGAGCTCCTTCGTAAAGCACCTTCTGGTTCGCTTCGACGGCGTCCAGCAGAAACGCCGTCGTGTCGGCCACGTGCGGGCGCAATCGCTCGGCGTAAGCCGCAAACTCCGCGAAGATCACTTCCGGGTCGAGCGACTCCACTTCGCCGTTGAGATTGGAGAGGATTCTCTTCTTGGCCGCCACGATTTCGTGGATTCGCTCACGGAAGTCGTCGCGGTACATGTCTCCCAGCCGAATGGCGAAATTTCGCCCTACCTTGTCGCGGTAACAAGGTCCGATGCCGCGGAGCGTCGTACCGATGCTCTCGCCGCTCACCCGCTCCGCATTCATCGCTCGGTCCTCGGCCAGGTGCCACGGGAAAACCACGTGCACTCGATCGCTGATCATCAAATTGTCGCCGACTTCCACGCCGCGCTGTTGCAGTGAGTCGATCTCGCCAAGAATCGTGGGCGGGTTCAAGACGACTCCCGGCGTCACCAGGTTGCGGACATTCGGATTGAGAATACCCGAGGGGATGTGATGCAGCTTGTAGACGTTCTCGCCGATGACCACGGTGTGCCCCGCGTTCGCTCCGCCTTGGTAGCGGACGACCACATCGAATTGGGAGGTCAACAGATCGACGAGCTTTCCCTTGGCTTCGTCGCCCCATTGCAAACCGATGACGCAAGTTCCGGGCACGGCTGTCCCCTCGTCACTGTAAAAGGTATGACCAAACGAGTTAGTTTAGAGGCAGCACGAAGAGCCCACAACCAGCGCGGACATTCAATTTCGACCGGTGATCGTCGTCGCCCACCTGCGGCAGGCAATTCGACAAACAACACGACGGCAGCCCTACTTTCACGCTTGACTGACACGCCATGACTCAACGCGAACATCTCCGACATAAGCGGCCGACGGAATTGAGCGGTGAACGCGAGGCGATCGTCGCCTGCCCGCCGCTGCGCAGCAATGTCAATTTGTCACGGATCGTTCGCACAGCCAGCTGCTGTGGTTTCCGCCGCATGATCGTCTGCGGCAGCGCGAAAGTGGATCCCAAGATCGCGCGCGACGGCTCCGAACAGGTGCGGCTCGACGTCCGCCGCTCGCTGCCGCCGGTGCTCAAGAAGCTGCGCGGCGAAGGCTATCGACTGGTCGGTGTGGAGCAGACGTCCGACTCTCAATCGATTTACGAATACGCCTTTCAACCGCGCTCGGTGATCGTGCTGGGACATGAGCGCAACGGTCTGCAACCGGACGTGCTGGAACTGCTGGACGACGTCGTCGAGATCCCCGTTTACGGACTACCCCACAGCTACAACGTCGCTTCGGCGGCCGCCATGGTTCTCTACGAGTATTGCAAGCAGATGAGCTAATTCGGCTCGCGACACGATCCTCAACACGGCCCATGCCGCGGCGTTCCGTTCATCCCCTTCAGTCGGTCTTGGTCAGTTTGCCCTTGGGCTCGACCTTCTGCTGGGTGAGCAATCGCTTGGCTTCCTTGAGCACAAACTTCGGGTCCATGAAGGGCTCGTAACTGACGTCTTGCCACAAGACCATTCCCTCTTCGTCGAGCACAAAGGTGGCGTGCAGAGGCAGCTTCTCGAAATCGTCGTAGACTCGGTGGGACTTAAAAATCTCGTGCTTGGAATCCGACAGCAGTGTGATCGGCATTTTGCCTGGCTCGTAGTTCTTGAACGACTCTTTCAACCCGTCCTGATCGTCCGTGCTGATCGCGATCAGGTTGATCCCCTCCTTCTTGTAGGTCTCGGTCATCGGCGCAAACGCTTGTAGCTGCTCAGCGCAATGCAGGCATCCATAGCCGAGATAGAAGATGACGACGACCGGCTCGCCGCGGTAATCCTTCAGCGAGTGCTTCTTTAGTTCGACGTCGGCCAGCGTCCATTCGGGAGCCGGCGAGGGCCGCCAGCGAAACGGTCCCAGCGAATCTAAGTCCGGTCGCTCGCCGATGTCGTCGCGTAGCGTCTTTTCGACGAGCCACTTCTCGGCGAAGCCGAACTCTTTGGCGACCGGAGCCAAACGGCCGAAGACCGGCGACGCATCGAGATCGATCGACTCGCCCATCGCGCGGAGCTCGTCAAATCGCTTGCGAGCTTCGTTTTTGCGGCCGGCGTCGAACAACATGCCGACCAGCGTCGCCAGAGGTTGCACCTCGTTTCTGTGACCGGGCAGGTATTTGACCAGCTCGTCGATCGCCGCGTCTTGCTCACCCGCGTCGTATCGAATTCGCATCAGCTGCGGGCGGTCGACAAAGCGTCCCTTCTTCAACAAGTCGTGCGCCTGCTTGGCGTCGCCTTCGGCCAACGCCCGAAATCCCTTCAACGCCGAGACCGACTGTTCCAGCTCGCGGATGTTCCGATCGAAAGGACGCCGCGCATCTTGCTCGGCTTTCTTGATCTGCTTCTCGTCCTTCTTGTCTTGCTTCGCTTTGGCGGTCGCCGCTTCGACCTTCTTGTCGCGCTCGGACTTCTTCGCCGCCAGCAGCTTCTCGACCTCCGCCAGTTGCTTGTCGCCCGCTTCCACGTTCCCCAGACGATAATGAGCCGTTCCCAAATGCTGCAGACGTTTGACCTGCTCGCCGCTGTTCTCGGTCGGCTCCAAGTAGGGCGTCAGGCTGTAGGCGACCAGATCCGACCACTGCTCGTAGCGGATCAGCGTTTCAAACAGGCGAGTCCGCCCGTAGTAGGCGCTGCCCCGCCGCGTCAAGGTGTTGTACTTCGGATGCCGCGGGAGTTCGGTCATGTTCTTCGCCAAATCCAACGCGTCGTTCACCCGACCAACGTAGTTCAGGTTGCGAATCAACCACTCGTTGTTGTGAGCGAAGTTGTGAATCTGGTCAGGCAGCACTCGATCTCGCATCATGTGCGCGTGGTCGACGCGGGCCGACGCCTCCTGCTGCCAAACCGCATCGTTGTATCGCTTCAATCGCGAGAAGATGTGCCCGGGCATGTGCCACATGTGGGCGATCGCCGGTGCCGCTTGTCCGCACTTCGCCGCCGAACGAACAGCCAACGCGGGACTCTTGTAGTCCCACAAGTGAATGCGAAAGTGATGGCACGGATGCAACGGCTCTTTGTCGAGCACTTGTTGCAAAATGGCGTCGACCCCAATGTAGCTGACCATCGTGCGGTCCTTCCACAAGTGCAACGCCAACAACGCCTTGGCCTCAATGTCCTCGGGATGCTTGAGTGAGATCTCTTCGAACGACTTGGTGAACGCCTCTTTCCGTTTCTTCCGCTCGTCGTTGTTCGTCGCCTTCGCCGTCAGGTATTTGTTGAGCCCGTCGATGTACATCTTCTCGCGGTCGCTCGCTTTGTCACGGCGCTTCATCGCCTCGGCCAAAAACCCTTTGGCTCGCTTGGAGTTGTTGATGTTCGACATCGCCATTCCCCAGTAGGCGATCGCGCAATCCGGATCCAGGGCGGCCGCTTGACGAAACGATCGCTCCGACTCGAAGTACCAAAAGCCGTAGTACTGGCCCAGCCCTTGCGCGACGAACTTCTTCGCCTCCTCGCTGCTGCTGGTGCACGGGAAGTCGACGCGAATCCGCCCCGAACCCTCCATCAGATAGGCGCGCTGGCGGGCGCCCTCGTTGAACGCCTCGCCGTGGTACGAATGACCAGCCAGTGGATCGCTCGGATCGCTCGACGGATCGGCGGCCGACTTCGTGTCGCCCTCCGTTGTCCCCTTCTTCGCCTCTTGGCTTTGCTTTGACACCTCGACAGGAGCCGGCGGCGGCGCGTCTTGGGCGAGTAGCGGTGCGGCGACGAAGACGCTGGCGAGCAATGCGCACAGTTTCATGGAGGGTCCTACTTTGAGATCGCGATGGGAAACAGACGGGAAGATTCAGCGTAGATGGGAACTCAAAGATTTGCAATTAGCGACACATCTCGCGACGCCCGCCGCCCTGGTCGTCGCGTCCAGCCGTCGCGTTCGTCCCGCTCAGCAGCCGTGTCCAACACCGCGCCTAATCGTCCTCCCAACCCACCTCCAGTGATTCGCCGTCGAACTCGACCAGGTCGCCCGGGTAGAGCTTCCGCCGGCGGCGTGTCTCTAGCTCGCCATTGACTTGCACCAGTCCGGTCTGGATGAGAATCTTGGCCTGGCCGCCCGTCCCCACGACACCCGCCAATTTGAGAAACCGATCCAGCGAGATGAAGGGCGGATCCCCCGCTTGATTCTCTTCAGGCACGCGCGGCTCCCGTGAAAATGCTGGCAACCGGTCGGAACCGCCACGTGGGCTCCCGACCGGCATTGAGCGATTGTCGGTCGGCCGAGTCAGTCTGCCAACCGGTCCCTTTTTTTGGTTTTTCACCACTTTTCTCTTGTCAGCCGACTAGACAATCGATATAAGCTTATACATCTAAGCTTTAAAACTCCGGCTTAATTGAGCTAACGATGGACAATCAAAACCAGATGGATCGAGAGCCGACGGAGCGCGAGTTGGAGATCCTCAAGATCCTCTGGCGGCGCCGTGAGGCGACAGTCCGGCAAGTGTACGAAGAGCTTCGCGAGCGGCTGCCGATCGTGCAGAACACGGTTCAAGCGTTCTTGCGAACGATGGAGGAGAAGGGATTCGTCAGGCACCGCCGCGAGGGACGGACGTTCATTTACGAGCCGACGATCGACCAATTGGCCACGTCGCAAAACATGGCGTCGGACCTGTTGAAGCGGGTGTTTGACGGGGCGGTCGACCAGTTGGTGCAGAGCGTTTTTTCCGCCAAGCCGCCCACCGGCGACGAATTGGATCGCCTGGAGGCGTTGATTCAGCAGCAGAAATCGAATGCTGAGGAGACGACGCCATGAACGAATGGATGGCTCGCGCGGCCCACCAGGCGCCGGCCCTCATCTGCGGCTCGACAGCGATCATGGCGATCGGGATCGGCATGGCGTGCCGGTTCCAGACGGCCGTGCACCGTCAGCGAATCGCGGAGACAGCCGTGACAGCCGCATTCTTGTGGTGCGTGCTGCTGATTGTTCCGCTGCCGCGGTGGACCGGTGACGATCTCATTCCGCCGGAACCTGTGGCCGCGCCGCGGCGGAGCGCATCGATCGAGTCGCCGCCGGAGCGTTCGGGGAGCGGGCCCATGCTGGGGTCGTTTATCGATTGGGCGCGGGGACACGTTGAGATCGACGAGTCAGCGGCGCCGCCTCAGGAAGATCCGCAGCCGGTGGCTGCTAGCACTCGCCCACAAACAGCGCAAACTCGTTGGAGTTGGCGCGGTGTGGAGTCGTATCTGAGCTGGGGATATTTGGCGGGCGTGGGCATTTGCGGCGGCTGGTTAGTGCTGGGGCGGTTGTTGCTGACGTGGCGAGTCCACCTGGCCCGCCCGGCTCCGGATTGGTTGCAGGAGATCTACGGGGCGTTGCCGTATTCGCGGCGGCGGCCGCGTTTGGTGGTGTCGCCGCATTTCGGCTGGCCGTTTTCCTGCGGAGTGTTTTGGCAGACGGTCGTGTTGCCGGAGGCGTATTGCCGCCGCGAGTTGTCGGACAGTTTACGGCATGTGTTGTTGCACGAATTGGTTCACGCCGAGAAGTGGGACGCGCGGGGACGATTTCTGCTCAACATTGGCTTTCCGGTTTTTTACATCCATCCGCTATACTGGCGCCTCCGCTGGCAAGCCATCTTCGACGCGGAGTTGGTCGCCGACGATCGCGCGGCGCGACATTCGTCACTTCAACAGTACGCAAGTGGGTTAGTTCATCTGATCCGAGAAGCCGGAGCGGTGCGACCGACGTCTTGGGCCACCTCACCGGCATACGCATCTTGGACGCAGTTCTCGAGGAGAATAAATATGCTTATGGTCCGCGAGGATCCTTTGGCTTGGCGCACGTCGAGAGTCTTTCAATTCGTAGTGATCGTGCTAGCGATCGCCGCCTTGGGTCCGGGCGTGGCCATTTGGGGTGTGGACAGCGGGTCGTCGTCGGCGATCGGCGCGTTGCCGGACAATTCGGCGGCTGGCCTGACGGCTCCCGCGGAGACGATCCTGCCGCCGTCGACGAAGTCATTTTTCTCGATCCCGAACCTCAAGAAGACGGGCGACGCCTGGCGGAGGACTCAGCTGGGCAAGCTGACGCAGGATCCGTTGATGAAGCCGTTCATCGAGGATCTGGACAAGCAGATCGACGAGAAGCTGGCGGAGACGAAAACTCGCCTAGGAATCACTTGGGAAGACGTCAAGGAGATTTACGCCGGGGAGATCTGTTTAGCGACGGTTCAGCCGGACGGCGACGCCAAGAAATTCGGCATGGTGCTGGTGATCGACGTGACGGGCCGGGACGACCAAGTGGCGGCGTTACTCAAGAAGATCGACGCGGGAATGCGGAGCCGCAAGGCGGAGCGGAAATCCTCGACGGTCGCGGGAGCGTCGGTGGTGTCGCACACGTTGCCGCGTGAAAAGGGCGAGCGAATCCGCCGCCAATCGCTGCACACCCATTACAAAAACCGTCTCATCGCGACCGACGACGCGGGAACGTTGTCGGCGATCATCGCCAGCATCAACGGCGACGGCGATCAGCAACTGGGCGACTCCAAGGCGTTCCGTTTCTGCCTGTCTCGCGCCAACGAGTTGGCGAAGAACAAGCCGCACGTTCGTTGGTTCATCGAACCGTTGGGATTTGCTCAGGTGAATCAAGCGGCCAAGTTGGCCGGCAAGCGGCGGCGCGGGAAAGATCGAGTGGCCGTTCTTCAGAAGCAGGGCTTCTCGGCGGTCGCGGGAGCGGGGGGCGTGATTCTCTTCGATCAGGGGAGCTTGGACGCGCGGTACCACGCCTACGTTTACGCGCCCGCCCGGAAACGCGAATTGGCCGTTCGTATTCTCGACTTCCCGAATTCGCTCAACCCCACGCCTCCCGCGTGGCTGCCGGACACGATGGGATCCGCCTTGTCGTTCAATTGGAAAATGCTCAACGCGTTCGACGCCGCCGAGACACTCGTCAACGCGATGGCGGGCGACGAGATTTGGGAGGACTTGTGGGACAGCATCAAGAACGATCCCAACGGTCCCATGATTGACGTGCGCCGCGACCTGATCAGTCAGTTCGACGATCGCGTCCACGTCGTCACGAAGACCAAGACGCCGATCGACGTGGACAGCGAGCAGACGCTTGTCATCATTAAAGTTCGCAACGAGCAACTCGTCGCCAAGACGATCGCCGACGCCGTGCGCCGCGACCCGACCGTCACTAAGAAATCTCACCGCAACCGCACGATCTGGCACATCGACGTCGACGCGGCGGACGACGAGGACGAAGAAGAAGAGGAGGGCGACGAGCGGCTGATCCGCCACATGGCGATCACGGTGACGAAGGGTTATATCCTGGCTGGCTCCGACTTGGAGATCTTGCACGCCGTGATTGACAACATCGACGGGGAGGGCAATGCGCTCAGCGCCTCGGAGGACTACAAGAACGTCGTGGCTTCCTTGGAGAAACTCGGGGCCAAGTCGGACAGTTTCCGCGCCTTCGCTCAGCGCAGCGACACGTACCACACGAACTACGAACTGTTGCGACAGGGCAAGCTGCCGCAAGCCGAAACGATGCTCGCCCAGTTCGTCGGCTCGATCTTCGCCGGCGGAGGGGACCGCGATCCCGATCGCGAGCAAGAGATCGACGGTTCAAAACTGCCTCCCTTCGAGAGCGTGAAGAAGTACTTTCGTCCGGGCGGATTCTTCGTGCAGACCGAAGACGACGGCTGGGTCTTGTCAGGCGGCGTCGTTCGCTAGTGAAAGCGGTGTTGAGGGGAGAAGGCAGTCTGAGGTTGTCAGCGCGCATTGTGCGACGGCCAGCCATGGAACTCTGGTCCGGCCAAATGAAGACGTTGATGACCGCCAGATGTCACCGGCGTCGCGCGTGGATGTTTTGCGGTTGGGTGTCCCGGATTGATCTTCGCGGGTGTCCCGGATTGATCTTCGCGGATTGATCTTCGCGACGCGTGTGTGGAACGATCCATCTCGTGGCTCCCCGCACCCGCGCTCCCAAAAGAGCTGGGGCGTTGACGCCCCAATCCGCCGCAGGCGGCGCAGGCCCGTGCTTGAGCACGGGTGAACCAGGCGCGGCGGCTGCATCTCAACGTTCCATTCCCGCGTCGCCTCGCGCCACCGCGTTCCAGCATTTCGTCGCCGCTGCAGCCCAACGATCCAATCCACGTCGCAGAGCGAAATCCGATGGTCGATGACGCATGAAAGCCGCGCGTTGACGATCAAGAGTAGGTTCGCCTTCGCGGGATAACGCACAAGTTGACCGAGCCGACCATCAACTCGCAAGTGTATGAGCGGGATAAGAGTTGCCGTCGCGCTTGCGTGACCTCTGACGCCAGTCTGGCACAGTTGGCCGGAAACCACATGAAATCGTGGTGAACTGCCGCGATTCGTGATTCATGTGTCAGGTCACTTCCGCTAATCAAACGGTCGACCAGAAGCACATCACACATGGCGCCCAGTTCATGGAAACGACAATCGACCTCGATCCGCCTTCGAACTTCCGTGGCTTGCAACTCCTGGCCGTGGCTCGGCCATTGAATCTCTCCATAGATTGGTTGTGGGTTCTTCGTTAAATTGGGAGGTTTAGCTCGGTGTGACGCACTGTTGTCAGACCTTGGCATTGGCGCAACAAGGGAATCCAGCGCCACGGTTGTTTGCGTTGCGCGAGTCGTGTTTACCAGCGCGTTCACGGCCAAGAGTGGCCGTGCCACTTCTCTTCGTCGTCTCGCGCACGTTCACCTACGACGCGGCCGGGTCGCTACCGGCTAGTTCGTTACACCTAGCTCGTTTGAATGCGGTCCGTCAGTTTCTTCACTTCCTGCTGAAACTGCTCGCGGAGTTCATTGAATCGAGCCACGCTCTTTTCGCCCGGCGCCTTGACGTAGTCCAGCATGATTTCTTCGCAGGCGATGAACTCGCCCGATACGTCGGCGACCGCGGCGGCGATGTCGACTGGAATGTTGGTGACTCCGTTGGCGTCGCCGTGCAGCAAGTCGCCTTGGTTCACCATCAGTCCACCAACTCGTACGGGCAGGCCCAAGTGCAGCATGTGGCAGTAGCCGTGCGAGCAGATCGTGGAGCCCGTGAAGACAGGGTAGCTGAGCGCTTTCACTTGTTCGAGATCGCGACCGCCGCCGTTGGTCACCAGTCCGACGGAGCCGAACGCCTGATAGGTTGAGCACATCACCTCGCCGAACACAGCGGCCACCGGGGGGTCGTCAGCGTCTTGGAAAGCGACGACCGCCGGACCGGGCAACTCGGCGAATTGTTCGAGTTGCTTCTGTATGCTCCCGTAGGCGTCGCCGCCCGAGGGCGGGGCGTCGGAGCGAAAACAGGCGGTCGTGGCGAATCCAACCATCGGAGGCATCTCGGGAAAATTCGATTGGACGCGTTTGTCCATGTAGCCTTGATTTCGCGGCCGCACATCGAACAACTCGATCACATTGCAGATCGTGGGCGTATCAAATTGAGCCAGTTTGTCGAGCGTATCTTGCGAAATAGCGGTCATGCGCGAAAGCTCCTCGGGCGTGACGAAGTGGAGGGAAGCAGGCAGGGCGCCAACGCTCTCAAGCGTCGAGTGAATCCGCCAACCTACCAGCGCGAACAGAGCGGCTCAACGGGTAGCCGACGCGGCGTGCATCTCACATCGCGGAAGGCGATGTCAGACGTCGTAGTACATACAGAACTCGTACGGGTGAGGCCGCAGTCTCATCGCGTCGACTTCGTTCTCGCGCTTGTAGGCGATCCACGTATCGACGACGTCGGGCGTAAAGACGTCGCCCTGCATCAAGTACTCTTGATCGGCTTGCAGCGCATCGAGCGCAGCGGACAATGAGCCTGGGGTCTTGGCGACATTGGCGGCTTCTTCCGGCGGCAAGTCGTAGATGTCCTTGTCGAGCGGTTCGCCGGGATGAATCTTGTTCTGAATGCCGTCGATGGCGGCCATCAGCAGCGCTGAGAAAGCGAAGTATGGATTGCAACTCGGATCGGGGCAGCGGAACTCAACGCGTTTCGCCTTGGGGCTCTGACTGTACATGGGAATCCGGCAGGCGGCGGAGCGATTGCGCTGCGAATAGGCCAAGTTGACGGGCGCCTCGTACCCCGGAACCAACCGCTTGTAGCTGTTGGTCGTGGGATTGGTGAACGCCAGCAGTCCGGCTGCGTGCTTGAGTACTCCGCCGATGGCGTGGAGAGCCACATCGCTCAACCCCGCGTATTGGCTGCCGGCGAACAACGGCTCGCCGTCGCGCCACAACGAGAAATGCGTGTGCATTCCCGAACCGTTGTCCGAGAAGATCGGTTTGGGCATGAACGTGACCGTCTTGCCGTGCCGTTTGGCGACATTTTTGACGATGTACTTGTACATCATCATCTGATCCGCCATGCGCACCATCTCGCCAAATCGCAAATCGATCTCCGCCTGACCGGCCGTGCCCACTTCGTGGTGCTGACACTCAACTGTCAGTCCGCAATCGATCAGCGTCTGCATCATCTCGTTGCGGATATCCATCAGGTGGTCGACGGGAGGAACGGGGAAGTAGCCCTCCTTGTGCCGCACTTTGTGCCCCAGGTTGGGAGCCTCGGCGCGGCCTCTGTTCCACTCACCCTCGACGCTGTCGACGTGGTAGTAGGCTTCGTGAGCGTTTTGGTCGAAGCGGACGTCGTCGAAGATGAAGAACTCGGCCTCGGGGCCAAAGTACGCCGTGTCGGCGACACCCGTTTTGTTGAGATAGTGGACCGCTTTTCTCGCCACGTTGCGAGGATCGCGCGAGTAGTCCATGCCGGTGATCGGATCTTGTATCGTGCCGATAATGTCCAGCGTGGGCGTCGCTGTGAACGGATCGATGAACGCGGTCTCGGGCTGAGGAATGATCAACATGTCCGATTCGTTGATCGCCTGCCATCCGCGAATGCTCGAGCCATCAAAGCCCAATCCGTCAGCGAAGACATCTTTGGAGAACTCGCTGACGGGAATCGTCGTGTGCTGCCACTGCCCGGGGAAATCGACGAAACGCAAGTCCACCGCCTTGACGTCGTTTTCACGGCACAGAGCGAGTACTTCGCTGGGAGTCACGATGCTGACCTCAATCAATTCCAGGGAACTTGGCGACGTTGCTCAGACGAGTTGCTCAGACGAGCTGCTCAGGCATGCTCAGCGCGAGCTGATTCAACCACATTGATCACGCCTGAGTTATAGGCGTTCACCGAGTGAAATCAATCAGGTGGAGCCGGACGAGCAGTTCGGTGAGCCATCGCGCGCCGCGCGTATTTGGGCGATCATCCGAGCGACTTCCGCTGTCCGGCTGCGCGGTTGCTTGTCGACTAGCTAGTCTTCAAGGCCGAGACATTCGGCGGGGACATCGCGCAACAAGTCTTCGATGTTGGTCAGGCCCTGGCTGACCTTGAGCATCGCCGACTTGCGAAAGTCGACCATCCCGTTGTCGACCGCCGCCTGGTGGATTTCTCGGCTGACGGCCATCCGCGCGGTCAGTCGCCGCAACTCGGTATTGAAGCCGAGCACTTCGAACAGTCCCGTGCGGCCGCTGTAGCCGGAGCCTTGGCAGCTGACGCATCCCTCGCCGGGGGCGAACACCGTACTCGGCGCCTCGGTCTCGAACAGCGCCACCGTTTCGGCGATCTCGTCCGAGTGCCCGACATCGTACGCGCGGCGGCAAGCGCGACAGAGCGTGCGAACCAGCCGTTGGGCGACGACTCCCAACAGGCAACTCGACAGGAAATAGGGGTTGGCGTTGAGCGCGAACATGCTTTGCAGCGCACCGGCGGCGCGGGGTGCGTGCAATGTGGAGAGCACTAAGTGGCCGCTGTTGGCGGCGCGAACGGCGGTCGCCGCCGTCGACGAGTCACGAATCTCGCCGATCATAATGACGTCGGGAGCTTGGCGGAGAATATTTCGCAGCAGTTCCGGATAGTCGACCCCCAAGTCAGCGCGAACTTGCGATTGACGAATGCCGGGGATCGCGAACTCGACCGGGTCCTCGAGCGTGTTGATTTTCCGCGAGCCGTCGCGCAGCGTCTCGAGGCATGCGTAGAGCGTGGTTGTCTTGCCGGCTCCCGTCGGCCCCGTCACCAGAATCAAACCGCTCGGCCGCTGCAGCATCGAGTTGACTTTGCGAAGGTCGCTGGCGGCCAGTCCGAGTTCGTCGAGAGGAATCAAGCCGGTCTCGCGGCTCCACAACCGCATCGTCAGGTCGGAGCCGAACAGAGTCGCGATGCAGTTGACTCGCAATTCAACTTGTTCCTCACCCGCGCCCCAGATCCAGCGACCGTCGAGCGGCCGTCGCGCTTCGGCGATATTCATTCCGGCGAGGGCCTTGATGTGACTGATCAGCCGCCGTCCCTGTTCGCGGGAGACGCGGGAGATAGGAGTGACGACGCCAAATCGCCGGACGGCGATCGCGACGGCTCGCTCCTCGGTCATAAAGAACAGGTCGCTGGCCCGCAGTTCAACAGCTCGACGGATCAGGGCGTCGACTGCGTGTTCGCTGTCCAAGTCAAAAAGCGTTTCAGGTTGGAAGGTGTCCGGCTGGAAAACGCTTTCGGATACGGTCGTCATCGGGAGACTCCTAACGGGAACGGTGTCCGCGGATGTCGTTAACATCGAACTGTTGGGCGCTTTAGTGTGGGTTTTCCGCTGAGGTCGGCGCATCCGTTTTTACGCAGCGCGCGCGGCTCGACTGGCGCGACTGCTAGAAACGTCGTTTCCGCGCGGTTGACCGCGACCAACCGGCTGCCTAGCATTCCACGAGTTGTCGGCCATCGGGCCGCGACCAAATGGGAATACAGGGATGATGCTCCCGGAATCGAGGTGGTCACCGCCGCCATCGATTCGCCAACCGCGTCATGACGCGCAAGTTTGCGATTCGTTCGACGCCATTTTCTCCGTGCGATCCTCGCCAGCTAACCACCGCAGTTCCACCTGTAGTTGTTGCGCCAAATGCACCGCGAGAAGTTGCGAACGATTTTTTGACCCGACCCAAATCGTGACTTATATTCCCTTGGCGTTCTTTCCATCCGCGCTCGGAGCACTCCGCATTGTCCGATCGCTCACGGGTGAAAGAGAATCGCCTGCACCCTCCCCGCGATGGACCGACTATGCGACATCATTTACTGCTCCTATCCGCGCTCCTGCTCCTCTTCTTTTCCGTTCCCGTTCCCGCTCCTGCGCAGCAAACACGCGAAGGCGAGCCTCCGCGAGAGACGGTTCGGATTCCCGGCGACGTCTTTTCCGTCGAGGAGGTCCTTTCCAAGGGACGCCAGCTCGAGCAGAAGGAGCGCTGGAGCGAGGCGCTGTCCCATTATGAAAAGGCGACGCGCGATTACCCGAACGAGCAATCACTGACCGACCGCTTGTCGGCGGTGCGGCGACGATTCAACGTCACGCGACGCTACGCCGACCGCAGTTATCTGGCCGTTGTCCGCCGCGGCGAACGCGAGTCGACGGACATCTACTCCGAGATTTTGCGCAAGATCCACACTCACTACGTTGACGAACCTCGCTGGCGCGCGATTACCGCCCGCGGCGTCATGCAATTGGAAACCGCGCTGCAGTCGACCGAGTTTCATCGAGTTCATATGGAGCGCGTCAAGAGCGACGCCATCAGTAGTTTTCAACGCAGTCTGAAGTCGCGGCTGTCGATGCTGCCGATTCGCGATCGCCATGAAGCGCTCGACGCGGCCGTGATGGCCGGCCGGCTCGCCGAGAAACAGCTGGGCGTTCCTCCGCAGGCGGTGATTCTCGAGTTCGCCTGTGGGGCGGTGGATACTCTAGACGCATATTCGGCTTTCTTGACCAAAGACCAGCTCGACGATTCGCTGTCCCAGATCGAAGGTAATTTCGTTGGGTTGGGAATCGAGTTGAAGGCTGAAGGCAATTCGCTGCTGATCGTCAACGTCATTACCGGCGGGCCCGCTCACGAAGCCGGCATGAGGCGGGGCGACCGAATTGTCGAGGTCGATCGCAAAACGATGGACGACGTCACCACCGACGAAGCGGCGGAAATGCTGCGGGGTGTGGAGGGATCGACGGTCGACGTCGTTATTGTCAAACAGGACCAGTCGTCGCAGCAGGTCCGCATGATGCGGCGACGCGTGGATGTGCCCAGCATCGAGGAAGTGCAGCTGATCGACCGCGACGCGGGCGTCGGGTACTTCAAGTTGACGTCATTCCAAAAGAATACTCGCAACGATTTAGACCGAGCGCTCTGGCAGTTGCATCGGCAGGGGATGCGAAGCTTGATCGTCGACGTTCGCAACAACCCCGGTGGATTGCTGCCGGCGGCAATCGAAGTGGCGGACCGGTTCATCTCGCGCGGAATCATCGTCTCGACACGCGGTCGCAGCCCCAACGAGGACTTCGACTATCACGCCAACGGCGCCGGCACTTGGCGAGTTCCGCTGCTGGTTCTGGTCGACGGCGACTCAGCCAGCGCGAGCGAGATTTTCGCCGGCGCCATTCGCGACCATGACCGAGGCGATGTCGTCGGGCAACGCACCTACGGCAAGGGAAGCGTGCAGGGGATCTTCCCGCTCAGTTACTCCCGCGCCGGTGTGCGGTTGACCACTGCGAAGTTCTATTCTCCCGCAGGGCACGCGATCAGCGACCGGGGCGTTGTCCCCAACGTGGATGTGCAGATTCGCCGCAAGGCGGTCGCGGAGAAAGATCCGGCGAGTGAGACGGATTCGGTGTTGCAAACCGCGATCAAGATCGCCCAAGACAAGTACGGCGCTCGCTGACGCGGCATGTCTCCATGGCGGCTCGACGGCTACGCCACCGCGGCCGCTTCCGTGCGCAACGGCAACCGCAATTTGAACCGCGCGCCGCTGCCACGCCCTTCGCTTTCGACGGTCAGCGAGCCACCCATCTCCTTGGCGGCCAGCGCGGCGCTGTGCAGTCCAAATCCATGGCCGCCTTGCTTCGTTGTGAATCCGTGACGAAAGATGCGGTCGAGGTTCTCTTGCAAAATGCCCACGCCGTTGTCGACGACTTCCAATTGGAAGTCGTCGTCATCTCGCTTGACGATCAGTTCGATGTGGCCGTGGACTGACGTGTTTTCCTGCACGGCTTGTTTGGCGTTGGCAACCAGGTTGATGAGGATCTGGAGCAACTTCTGTTTGTCGAGCGTCACTTCAGGCAGCTCGCTGTAGTTGCGCTCGACAACGATCTGATGACGTTCCAGCGAGGCGCTGTTGATTTGGACGGCGTCCTCCATCAACTCGGCTACAGAAACGGGTTGCGCCATACCGGACGAACCGGCGTAGGATTGCTGCGTCGCCACGATGTCTTTGATGTGGTCGATTTTCTTGGTCAGAGAGGCGACCTTTTCCATCACGGTTTCGCGTTCCTGGTTCAGCACCTTGCCGGCCTCGATGAGGTAGTTTGGCAGGTGTTTGCCGCGCGGATCGTCAGCGATGAAGGTCGACAGGTTGGGCAGGTTTTGTTCGACGATTCCCAGCACGCGACCCAAATCGTTCACTTCTGAATTGCGAACGGTTTCGCTAATCAGCGAGGCGGAAACATTGACGCTATTGAGCACGTTGCCGACGTTGTGGAGCACTCCGTTGGCGACTTCCGCCATGCCCGCTTGGCGCGAGATATCCACCAGCCGCTCGTTCATGTCCTGGAGTTTCTCGGCAGCCTCGTTGGCGGCGGTCAGATCGCGGATAAAGCCGGTGAATACTCGACGATCGAACAGCCGGAACTCGCTGACAAACAACTCCAACGCGAACTCGGATCCATCCTGGCGGCGTCCTTCAAACTCAACTTGCCCCCCCATGATTTGCGTTTCACCGGTCTCGGCGTAGTGCTTGACGAAATTCCCCCGGTCGGCGTACTGGTTCGCCATCAGCACATTAACTTCAGCGCCGAGCACTTCGCTCGCCTTATAGCCGAACATCTTCTCCGCCGCCGGGTTGAATGACTCGATCGCGCCCCGTTCGTCGACGGTGATGATCGCATCGAACGCGCTGTCGACGATCGCGCGAACGCGTTTCTCGCTTTGCTTGAGTTCGTTGTGGACGCGAGCCCGCTCTTCGATTTCGTTCTTGAGCTGATCGTTGGCGATCGACAGCTGCTCAGTGCGTTTTTGAACGCGCTCCTCCAGCTCGTTGTTAGCGGCTTGCAATTGCGTGTGAGTTTGATGGATTTCTTCGTCGGCCATTTGGATGCGGTCGAGCATGCCGTTGAATTGATCGTAGAGATCGCCGATTTCGTCGTCCGACGTCTTCTCAACTCGAATCGAATAGTTGCCTTCCGACGAGATCTGCTTGGCCGCACCGGCCAGTTGGAGGATTGGTCCCGAGATGAATCGCTGCAGTCGCGAAGCCAACAGCACGGCGACCACCAGCGAAGCGATCAGCACACTGGCCGCGATACTGGCGTGGGTGTAGAGCTGATTCTTAAGGTCCGTCATGGCGGTGTGCATGTAGAGCGTGCCCAGTTCCGTACCGTCTTCCTCGAGGACCGGCATCGCGATGTCGAGAAACCCGGTCTTGGTGAAGTTGGAGCCGTGCTGAGGTCGCGGCGGCGGATCGAACTGGGCGTCGGCGTCGCGGCGGAACTCGGCGAACAAGTTCCCGTCGGAGTCGTACAGGCAGGCGAAGTGCACCGTCGGCCGACTTCCCAGCGAGGCCAGCAGTTCCTCGGCGGCCATTGGCTGATCGAACGCCAACGTGGCCGTGCTGTTCGAGGCGATCACCCCACCCAAGGCCGACAGCTGGCGGATCTTGGATTGCCGTATCGAACTCCAGTCGTTGACAAAGAACGCCACCGTCGACAGGAGCAATGCGATGCCGCTGGAGACCGCGGTCAGCATGGTCAGCTTGCTGTTGATGGATTGGCCTTGAATGAGGTTCATGCCGGTCGTCCTTGCCCCTGGCGCCTTTGGTTAGCGGCGGTTAGTTGCCCTTGATGATATCGGCGAGATTGAGCAGTTTGGCGTTGACTTGCAGCTGCCGCCGCATCACGACGCCGATATTGATCTCGATGGCGATCGAAGTGTTGGGTCGCATCTGAAAATTGACCGGAGCGCCTTGCTTGGCCCCGCCCGGCACCTCGCCGACGACGAGAATAGGACGTCCGGCTGAAGCCCGGACTACAGCCTGAGTCATCGCCGGATCGTTCTTAGAGACGAACAGAATGTGGCAATCGGCGCAGGCCGGCGCCCATCTTTGAAACTGCTGGATGATGATCGACCGACCGTTCGCTTTCCGCTTGGCGGCGATCTTGTCCAGCTTGTTCCCAAACGGATTCTCGCCGACGACGCCGATCACCACTGGGGACGTTTTGTTCTGGAAAGCGCCGGCGGGCCAGGTGACGTAGCGAGCCAAGTTGTACAAGTAGGCCGCCTTGATCGAGTACTCGCGGTTCTGCGCATAGCTGCTCGCCGGAAACGCCAGCAACATGGCGGCCGCCAGGATAGTGGCGATCCCTGCGCGCAAGCCGGTTATTTTCTGCTTCGGATCCACGTAGTCGGTCCGCCCCTGCCGTTAGTAGTTGAGAGTGGCCATGCCGTACACGCCACGCTCCACCTCGGTACCGATGCCCCCAGTGAATGCTTCACCCACGAACTCCAAGTGTTGGCTGTCCAGCAGATTCTGGCCCACCAACGAAAGCTCAAGATTCTCATGCGCCCACCAACCCAGCCGGACGTTGAGATCGACGTAGCTGGGTACATTGAAAACGGGCAAGTCCTCCACATAACGCAACATGAAGTCCAGTTGAACGTCGCTACCCACGTCACCTGACAACATGAGATAGGCCTGATTGCGGGGCGCTCCGCCCTCCAGACGGCCCGACGTTACGGACGGTGATGAGTTGATACGCAGGAAACTGTAGTTTCCGTACAAGTCCCAGCAATCGTTGATCGCGTAGTTGATCGCCACTTCGACGCCGTACGATTCAGCATCCATCGCGTTGGTCAGCAGCAGCGCCGTCGGGGGCGCCGGCGGGCCCACCGGTACAACGCCGATTGCATGATTGTATTTGTGGTAGAAGGTGGCGATATCGAATGAGAAGTACTCTGATACCTGCGAGCGATATCCGAGTTCGTAGGCGATCAATTCTTCGCTGATCACTCCCCGATGTCCCGCCAGCGTGGCGAACACGCCTGGAGTCGTGGTCAACGAACGGAGGAACACGTCGTCTTCGACTCGGGTCGGGCGTCGGATGGCGCGCGACACAGCGCCCCAGATCGATTGCGTTTCAGTCGGGTTCCAGACAAGCCGTCCGCTCGGCTGATACTCGAAACCCGTGAAGTCGTTTTCTTCGAACTTTGATCCGACCGTGAAGAACAGTGTGTCGTCGACCAACTCAATTTCGTCCTGCACGAAGAAGCTGATCGTGTCCAGCGTGCGTTCGGTGGGCGCGATCGTGATCGCGAACGGATTCACTGCTCGAAACAGATCCTTGC
>JASMLW010000050.1 GCA_030748485.1 Pirellulaceae bacterium
CCTCGACGACGGACGATCCTTCGCCCGTCAATGAGCCGAAGTATCGCATGGATCGGGATTTAGGTGTATAGAACATGTTCACAGCAGCGGCCTTGGAAGGCCATCGTACAAGGTTTTGAAACAGCCTCTAGTCATTAATCACCCGTCGCTACGAGAGGATCCGTTCATCATTCCACGACCATCATCTCTAGCGCAGACCGTCTTGCTCGGCGTTCTGCTGCCGGCGACTTTGCTCGCTCAAGAGAAGCCGTACAACGTCTTTCCCGATGCGGATCCGCCTTATTATCGGGTCCGCTACGAGGCGTCGCGGGAGCCGGGTGGATTGATCTTTCCGGCCAACTACACGATCTGGATTCCGAGCGGAGTGAAGACTCTGCGCGGCGTGGTCGTGCACCAGCACGGATGCGGTGAGGGTTCGTGCCGGTCTGGACTCACGGGCGCTTTCGATCTGCATTGGCAGGCGCTGGCGAAGAAGCACGGCTGCGCGTTGCTCGCGCCGTCTTACGAACAACCGCGGGGCGCGGATTGCCAGATGTGGTGCGATCCACGCAACGGCTCGGCCGCCGCCTTTCAGAAATGTCTCGTCGATCTCGGCAAACAGTCCGGGCATCCCGAGCTGGCCACGGCTCCGTGGGCGTTGTGGGGACACAGCGGCGGCGGACATTGGGCGGGCGGCATGGTGCTGCTCTATCCCGAACGTGTGGCCGCCGCCTGGCTCCGCTCCGGAGTGCCGCTGCTGAAGCCCAACCCGGAGCGCCCGGCGATCAAGGCTCACACACTGCTCGACGCGGCGCTGCGCGTCCCCCTGATGTGCAATCCCGGAACCAAGGAAGGCGTGACCGTGAAAGACGGACGGTTCGCACGCGTGTGGCCCGCCAACGAAGCCTTCTTCTACGGAGTCCGAAGCAAAGGCGGACTCATCGGCGTCGCCGTCGATCCGTTGACCGCCCACGAATGCGGCAATCAACGTTACCTGGCCATCCCCTGGCTCGACGCCTGCTTGACTGTTCGTCTAGCCGAGCGCGGCCATCGGCTCAACGCCATGCCGACCGAAAAAGCGTGGCTGGCCAGTCCCACCGGATTCGCCGCGGCTCCCGTCGCGAGGTTTGGCGGTGATCCCCTGAAATCCGCCTGGCTGCCGAATGATCATGTCGCGCGAGCCTGGATGCAATACGTCAAAGATACGGCTGTTGTGGACGCCACACGGCCACCCGCGCCGACAAACCTGCGCGTCAAAGGCAATGAACTTCGCTGGCAGGCGGAGGCTGACCTGCAAAGCGGCCTCGCCCATTTCATCATCGAGCGCGATGGTGAGTTTCTGGCCAATCTGCCGGAAGATGGGAAGAACCGATTCGGACGCCCGATCTTTCAAAACCTCCAGTACAGCGATACGCCAACTCAGCCACTCGCGACGATGCGGTTTGTCGACGCCGACGCCCAGCCCGGCAAGAAGCACTCCTATCGCGTCATCGCCGTTAACACGGCCGGACTCAAGTCAAAGCCGGCTGAGTAGGTCTTCCGGCGTGTCCCACCTTGGCGCAAGCGAGCCGAGCGAGGAATCAAAGTGCGCGGAGTTTCCAGCGCCGCCATCCCGACCCCACCCCGACTCAGCCGCCATCCCTCGCTTGCGCAGCGGGCTGGTGGCAGAGGACTGGTGGCAGCGGGCTGGTGGCAGCGGGCTGGTGTTGGGACATCAACCACCGCGCTGAAGTTAATGCGCTGAGATAGATGGAACGTCCATGTCGCGACTTCGTCGCGAAGTCCTGCCCGGCAGGCAGGACCTACCTACGTCGGTTGTGTGTAAGGGTTTAGGTCGGATTCGAGCGATTTGCACGCGAATTCGATGTTGCTTAAACTTGGCAATGGTCGACATTGTGTGGTCGACATTGGTGTTGTTTGATGCGTTCGGCGGTGCGACGTACTCTGGGGAACTCCCATGACGGGCTCAACAAGCTGGCAACATGCGAACGTTTCACGGCGGACCGCACTGCAGGCGGGCGCGATTGGATTGCTTGGGCTCGGCGGAAACCATCTCGCCGCACTCCGCGCCGAGGCGGCGGAGTCCGGTGTTTCCAACAGCGGGAATGCTCAACGATGCATCTACATTTTTTTGTCGGGCGGTCTGGCTCAACAAGACAGCTTTGACATGAAGCCGAACGCTCCGGACGATGTCCGCGGCGATTTCAAACCGATCTCCACCGCCACACCTGGTCTGCAGATTTGTGAGCATTTGCCGGAGTTGGCGAAGCGGAGCAACGATTGGGCCCTGTGTCGTTCGCTGACGCATCCGTCCAACGATCATTCGGCCGGGCATCACATCATGCTGACCGGCCGCACCATGTTGCCGCCGGGGTTTAACAGTAGCGTGCCGCAACCGAAGGACTGGCCGGCGATCGCCGCGATCGCGAACGTTGCGACTCCGCGGCGAAACAACCTACCGCCCGCGGCCGTGCTACCCGAACGGCTCGTTCACTATTCGGGGCGAGTCATTCCCGGTCAGTTCGCCGGCCAGTTGGGAGAGAGCAACAACCCGTGGTTTATTGAGGCGTCGCCTTACCACAAGACGTCCTACGGAGCATTTCCACAGTACGAGTTCGACCACCAGGAGCGCGGCAACGCCGACAGTCGGGTCTTCGAAGCGCCGGACCTCAAGTTGCCGCATGGTTTCGCCATGACGCGTCTCAATGGGCGGCTGCGATTGCTCAACGAACTGGCCGCTCAACGCAGCCAACTTGATCATTTCGCATCGACCGAGAACTTCGACCGTTTCCGCCAAGGCGCAATCTCGCTGCTCACCGATCCGAAAGTTAACCAGGCGCTCGACGTCACTCGCGCCGATGAGAAGACGCAGGAAGCGTACGGCAAGAACTCGTTTGGCTGGTCGTTGCTGATGGCCCGTCGGCTGTTGGACGCCGGCGTCAACATGGTCCAAGTGAACTTGGGCAACGACGAGTCGTGGGATACGCACGGCAACGCCTTTCCCCATCTCAAAGATAAGCTCTTGCCGCCGACCGACCGAGCCGTCGCCGCACTGCTCGACGATCTCCGTGAGAGCGGACAGCTGGACAACACGCTGATTGTGATGGCGGGCGAATTCGGCCGCACGCCGAAGATCTCATTGTTGCCGGAGCATTACAAACTACCCGGCCGCGATCATTGGGGAGCCGTGCAGACGGTCTTCTTCGCCGGCGGCGGCGTCCGCGGCGGCAACGTCGTCGGCGCTTCCGACAAGATCGGCGGCTTTCCCACCGACAGCCCGCAGAAGCCCGAGAACCTCGCCGCTACGATCTACCACGCGCTCGGCATTCCGCCGACGAGCGCTTGGTACGACGCTTTAGACAAACCCACCAGAATCTATCACGGCGATCCGATCGAGGAACTGCTCTAGAGTCTGGCTTGCAGTGTGCAGGAGGCCACTGAACAACAAGGCGCTGGATTTGCCTGAAGCCCTCCCGCCCCACCCACACCATCGAGACTCATCCCATGCGCAGGTTTTCGGCGCTCTTCTCCGCCGCGCTATTGTCGATCTCCGCACTCGGATCGATCTGCGCGGCGACGACTGCCGCCGCCGAACGCCCCAACGTGTTGTTCTTGTTGAGCGACGATCAACGACCCGACGCGTTGGGGGCGAGCGGCAACACCTACGTCCGCACGCCTCACCTCGACCGCTTGGCTCGCCAAGGAGTCACCGTGACGCGGGCGGTCTGCGCGTATCCGATCTGCACGCCGTCCCGGGCTGAGATCATCAGCGGCGCGAGCAGTTTCCGCAACGGCGTGCTCGACTTCGGCGGCCGCTTTCGCGATGACCTCGCCTACTGGCCGGAGACGATGCGCCGCGCCGGTTACCACACCTGGTACGTCGGGAAATGGCACGTCCGCGGACGCCCCGCCGACTTCGGCATCGAAGAGTGCAACGGCTTGTACAGCGGCGGAGGCGGCAAGTGGTGGAAGGATCAGACCGATTGGAAGGGCGAGCCGATCACGGGATACCGGGGCTGGGTGTTTCAGACGGCCGACGGCAAGACGAAATTCCCCGATCGCGGCGTTGGCTTGACGCCGAACATCAGCGGGCTGTTTGCGGACGCGGCGATTGAGTTGATCAAACGCAAAACCGATCGGCCTTTCTTCTTGCAGGTCAGCTTCACGGCTCCGCACGATCCGCTCATCATGCCGCCCGACTACGAAGACGCCTACGACAAAGCGGCGCTGCCGTTGTGGCCCAATTTCCTCTCCCGCCACCCGTTCGATCACGGCAACTTCGACGGTCGCGATGAGAAACTGTTGCCCTGGCCGCGAACGCCGGAGATGGTCCGCGACGTCACCGCCATGTACTATCGAGTGGTCTCGCATATGGACGAACAGATTGGTCGCATCCTGCAAGCGCTCAAAGACTCGGGTCGAGCCGACAATACGATCATCATCTTCTCGAGCGACCACGGCTTGGGCGTCGGCAGCCACGGCCTCCGCGGCAAGCAGAGCATGTACGAGCACACGATCGGCGTGCCGTTGATCATTCGCGGACCGGGCGTAAAGAGCAATCACCGCGCCGACGCCCAGGTCTACCTCCGCGAACTGTTCCCTACCGTCTGCGACCTGTGCTCCATTCCGATTCCCAAACAGGTCGAATCCAAAGGCTTCGCCAGAGTGTTGAGCGGCCGGGAAGACACTCACCACAAATATGTCTTTGGCTATTTTCGCGACAAGCAGCGAATGATCCGCGGCGAGCGCTGGAAACTGATCGATTATCCGGAGGCCAAGGTCCGGCAGTTGTTTGACTTGCACAACGACCCGCACGAAGTGCGGAACCTGGCTGGCGTCAAGGAGCACGCCGCCGTGGAAAAAGATCTTTCGCATCGGCTCGCCGCTTGGCGGAAGTCGGTGGGAGACGAGTGATTTCGTGGCCGCTCATTGTTTGACCGACCGTCTGCGCCCGCGAGTTGTCTGCGTGGCGTTGCTCGCCGGCGCCGCCGGTTGGCTCAACCTCGCGCCGGCGTCCGCACAGCAATCAACGCAGGTCGAGTTTACGACTGAGCAACTGGCTTTCTTCGAGAAGAAGATTCGCCCGATCCTGGTCGAACGATGCTACTCATGCCATTCCAGCGAGGCGAAGACGCTGCAGGGGTCGCTGCGGTTGGACACGCTGGCCGGCGTTCGCCGCGGCGGCGACTTGGGTCTCAGCATCAACCAGAACGACCTCAAACAGAGTCCGCTCTTGCAAGCGATCCGCTACGAGGACGACGATCTGCAGATGCCGCCCAAAGGCAAGTTGAAACCGCAGCAGTTGAGCTTGCTTGAGACGTGGGTGCTGCAAGGCGCTCCGATGCCGATCGGCGGCCAGCAGCTGGTCAACAGCGAGATCGACTGGGAACAAGTTCGCCAATTCTGGTCGTTTCGTCCGTTGACTCAGACGGCTCCGCCAGCGGACGCGACCGACGCATGGGCTGAGCGACCGTTGGACGCCTTCATCGCGGCGCGGTTACGCGAGAAGGCGCTGCGTCCCTCGCCGCCGGCCGACCGCCGAACGCTCATGCGGCGATTGTATTTCGATCTGCTCGGCGCGCCGCCGAGTCGGGCGGATGTCGAGCGATTCGTGGCGGACAAGAACCCGACAGCTTGGCCGCGATTGGTCGAGAGCGCGCTGGCGTCGCCCCGATTTGGGGAGCGTTGGGGCCGCTTCTGGTTGGACAACGCGCGGTACACCGATACGACTTCATCCTGGTTGGAGATTGAAGGCAGCCCCTACGTCTATCGCGACTGGGTGATCCGCGCGCTCAACGAAGACATGGCGTACGACAACTTCGTGCGTTACCAGTTGGCGGCTGATGCGATTGAAGACAAGCGCCCCGTCGACAATGCCGCGCTGGGGTTTCTCGGATTGAGTCCCACGTACTGGAAAGAACTGCGGCTCGACCCGGTCGTAATTGAAGAGGTCGTGGCGACGGAATGGGAAGAGCGGATCGATGCGGTCGGCCGAACATTCCTGGGGCTCACGATAGCCTGCGCCCGCTGCCACGACCATAAGACCGATCCGATCACATCTCACGATTACTACGCACTGGCGGGCGTGTTCGCGAATACCCGACTGGCCGACGCGCCGATCATTGACGCAGCGCTCGCCAGGTCGGCGCGGTTGGCTCGTCAAGAAGTGGCGGCAGCCGAAGTGAAGATCAAAAACCTGCGGGGGAAGAAGCCGCCGCCGAAAGATCTCGCCGCCCAGCTTCAGGCTCTTCAAAACGAAATCAAAACGGCGCGGCAAACGCCTCACTTCACCACCCCCGTCGCCAGCGCAGTCGCCGACGCGGCGCTGCACGTCGAGCCGGATGGACCGGACAAGACGAAGTTGACGTACAAGGACGAGATGCAAGACGTTCCGCTGCAGATACGCGGCAACCCCGCCACGAAGGGCGACCCGGTGGCGCGGCAGTTTCTACAGCTGTTTCGCGACGAAGCGCAGCCGTTCAAACACGGCAGTGGACGATCGGACCTGGCCGAAGCCATCGTCGGCAACTCCCAAGGGCTCGCCGCCCGAGTGATGGTGAATCGCATTTGGCATCACCACTTCGGCGTCGGACTGGTCGACACGCCCAGCAATCTCGGCCAGCAGGGATCGCCGCCGACGCACCCCGCTCTGCTCAACTACCTGGCCGCCCAGTTGATCGAGCACGGGTGGTCGTTGAAATGGCTGCACAGAGAAATCTTGTTGTCCGCCACCTATCGGCAATCCTCCGCCGACTCGGCCGCGCAGCGCGCGATCGACCCGGGGAATCGCCTGCTGTGGCGCATGAACCGCCGACGGTTGGAGATCGAAGTTTGGCGCGACGCGATGTTGACCGCGACGGGCGAGTTGGATTCTCGGATTGGCGGCCCGCCGACTCTGCTGACCGACGCCAACAACCGGCGCCGCACTATCTACGGGCTGATCAATCGCCGCGATGTCGACACGATGCTGCAGTTGCACGACTTTCCCGAGCCTACGGCTCACAGTCCCCAGCGGCGGCCAACAATGTCGCCGCTGCAACAGCTGTTTGTACTCAACAGTTCCTTCATGCAAGCGCGAGCTTCAGCATTCGCCGCCCGCATCGCCACAGCCGCGCCCGAAGACGACGTTCCCTTGCGAGCGGCGTTCGCATTTCAACGACTATATCAGCGGCCCGCTGAGCAATGGGAAGTGGCGGCGATCGAAGAGCTGCTCACCGCGTTCGCAGGGGACGGCGAGCGGGCGGCCTGGGAACGTTGCGCACAAGTGCTGCTCGGATCGAACGAATTCTTGTTTATCGACTAACCGACAACGACGAACTCATGAACATCGCGCCCCTCGATCGCCGGCAATTCGCGCAGCACTTGGGCGGAGGTCTGGGCGCTCTCGGGCTAGCTCAGGCGCTGCAGAGTAGTCTAGGTGGTGCGGAAAGAGAGCGGACGCACCACGAACCGCGAGCGAAGCGCGTCATTCATCTGTTCATGAACGGCGGTCCTTTCGGCGGAGATTTCTTTGACCCCAAGCCGGCCATCGCCAAGTTCGCCGGCCAGCGTCCCAAGGAAGTCGACCTGCGCACGGAGCGCAAGACGGCCGGCCTGTTGCCGTCGCCTTTCAAGTATTCGCCGCGCGGCGTGAGCGGCGTACCCGTCAGCGAACTGCTGCCCAAGTTCGCGTCGCATGTCGACGACGTTTGCGTGCTGCGTTCGGTCTACACTGACAATCCGAACCACGGCCCCGCCCTGCTCTTGATGAACAACGGCACCGTATTGCCGACGCGGCCGAGTATGGGATCGTGGATCTCGTACGGATTGGGCAGCGATAACGAGAACTTGCCGACGTATGTCGTACTGTGTCCCGGGCGTCCCGTGCGGTTTTCGATTCTTTGGACGAGCGCGTTTCTGCCGGGCGAGTTTCAGGGCACATACATCAATCACTCTCAACTCGATCCGCAGAAGCTGATTCCTTATGTGCGCAACGCGCGGTTGAATGAACAGCAGCAGCGGATCCAGCTGGCGTTGATGCGGAAGTTGAACCGCGGCCACGCGGATCGCCGGCCGCACGACGAGGCGATTGATTCGCGAATCCGCGCTATGGAGACCGCGTTCAAGATGCAGTTCGCGGCGACGGAGGCGTTTGACCTCGACCGCGAGCCGGCTCATGTTCGGGCGGCTTATGGTTCGGGGCATTTCGCCAACGGGTGTTTGTTGGCGCGGCGGCTGGTGGAGCGCGGGGTCCGGTACACGCAAGTCTATTACGGCAACGGACAACCCTGGGACACACACCAAAACCACCATAACGCCGTCCGCAAACTGGCCGCCGATATCGACGGACCGATGTCGGCTTTGCTGAACGACCTCAAGCAACGCGGCATGCTCGAAGACACGCTCGTCATTTGGGGCGGCGAGTTTGGACGTACGCCGACAAGTGAAAACGGCAACGGCCGCGACCACAATCACTACGGTTTCAGCATGTGGATGGCCGGCGGCGGCGTCCGCGGCGGCATGGCCTATGGAGAAACCGATGACTTCGGATTCCGCGCGGCGGTCGACAAGGTGCATGTACACGACCTGCACGCAACGATTCTGCATTTGATGGGCGTTGATCACGAACGGCTGATCTATCGCTACGCCGGCCGCGATTTCCGGCTCACAGATGTTCACGGCCGCGTAATCAAACCCGTCGTGGCCTGATCAGTTGTGATATGCTAGTCCGCTGAAAACCGCCGCTCGACTTTCCCCGACGTTGAATTCACACGAGGCTGTCCGATGCGTGGCCCGTTGTCGAAACTGCTTGCTCTTTTTTCCCTGGGCGTCGTCTCCGCAGCCGCTGTCGCCGAGTCCGCTCGCGGCCAAGATGCGCCGGTCAGTTTTGCAGCCGACGTGCGGTCGATTCTCTCTGACCACTGTTTTCAGTGCCATGGACCAGACGCCAAGAAACGTCAGGGCGAATTGCGACTGGACACCAAGGAAGGAGCCTTCGCGCGACGCGACGCGGTCACCATCGCGCCCGGCAAACCGGGCTCTAGCGAATTGATCCGCCGCATTCTCAGCGACGACGAAGATGAACGCATGCCGCCGCCGGAGACAGAGCGGCGCTTGACCGCCAGCCAGATTGAAACCTTGCAGAAGTGGATCGCCGACGGCGCGCCGTGGCAGAACCACTGGTCGTTGACCACACCGACGCGGCCGAAAACTCCGGTCGTCAAGTCGGTCGATCTAGTGCGCAATCCGATCGACGCCTTCGTCCTCGCCAAGCTCGAAGAACGCGGTCTGTCGCTGTCGCGCGAGGCGTCGCGAGGAATCCTGCTGCGCCGCGTGACGCTCGACCTGACTGGCTTGCCGCCAACGCCGAGCGATTTGGATTCCTTTGTCAACGATCCTCGACCGGACGCCTACGACCGAGCCGTCGAACGGCTGTTGGCGTCGTCTCGCTACGGCGAACGCATGGCGACTCGCTGGCTCTACGCCGCCCGGTACGCCGACACCAGTGGATATCAAAATGACGGTCCCCGCTACATGTGGCGGTGGCGCGATTGGGTCATCGACGCCTACAATTCCTCGATGCCCTTCGATCAGTTTACGATCGAGCAGTTGGCGGGAGACTTGCTCCCCAAGGCGACCATCGACCAAGTCATCGCTACGGGGTTTAACCGCAATCATCGGGGCAACGCGGAAGGCGGCATCATTCCCGAGGAGTTCGCGGTCGAATACGTGGTCGATCGAGTCGACACGACGGCCACCGTCTGGATGGGACTCACCATCAGTTGCGCCCGCTGCCACGAACACAAGTTCGATCCGATCGATCAGCGTGAGTTCTACGAACTGTACGCGTTCTTCAACAACGTCCCGGAACATGGTCGAGCCGTCAAAGAAGGTAACTCACCGCCCTTCATCAAAGCTCCTAATCTGGAACAGCGCTCGACACTGAAGAGGTTAAACCGCCTGGTCGCCGACGCCAGCAAGAAATGGAAAACGCTGCAACCTGAGGTCACCAAAGCGCAGCGCGTCTGGGAGCAGAGCCTAGCGGAGCTCGCCCCGCTCGACTTCACGATCAACGAAGACGCTGTCGCCCGTTTGCCGCTCGACAAACCCGCCAAGCCGCTTGAGTTTGTCGGCGGGGAGGCGGCTTTCGTCGCGGGACCGCTCGGCAAAGCGGCCGCATTCGACGGCAAACGATTCATCGCGGCCGGCACCGTCGGCAAGTTCGGCTACTTCGACAGCTTCTCGATCAGCGCGTGGATTCGACCCGATTCAGTGAAACGCGGAGCCGTCGTCACACGCATGACCGATGTGCCGCGCGGGGACGGTTACTATCTGCAACTGGTAGACGGCAAGCTGCAATTCAACCTGGTCAAACGCTGGCTCGACGATTCGACGAGGGTCGAGACCGAACGGTCGATTCCCGTCGGCGAGTGGACGCATGTGGCGGCTGTCTACGATGGATCGCGGCTGGCCACCGGGCTGAAGATCTACCTGAACGGCGAACCGGCCGCCACCAAAGTCAATCTCGACTACATCAATCAGACGTTCGCGAACGATGAACCGATCCGCATTGGCGGCGGCGGTGGAGCCGAGAATCGCTTTCGCGGATCGATCGACGAAGTTCGCATCTACAATCGCGCGCTGACCGCCGGCGATGCGGCTGTGCTCGCCGTGCCTCAAGACCTCCGCGCACTGGCGGCGATCGCGCCCCGGGAACGCTCGACACCGCAACGGATCAAACTGCGCCGCGCGTTTCTCGACGGGTACGCGCCGGACGAGCTGCGCCGCGCCTATTTTGCTCTGCTCGAATACCGCGCCGATCGCAAGAACTTCAGCGATCAACTACCGACGGTTATGGTGATGGAAGAGCTGCCGAAACCGCGACCGACGCACGTCTTGACTCGCGGCGAATACGACAAGCCGGGCGAGTTGGTGACCGCGTCGACGCCAACTGCGTTCCCTCCGCTCCCGGCCGGAGCGCCGAACAATCGCCTCGGGTTGGCCCGCTGGCTGGTCGATCCGTCGCATCCGCTGACCGCCCGCGTCGCCGTCAATCGCGATTGGCAGATGTTTTTCGGTGAGGGATTAGTGGCGACGGTCGAAGACTTCGGTTCACAGGGCGCGCGGCCGACGCACCCGGCGTTGCTCGACTGGTTGGCGACCGAGTTTGTTCGCGGCGACTGGAGCCTCAAATCACTCCACCGCCTGATCGTGACCAGTGCGACGTACCGTCAAACATCCGCCGTCGGAGCCGCCGCTTTCGCGAACGATCCCAACAACAAGTGGCTCGGCCGCGGACCCCGTCTCCGGCTGCCGGCTGAGCTGGTTCGCGATCAAGCGCTCGCCATCAGCGGGCTACTCTCCAATCACGTGGGCGGACCTTCGGTGAAGCCCTATCAACCCGAAGGGCTGTGGAAGGAGATCGCAACCGATGGCGATTACTCGCAAGACCATGGTCCGTCTCTCTATCGCCGCAGCATGTACATCTATTGGAAACGGACGGTGGCTCCGCCGACGATGGTCGCGTTCGACGCTACGGCGCGCGAGACGTGCACCGTTCGCGAGACGCGGACCAACACTCCGCTCCAAGCGCTGACGCTGCTCAACGAAACGAGCTTCGTCGAAGCAGCTCGCGTTTTCGCGCAGCGAACTCTGGCGGCGAACCGGGGGAAACCCGCGGCGGAACAAATCAAAGCCGCCTTTCGACGCGCCACGTCGCGCTGGCCGACCGCGATCGAACTGCGGATACTCGAAGCCGGCTGGAAATCACAGCGCGCGGCGTTTCAAAAAAATCCGGCTGACACCAAGCTGCTGCTGGCGATTGGTGAGTATCCGGTGGATGCGAGTATCGACGCTGTCGAGTTGGCGTCGTTTACGACCGTTACCAGTCTGCTACTGAACCTCGACGAAATCGTCACAAAGCACTGAGTCAAAAAGCACTAAGTCAAAAAGCACTAAGTCACAAAGCACTGAGCCATGAATACCGACTCGCTGAACTCCATGCCGATCGCTGCGAACTGTCTCGTCAACCGCCGCCGGTTCTTGGGTCAATCGGGCGTCGGCGCCGCTGCGCTGGCCAGCCTGTTTGCAGACGACTCGCCGGCGGCCGAGAAGGCAACTCGCAGCGGATTGCCTGGACTTCCTCACTTCGCCGCGCGGGCGAAGCGCGTGATCTACTTGTTCCAATCGGGAGCCCCGTCGCAAATGGACTTGTTCGACCACAAGCCCGGTTTGCACGACCGCCGCGCCGAAGAATTGCCCGACTCGATTCGCAAAGGTCAGCGGCTGACCGGCATGACGTCGAAGCAGGAGAGCTTTCCGGTGGCTCCCTCGAAGTTCAAATTTGCTCGCCGAGGCGAGTCGGGCGCGTGGGTGAGCGACTTGCTGCCGCACACAGCGAAGGTCGCCGACGACTTGACTTTCATCAAGACGATGCACACCGAGGCGATCAATCACGACCCGGCGATCACCTTCTTTCAAACGGGGGCTCAGCTGGCCGGCAGACCGTGCATGGGCAGCTGGTTGGCCTATGGATTGGGCAGCGGCAATGTCGACTTGCCCGCTTTCGTCGCACTCGTTTCCGGCAGTGGTGGTCAGCCGCTCTACGATCGTCTGTGGGGCAGCGGGTTCTTGCCGAGTAAATATCAAGGCGTCAAGTTCCGCTCGCTCGGCGACCCCGTCTTGTTTCTCTCGAATCCGGCGGGCCTCACCGGACAGATTCGCCGCCGCATGCTCGACGACCTGGCGAAACTCAACCAGTTGCAACTCGACCAGATCGGCGATCCGGAAATCGCCACGCGGATCGCTCAATACGAATTGGCTTTCCGCATGCAACAGTCGGTGCCCAAATTGACCGATACATCGGACGAACCGCAGCACGTCTTCGATCTGTACGGCGAAGACGCGAAGAAGCCGGGCACGTACGCGGCCAATTGCCTGCTCGCCCGCCGGCTCGCCGAACGCGGCGTGCGCTTCATCCAGTTGTTCCACCGCGGCTGGGATCAGCATACGACCCTGCCCGAGAAGATCGGAATCCAGTGCCAGGACACCGACCAGGGATCCGCCGCGCTGATCAGCGATCTGAAACAACGGGGAATGCTTAAAGACACGCTGGTCGTTTGGGGAGGCGAGTTCGGACGGACCGTTTACTGTCAGGGAACTCTGACCGCCGAAGACTACGGACGCGACCACCACCCGCGATGCTTCACGATCTGGATGGCGGGCGGAGGCATCAAGCCCGGAGTAAGTTACGGCGAGACGGACGACTACTCGTACAATATCCTCGACAAGCCGGTGCACGTCCACGACTTCCACGCCACCATGCTGCACTGTCTGGGCATCAACCACACGCAGCTGACATTCAAATACCAGGGCCGACGCCACCGCCTGACAGATGTCGCCGGAAACGTCATCGATGAACTGCTGCTCTAACTGCAATTGCTCTAACTGCGATTGCTTCAACTGCGGCGATAACTACAACGACGTTAGGTGAATCGGAAGAGTCGTTCGGCGTTCTCGTTCAAGATGAGTCGTTTGTCGGCCAGCGAGATGTCTGCTGAGTCAATTCTCGCTCGTTGCATGGCGGTCGAGTAGAGCGGTGTGTCGGTGCCGAACAGGATCCGCTCGGCTCCGATTTCGGCGACGGCCCATTCCATCAAGCCAGGTAGAATCGACCGAGCGCTCGACGTGTCGACAAAGACGTTGCCGTGCCGACACGATTGGATCGCTCGTACTTGCAGCTGGGCGTCACCCGCGGCGCCGCCGCCGTTTCCCAGATGAGCCAATATCAAGCGGACATTGGGGTGGCGATCGGCAAAGGGAACGAAATCCCGCGGCCAACTGTTCGGGTCTCCGCTGTGAGCCAAGACGATCGCGTCGTGCCTGGCGGCCAGGTCAAACAACGCCGCTCCCTCTTCACCGATGGAATAGAGATGCTCCTCGGGGTGAATCTTGATGCCGACGCATTGAGGCTGCCCCAGCATCTGTTCCACCTGTCGAAACGTGTCCGGCTGTCCGGGGTGAGCAATGACCCACTGCAGCAGTCCCTCCGTCTGGGCGGCGACAGCGGCCGCCTGTTCGTTGCCGGCCACCGCGTCGCACTTACCGCGAGGCAACAGGCCGGACAACGGCGACGCGATGGTCAGACGGACGTTCGCCTCGGCTGCCCGAGAAACAACCGTCGCGGCGTCGCCCGAACAGAAGTCATTGATCAACTGCGAACCATCGGCGCGAATGTAGTCGCCGTAGTGGGCGTGCACGTCGATCGCGGTGATCTGGCGCGAAGCAGTCATTGACGTTTCTCCTTCGACGCCACGATCGATCGCCACAGCAGCGCTTCCGTTTCCGCCAGCCGCGTGTTTGGGAAGACCCAACTCAAACAGGAGCCGATCACGAACGTCAGAGTCGCCGCAATTGGCGTGATCAAGAACGGACTCGGTCCGGCCAACGTCTCGACCGCCCTGTCGAGCGTAGCGTAATCGGTTAGGCCGACCGCCCACATGATCTCAACCCACCACGCCAGACAGATCGCGGTCGTGAGGCCGGCGGCCGCGGCGATGACGACGGCCTTCTCACCGGCTCGCTTTACAAACATGCCGACAACGAACATCGCCGCCAACGGTCCCAGGGCGCAGTTGAACGTGCGAGCGGTGATTCCGATGATGTTGTACCGCTCGGGGATGCTCAACAGAATCCACGCCAGAATCGTGCAGAGCAATCCGACGACGACGGTGATGGCTCGTGGCAGCGTAAGCGAATTATCGACGCGGGCTTTCTTGGAATTCGACGGCGCGCGACTCAACCGGCGAAAGACGTCGATCGTCAGGACGGCCGCGACGGAGTTGATGCCCGAGTCGAGGCTGGACATGGCGACGGCGAACAGCGCGGCGACCACCAATCCCGAGATCCCCACCGGCAGACCGTGCGCGATGAAGTGGGGAAACACTTTGTCAGCCACCGCCGGGTCGCGCGGGTCAGTGACGCCGTTGGCAATTTCTGTCTGGTAGGCGGGATCGAGATAGTAGGTCAACAAAGCCATACCGCAGACCGCCAGCATCACCATCACGATGAAGTCGGCGGCGAAATTGACGATGTTACTCTTCAACGCCGCGCCCACACTGGGCGTGGTCAGATACCGTTGGACGGCGACTTGATCGCCGATGAACGTGCACGCATACCAAAACACGGACGAGAGAACGGTGAACAGAACCGTATTCCGCGTCGTGATATCGAAACTGGCCAGCGGCGGAAAGTCGTGACCGGCTCCCGCGTCGCTCGTCGTCGTCCGCCACCAGTCGAGCGGTCCGGTGCCCGTGTGCCAAGCGACAAAGATGAGTGTGAAGACGAGCCCCGCAAATAGGGCGATGAACTGCGCTACATCAGTCCAAACCACGGCCTTGATGCCGCCCAGCATGGTGTAGAACGTGGCGAAGACTCCGACCGCCAACAGCACGATCAGCGTCCAGCTCTCAAGTGACACCTGAACGTTGAACAGCTCCACCAGACTCGTGTGGGTGATCTGAGCCACTGCGCGGGACGCCGTCAACACGATCGTCGCCATCCAAAACATGCGGAGGATGAACACGAACAAACCGACCGCCGTCAACCGCGCCGTCAAACCAAATCGGTGTTCGAGGTACTCGTAGATGCTCGTCACGCCGAGCCGCATGAAGAAGGGCACCCAGAGGAAGTTGACAACGACGAACGCCAACGGCATCGCCAGCCAACCCATCGAGAGGGCGAGCCCGTGCTGAATGACTTCGCCGGGGGCCGCCAGGTACGAGACGGTCGACAACATGGTGGCCACGATGCTCAGCCCCACCGCCAACCAGGGAAGCTGTCGTCCGCCTACGAAATAATCCTCCTGCTCCTCTTGCTCGCGGGAGAAGTACCACCCCGCCCCGACGACAGCGCCCAGGTAAATGACGATAACGATGTAGTCGAGGAGTTGCATGGCGAGCCGTGGTTGTGGCGGTCACGTGTGGGTGTGATCCGGCTGGCGCGCAAGGACCCCGGGCGTTTTGGCCCGGAATGGTGATTGCTTATAAACCAGCTCGGGAGAAAAGCCAAGTGACGTACGGTACCTGAAAGCCCCGGGCGTTGACGACCAAGAGAAGTGGCACGGCCACTCCTGGCCGTGAACGCGCTGGCAAACACGACGCGCGCGGCGCAGACAGCCGTGGCGTTGGATTCTCTTGTTGCGCCAAAGATGACGCCTGAAAGATGCGCGCGTAGACGGCCAGGAATAGTGGCACGGCCACTCTACGAGTGGCAAATGACGGCGGGATCCATCCGCGCCAGCGGCTGATTGTTGCCAAGGGCGTTCACGCCCTCTTCCGCCGCAGGCGGCACTAGCCCCGTGCTTGAGCACGGGTGAACCAGACGTTGCCGCTGCAACCAACGTTCCATTCCCGCGCCGCCCCGCGCGTCCGCGTTCCAAGAGCCGAGGGCGTTTACGCCCTCCTCCGCCGCAGGCGGCATAGGCCCGTGCTTGAGCACGGGTGAACCAGACGTTGCCGCTGCAACCAACGTTCCATTCCCGCGCCGCCCCGCGCCACCGCGTTCCAAGAGCCGAGGGCGTTTACGCCCTTCTTCCGCCGCAGGCGGCATAGGCCCGTGCTTGAGCACGGGTGAACCAGACGTTGCTGCTGCAACCAACGTTCCATTCCCGCGCCGCCCCGCGCCACCGCGTTCCAAGAGCCGAGGGCGTTTACGCCCTCCTCCGCCGCAGGCGGCATAGGCCCGTGCTTGAGCACGGGTGAACCAGACGTTGCCGCTGCAACCAAACGTTCCACACTCGCGTCGCCCCGCCACCGCGTTCCAAAGACGAGCCTGTGACATCTGTTGGTCGCTCGACGCGAAGAATCTGCTGAAAACGAATTTGCCCGGTCGCAATTGCATCTTGTCCGCCGACCGTTTCTTGCGAGGGTCGAGGAGAGCAGACAATTGATGAATCTCGCCGCGCGGCAGTTTAGCGTTTGGGTAGTCCTCTGTTTTGGCCATGGTAGGCGGATTGGCTCGCCTTTCACCAACCATTCCGCCGTCCAAGCAAGCCAAACGAGCCGCCGCGCGCAACCGCTCACGCGAAACTCCCGCGAAAACGCAAACACTGACGAGTGGCGATCGTCGCGACGCAGAATAATGTCGGGCGCATCAAGAGTGGCCGTCCCCATTACGAGTGGCAAATGACGGCGGGATCCATCCGCGCCAGCGGCTGATTGTTGCCAAGGGCGTTCACGCCCTCTTCCGCCGCAGGCGGCACTAGGCCCGTGCTTGAGCACGGGTGAACCAGACGTTGCTGCTGCATCCAACGTGCCATTCTCGCGCCGCCCCGCGCAATCGCGTTCCAATGATTCCGAGGGCGTTTACGCCCTCTTCCGCCGCAGGCGGACATAGGCCCGTGCTTGAGCACGGGTGAACCAGACGTTCCGGCTGCATCCAACGTTCCACACTCGCGCTGCCCCGCGCCACCGCGTTCCAAAAGCCGAGCCTGTGACACCTGTTGGTCACTCGATGCGAAAAATCTGCCGAAAACGAAATTGCTTGGTCGCAATTGCACCTTGTCCGGCGACCACCTCGTGCGAAAGTTGAGGAGAGCAGGCTGAGCTGGGCGCGCGCGGTCTGCCAGGAGCCTTACGCAAGGATGGGTTGCATGACCACGGCGCGCTCGAATTCGGTGACCGCGGGCGAGATCGAATTCCATCACACCTGGTCGCGCTGCGTGCAGCGGGCGTGGCTGCTGGGTAAAGATCCACAGACGGGAATCGACTTCTCCCATCGCCGCGAACCGATCGTCGATTTGCTCAGCTATCAGGCGAATGTGTTCGCTGTCGATGTCGGAAACTTTTCGGTGCTCGCCAATCACCTACATTCGCTCTTGCGAACTCG
>JASMLW010000051.1 GCA_030748485.1 Pirellulaceae bacterium
AGGGACCTTCAAGGTTCCTTCCGCACCCCGAAATCTCTCGCCCAAACTCTCGGAATCTCTGATTAACAGACCCCGAAAAGTTAACAGGCCGGTCCCTTTCGGACCCCAGTTCGTCATATCGAACTTGCGCCGGGTAGGTTAGCAGATAGAGGCGTCGCGGACGCTCGCCACGCCAACATCCATTCACGCCAGACACCGCGCCGGTCGCCAAGCGAAGGTCGTTGTGGGCAACTCCTTCAGGAGACGCTCCATGCGACCAATCGACGACCCATCTGGTATGACGCCCGACCAACGTCACGCCGCTGTGGTCAACATCCTGGCCGCCGGTATTCTTCGGCTCCAATCGCGGGCGGCGTTGTCCGTCAAAACTAGCGAACTTCTCGGTCCAGAAAAGCCGGACAATTCTACCACTAGCCTCGAGGTTTGCGGACAGGCGCAATTGACTTTCAATTCTCCCGCGAGTCGACCGACAAGCTGACGGATTTCGGTGCATCGTTTGAACAAATCCGGTGTGGCCATCGCAACGACGTCCACAAGCGCGCGGACGCTCGCGCGGACTGTGCTGCAAAACAGTTCCTTCTGGTCGGCCATTATGCGATGGTGGCCGACGGCTTCGTCGAGCGCCTTCTTCAGGTCATCCGGCGGGCAGGGTTTACTCAAGAACTGAAAGATGCCGGCCGAATTGACCGCGACGCCCAAACTTTCGAGATCAGCTTCACCACTCAGCAACACCCGAACTGAATCGGGTGAGACCTCCCGTGCGTTCCCCAAGAATTCGAGCCCATTCATGCCAGGCATCTGCAGATCGGAAACGACGACCGAAAACATCTCGGCCTGCTTCAACAGCTCAAGGCCGGCGGCGCCACTTGTCGCTGTCTCGATATAGAAGTGCTTTCGCAGACTTCGACGAATCAAAGCCAGAATAGATTCGTCGTCGTCGACGAATAGAATTCGCCCCACATTCATCGCCGAGGAAGCCCGTCATGTGCTGTGCAACTTGTTGTTCGTGACCGGAGGCTGCAGGCTCCGGACAAGTTCAGCATATGTCGTGACCACGACGTTTCTCGTCAGTCGGTGTAATCCGCCTTCAGATTGGCGAGTAACCGCATCGTAAATACTCCTGCATTCGGCAAAGGTGGAAATCGGCAAACCGCCAGCCGATCGATATTGCAATGATGCAAGACGGAAATCAAGTCGCTTGGAGACCAGCCGCGCCTACGACGGCGCTTGTGACGCAACGGCCCAGCGGGCGTTTCAGAATCATCTCCCGGACTCGGCTCCACGAGAGCATGTCTCAAAACAAGTAGCTGGTGCCAGTCTTTTTCGACTTGGCCAAGCGGCTCACTCGACTCCGAGCACCAGACCGCCATGATCGAGACTCACTTCTGCAATGAGCTGTTGAAATCCCAGTCGGCCCTCGGCACTCCGACCTTCGCGTAGACCATCTCAGTGCATTCCTGTCACCGGGCAGACAAACGGATTAGCGCTCGTTCTTTTCCGCCACAACCCCCATAGGTATGGACACGGTTTACATTTTGCGAGTTGCTCGGTACTCTCATCGTCGAGTTGAATCTCTTGGACCGAGCATTCATACAGGGATACTTAAAACTATGGCGAAAAAGAGAAGCAAGGCGCGAGAAAAGAAACCATCCATTTCAAAGGCTGCCGCTATTCGAGCATATATGGCGGAGAGCCCCACGAGTGGCCCGTCAGAAGTTGCTGAGGCGCTCAACGAAAAACACGGCTGGAGCATGTCGGCCCAGTATGTGAGCACGATCAAGTCAACGTCGAAAACCGGAAAACTACCGCGACGTGGGTCGGTCGAGGGACTGCTTGCTGCAAAGAAGTTTGCGAATCAAGTTGGTGGCGTCGGCAACGCCCAGCAACTTCTGAATACGCTCGCTGATCTACAGGCGTAGCAACGTCTGCTGGTTGGCTTCCCCGTGACGGGCGTAGTGCTGCGTGCGCCAACGCGGTTCTGGGTGCGCGCCTACTCGGGCTATTTCCAACATCCATTCGGTCGCCCCATCGCATCGATGCGGTTCAAATAGCCGCGAGCGCACCCCAAGGTGCTATTCGGCTGGTGGTTCGTAGAACACTTTGCATTCTGGAACGGCTTCCATGAATTCAGCCACCCCATCAGGGGTGAACTTCGTTGCCGTAATGCTAAGAAGCTTTAGATTCTTCATCGACTTGAGAGATTCGAGACTCTCATCTCCGATTTCATTGTGCCAGACAATGAGCTCGGTCAATTCATCGAGTTTGGCCAGATGTGCAACACCGGCGTCCGTCAGCTTCGTGTTGCTGGCCAGGAATTTTGTTACATGCGGGAATTCATCGACGATCTTGGCAATGTTGTCGTCAGTGGCAGGCGTATTGGTAATGTCGATGCCGGTAACCACGCCGGCATCGTCGCGTCTGAACGGACTACCCTCCCGAAATGCCGGAATGTACCCTCCCGCACCTTCCGGTGATCCAGTGCCCCTTTTCTTTAGGCTGGCGAGCAGGGTCATGGCGTCCTGACTTTGACTATCCTGATTGGTTGCTCCATCTGCGGACTCACTCGCGCTTCCACTCGACGGTGGAGGCGTGTCGGTGCAACCGATGAATCCAAGACAGAACAACACCAGGCTCAACGCGATCATTTTTCGCAAACGGCGTCTCATCATCCCGCCCTCCGTTGTGATTGCTTGATGGAAAACGACGGCATGCAGAACTCGTAGTTAGGATATGGAATCGCAACCAGATCCGCTATCGAAAAAGCCGAACTACCGCGATTCCGGTGAGCAGTTACTCAGCGATGATCATTGTCGCAACATCAAGTAAACGATTGCTGATGAAATGGGGCGATATGGATTCTAAATCGTCCGCCATCCAATACGGGGACCGCAGCAGCGCAGTCTGGACGCCAATGCCCCGGCCGAATTCCACGTCGGCGATTTTATCGCCGATCATCCAGCTGGAGTCGTAGTCGACGGATTCTTGTAAGGAGTTACGAATCGCTTCGGCCATTCCCGTTTGGGGCTTTCGGCAACGGCAACCCGCATCGGCTGAATGGGGACAGTAGGCGATAGCGTCGACCGTCACTCCAGCTTGGGCGAGCTGTTCGCACATGAATTGATGAAGACGTTCCACATCCTGCTCGGTGCATCGGCCGGCCGCGACTCCTGACTGGTTTGTGACTACGGCGAGCGCAAACCCATTGTCTTGAAGCAGTTTCATTCCTTGAATCGCCCCGTCGACAAACTCCCATCGCTCGATGGTGCTCACGTAGCCGTGGTCGACGTTGATCGTGCCGTCTCGATCTAGAAAGACTACTCGCCGGCTCATGGCGACTTCTCGTCTGAAATTCGCGTAAGTCCATCCCACAGCGACGGCAGCGTATCGCGATGGTCTCCCTGGAAGTAGTAACTATCACCGCCATCGGCGACCGTGCGCAACAGGATGGTCTTCCAGGGGCGGTAGTAGTAGCCGGGATCGCTCTTGGCTGGCTCGCCGTCGCGCCAATTGTGAGGCAAGGGAACGAGATCGAACACGGCTGTCGTGAAATCGCAAATCTCCTCGTTCCGCTGGCGAGCGACATTTCGAGCCATCGACAGCGCTTTCAAGTAGACCTCCGGACCGGTGACGCTCGTGCCGAGGTTGAGATACACACCCCTCTGCAGATGTTCGACCGCGTGCGCGAAGATCAAGAAATCGATATAGGACGCCGCTCCCAGCGCGGCGCCGCAGCAGTTCGCGTGCGAGTGAAGAATGTCGGCCCCGACCGTAACGTGAGCCGTCATCGGCACATGCAAACGATAGGCGGCCGCAGACAAACTGATGTGTCGATGTGGCAACCGGTGCTCTTCGATCGCGCGCCCAACCGCCTCAGCCAATCCTTCCCCCGTATCGCGTGCGGCGGCGACAATGTCATTGATGGCCGAAGTTTCCTCCCAAAGCCCGAACTGCCCTTCACGAATCCATTTTCCAACGTTTTCGCTCGTAGCGCCCCATGCCGCTAGCTCGTAGTCGTGAATCACTCCAGCGCCATTGGTCGCCAGGTGCGTAATCCAACCACGCTCAAGGAGATCAATTAAGTACCGAGACAATCCTAGCTTGATCGGGTGCGCGCCCATCATGAGGATGACAGGCCGCCGCTCGCGTCGCGCAACTCGAATCCTCTCAACGAGTACCGGAAAATCTGGGGGCGTGTAGAAAGCCGCGGGCCGAACAAGCGGCGCGCAGTGGGCCACATCGAGATCGGATCCCCGCACCGCGACAGATCGTAGCCGGAGCCGACGGCGGTCAAATGTCGGATAGCGAGTCATAAAAACATTCTCTATTTATTTCGCCAATCGGCGGCGACCCGACCCCAACGCGCAAGTCTCAGGGACGAGCCACGTTTCGCATCTCTCGATTCACGTATATTAGTGTCATAGATATGTCATCCCTATTATTGCGTCAAGAATTTCGTTGACAGGCGTTTTCTCGCTGCCGTAAAATCCCCGCAGTTTGGGGAACAGGGCAGTCCTCAAAATAGGTGTCAAGGACAGACCTGTCCACCACACATTTCTGATCAGGACGCATCTACGAAATCTCGCCTGGACGTTCTGGGGCACCACGAACGAACGACTTGAATTGACGTCTAGGCGACCAATTCTCGGGCCATCAAGTCAGCTGCTCTCGTTTCAGAGACTCCGGTGATTGCGCTGATGGTGCGCGCATGCGCATTGGGCGAAATCGCTGCCTTTCCCTGGGTTTTCGCGCACATCTCCAGAGGGAATTCTCATGCGCCGTTTGATCCTGCGCTCATTCCAAAGCCCAGGGGACATTGTCGTGCTCACCGCCGCCGTGCGGGATCTACACAAGGCCCATCCAGGCCAGTTTCAAACGGACGTGCGGACTTCGGCCGATGCACTGTGGGAGCACAATCCCTACATCACCCCGCTGCGGGAAGGAGATGCGGGCGTCGACGTACTGGAGATGCACTACCCGCTGATTCATAGTAGCAATCAGCGTCCCTATCACTTTCTGCACGGATACGTCCAATACCTCGAAGAGCAGTTGGACGTGCGGATTCCCTTAACCGAATTCCGCGGCGACATCCATCTATCGGAGCAGGAAGAAGCCGCCCCGCCACTGGCGAGTTTGCCGGACGACTATTGGATTTTAGTGGGCGGCGGCAAGTACGACTTCACGGCTAAATGGTGGAACCCGGACAGTTTTCAGGCCCTGGTCGAACACTTCCAGGGCCGCATTGCGTTTGTGCAGTGCGGCGAAGAGGGCCACTGGCATCCCCGCGTCCAAGGCGCGGTCGACCTGGTCGGCAAGACAACGCCACGGCAGTTCATCCAGCTGATGCACCACGCGGAGGGCGTTGTCTGCCCGGTCACGTTCGCCATGCATCTGGCCGCCGCCGTGAAGACTCGTGACGGTCGCCCGCCGATTCGCCCGTGTGTTGTGATCGCGGGCGGACGCGAGCCGGCCCATTGGGAGGCATATCCGAATCACCAATTCATCAGCAACAACGGGGCGCTGCCTTGCTGCCAGAGGGGCGGCTGCTGGAAGTCCCGATGCCAGACGGTTGGAGATGGCGACCTCAAGGACCGTCGAGAGCTCTGCGAACTGCCGGTGAATGTCCGCGAAGACCTGCAGATTCCCAAGTGCATGGAAATGATCCAACCTGACGACGTCATTCGCCGGATCGATTGGTTCCGGGAAGGCGGCGCGACACTGCTTCCTCGAAAGTCAGAAGTGGCAGTGCCACACACAAAGCGAGCTGCCGCTCGGTCCTCGTTCGTCCGCTCCCGTTGGTCGCTGGAATCCAACCAGGGAAGCCCCGCATCCTCATCGCCACAAGTGCAAAGGACGACCATGAAAACCGCGGCCGACGTTGATCAACCGGCTCCCGCCGCGTTGCAGACAGCGGTTACCGACGTGCTCATCAAGTTCAGCCACGGCCTGGGCGACGCCGTGCAACTGCGAACCGTGCTCCGACATTTGCAGAAGCACAGGCCCGATTGGCGAGTTTCGGTCGCGGCGCTGACGGGCAAGCATTCCGCCTTCCGAGAACTATGCCACGAGTCGTTGGACATGCAGCGCGATCGGCTCGACGAAGCGGCTTACGACCGCGTGTTCGACCTCGCTTGGCATGAATGCCACGCATGCTTCCAAGAACATCCCAGTACGAAAGTGGAGCAGTGTCTGCGCGATGTGTTTCAGCTGGAGCCGGACATGGCGCTGTACGGCGAGCCCATGGCCGTCAGCGCGGAGAAGGCGGCGCAGGCCTCCGCGTACTTGGATTCCATCTGCCAGCCTGGCCCGAATGGAGACGGACGCTATCCGGTCGTGCTGATTCACTACGAAGGAAACACGTCCGCCGAACACAAGAATCTTTCGACTGGCGCGGTGAGCGAGTTGTGCGAGACAGTCATTCAGCACGGCTTTACGCCGGTGATTCTAGACTGGGACGGACGCAGCCCGCTTCCGGACGGCCGCCGCATTCACAACCCCAGCGTGAATTGCGAGCTGTGGGGCCGCACGGGGACGGGAGACGCGGAGGGGCTGGCGGCGCTCATTGCGCGGTCGACACTGATGATCGGCGTCGACAGCGGGCCGCTCCATACCGCATTCGCCACATCGACCCCCACGATCGCCGTTTGGACGGGTCACCATCCAGTGCACTACGCGCCGCCGCTGGAGCACGTGTTTCACCTCGTGCCGAAGAATCACGCGTCGATGCTGCGAGGAAAGAAATGCGCGGGGACAGAGTTCTTTGAGAAGCAGTACCGCTACGCCGAGTATCAGGACGTGCGCGATTCGCTGACGCCGCTGGCGGTGACGTACTTGAGCGACGATCAATCGGAGCTGATGCCGCACCACGGCTTTTGGATTCGCCGAGACAACGCCGAGCAGGACATGGTGATCGTGCGGGACATATTTGAGGGGGACGCATACCGCACGGCGGAATTGCCGCCCAGAGCCGACGAAGAAGTTGTATTTGACATCGGCAGTCACATCGGCTGCTTCGCGAAGAAGTGGCGGGCCAAGAACCCCAATGCCCGAATTGTCTGTGTTGAGGCGTGCCCCGAGAATCTTCCCGCGCTGCGCGAGAACGTCGGCTCGTTCGCCGAGGTGGTGCACGCCGCCTGTACGTACGAACCGGGGCCGATGGCCCTCTTGAACGCCGTGCGGCCCAATTGCGAAAGCACGGGTGGTTCGGTGGTGGTCCCCCGCAGCCAGCTTGAGTCGACCGATCAGCGACAGCAGGGATACGTCTATTGGAACGACTTGCGGGAGTTGCCCACAGTGACGCTGGAGGAGTTGCTCGCGCGTTTTGGGCTTGATCGCATCGATGTCTTGAAGCTCGACTGCGAGGGTAGTGAGTATTCGATTCTAGGGAAGACGCCCTCGTTGAACCGCATTGGCGTCATTGTGGGCGAGTACCACGATCGCGCTCGGTGGGAGGCGTTTCGGCCGACCGTCTTCGGAGATTGGGAATACGCACATCTACATGACGGGGGCGAAAACGGGGGGCTATTCCGCTACCGCCAGGCGAGCGCCGACAAGCGTCCATCGCTCCGGACGGACAACGGTTCAGACGAGCTGGCCGAAAACAGCGAGCTGCCTGGTCGAGCGCGAAATGCGATCAACTCGCCGTTGCTGCAAGTGGCCGTTCCGGCGGGCATTGGGGACTCGATCTGGTCGCTGACCAAGATCCCCGACATGCTGAAGCGCTACAAGTTGGAGAAGGCGCACATCGCGTTGTGCGGAGGCCCGCCGTATCGGGCGCGCGATTTCATTTCGAGATTCGACTTCGTCGAGTCCGTCGAGTACTCGGATTACGTCTGCGTCGAGCAGCCGCATTGCACGGACGAAGGCGTTTACAACTGGGCGCCTTCGCAGCCGAACTGGCATTTCGAGTTCGACTGGATGCTGCAGGCCAACCGACACTTGGAAAACGGCCGCCGGCTGGATGAGTGGATGCCGGAGTTTGAAACCGACTGGCGGATCGCCGATCGGTTTTCTTTCACCGGCGGCGAAGTTCGACAGGCGCGAGACCTTGAGCGGGAACTTGGGCCCTATTGCGTGTTCTATCTCGGCCCAGAGACAGGCAACACCTCGCTGGGACATAACCGCGGTCCACTCTGGCGACCGCAGGACTGGGAGCAGCTGGCGCAACGGGTGCGCAAGTTGGGCCTCGCTGTCGTTGTGACGGGGGCGGAGTACGACCGCTCGTACTACGAAAACCATCTCGCAGGGCGGCTCGGCCGATGCCACGACGCGATCGGTCGCTGGGGCATTGGGGAAACACTCGCCGTTATCCAGCGCTCCCGCTTTCTGGTCGCCTACCAAAGTGGCCTGGGTGTGTTCGCCGTCTACCTGGGCGTACCCACCGCCATGTTTTGGCGGCCGTTCGGAGATTCGATCGACCCCAACGCGCTGGTTACGTTCGACGAGCGGATGGCCTCCGCCTGGTCGCCGCCGGGAGCGGTCCAGTCGGGGCGGCATCTACCGGTGATCTACACCAAGTGCTCGCCCGAATCGATCGCCGAGCACGCGGCGGATCACCAATGGCACACCCAAGGATGAAGGAGTGGTGATGAGGTTTTGGACGGCTTTGCAATTTCCGCTCTGCCAAGCAGCGTTGGTGGAAGACGGCGAGATTGTCAGAACAATCCCCTGCAAACCGCCCGGAACGCCCGCCAGACGAGTCGTCTTGGTTGGCGACTACGAGGGGATGTTGGTCGTCGGCCGCCGCAACTCGATTGAGATCTGGGATCGCGAGGGCGGTGAGTTGATTCAGTCAGTCTATCACCCGTGGATCTATTCTTTTCACGCCTGCTTGCAGCACGGCCAGCGGTTATTGGTCGCCAGCGCTACCTTGGACGTGGTGTTCTCTCTTGATCTCGAGGGGGAGGCAACCTGGGCTTGGTGGGCGCATCGCGACGGGCTTGCCGCGGCTCCGTCATTCGTCGACAGCAAAGATTGGGCGTCCAGGCAGCTCACTCAAGAGATTGACCATAACACGGCGCACTTGAACTCGCTGAGATGGAAGTCCGACAAGGTGTTGCTAGCCACGCTGTTGCGGCGGGGCGCGGTTGTTGCGATCGACATCGGTAACGGAAAACAACCGGTCGCCCGCATCGAACGAGAGCTGGCCGATCCGGACATCCACGACTTTCAGTATGTCGGCGATCGAGCCGTCTATGGCACGCGCGACGCGATCGTGGTGGGCGACTGCGTTCATACGGGGTTTTCGTATGTGAAGCGAGTCGTCGCGCTGGAAAGCGATCAGGTTTTGTTTTCACACGAAAACGGTGTGACCGCGCTGGATGGGGATGGGGCGAGAGGCATCGATTGGACCCTTCCCCGCCCGTTTGGTTTTGCGTGCTTGGAGACCTAGCGAACATGACTACGTGAACGTGACTGTGGGTGGAGTGACCTGATGGAACATGCTGCACTACGAATCCTTCGCGAATCGGCGTCCAAGGTAAAATGTCTTGTCGTCG
>JASMLW010000052.1 GCA_030748485.1 Pirellulaceae bacterium
CAACGTCAACTCGTCGATGAACGCCCGCAGTTTTGGGTTGTTTGATCGACTCAGAAACTGATCGTAGGACTGCTGAAACTCGCCGATCGCCGAGCGTCGCTGCTCGAGTTCGGTCGGGGTCTTGTAGACCCGCTCCAAATCTTGATCGTAATGGATCCTCTGGAGCAGGCTGCTCACGAGATCTTTCGCCAATCGAGGTCTCGTCTTGGCGCGCAGGGACGCGATCAAATCGCGAAACTCCTTCACGCCGCGCTGGGCTGAACGAGAAATCGCCGGTGGGTCGGCGAGCACGTCCCACAAGGTCGACGAGTCGCTCTTGGCGGCGAGTAGTTTTTCCATCGCTCGCGAACCGATGCCCCGCGGCGGCGAGTTGAGGATCATCCGCAGGGACACTTCGTCCTTCGGGTAGGCGACAACGCGCAGATAGGCGGTGAGCTCCTTGATCTCGCGACGATCGAAGAAAGACTTGCTGCCCAGCAAAACGTAGGGCACGTTGTTGCGTCGCAGCTCCTGTTCGAAGAGTCGCGGCTGTTCGTTGGTGCGGAACAACACGGCGAAGTCGCGAAAATCCAAACCGCTCCGCCGCGACCGGCGGAGGATCGCGGCGACGACTTCTTCCGCTTCGACTTGCTCGTTCACGTACTGTTCGATGCGCGGCTTGGGACCACCCGACCGCGCCGCCTCGAGAGTCTTCTCGTGGCGCACCTTGTTGAATCCAATCAGCCGGTTGGAGAGATCGAGGATCTCAGCGGTCGAGCGGTAGTTCTGTTCGAGTTTGACGACGGTGGCGTCGGGCCAATCCTGCTTAAACCGCAAGATGTGCTCGACCTCCGCACCGCGCCAAGCGTAGATCGATTGATCGTCGTCGCCGACGACGCACAGGTTTCGATGCTCTTCCGCCAACGCTGCGATGATGTGGTATTGAGTGCGATTCGTGTCTTGATACTCGTCCACCAGGATGTGTTGGAAGCGTTCGGACTCCTCACCGCGCACTTCGTCGTTTTTGTTGAGGAGGTCTTCGGCGAGCAGCAAGATGTCATCGAAATCGACGGCCCCCAGCTGTTGGAGCATGCGTTGGTATCGCCTGTACGCGCTGGCCGCCAGGTGCTCGCGGTCGGTCTGGGCGAGGCGAGCCGCGGCGGCGGGACGAATCCCGCGTGCCTTCCAATGGCCGATGAAGTACAGCAGGTCGCCTTGCCGGAGCGCCGACTGGGGACTGCGAATCTCCTGCAGCACGCGTCGAGCCAGACTCTCCTGGTCGCCGCGACTGTAGATGGGAAAGTTATTCGGGTAGCCCAGCCGCTTAATGTGGCGACGGAGCATTTGCACGCAGTACGAATGGAAAGTGCAGATTTGCGGGCGCGTCTTGACCGACTTGCGGAGCAGCTCTCCCACGCGTTCCTGCATCTCGCCGGCCGCCTTGTTGGTGAAAGTCACACCCAAGATCCGCTCCGGCGGCGTGCCGTTCCGGATCAGGTTGGCGATGCGGAATGTGACCACGCGCGTCTTGCCCGTGCCGGCTCCCGCCAACACGAGCAGGGGTCCGCTGAGTGTGGAAACCGCCTGTTGTTGGGGAGGATTGAGCCCGGGCATGGACGAGATCGTAGTGGGCGGCTCAAGTCGCGGGAAGGGGCCGCCGCGGCGTCCGCCGCCACGCCCCAGTTGCCCCTGGGGGGCGTCGGACCAGTCGGCTCGCCGCCGGCATTCTGACGTGCAGAGAACGCGGCGATTTGATGCGCCGCCGCCCATCGATGGCCCTGGGAGGCGCCAGTACGACGGCCTGGGAAGGCGCCTTGGAAAGTCATCGTACACAGGAGCGGCCGACTCGCTTCACGCGGCCCCCGGCCTTGACGCTATTCCACAGCCACCCCTATACTTGCGCGCTGCCACCCCGGCGGTGGAGATGGCCTCTTGAACGGCGGGAAACAGACATGAAAGCGGAACGGCGTCACGAAATCAAAACCAACACGCTTGCCGATTACGTCGGCAACAAGTTGATCGATGCGGGCCCCAATTTGAAGTTCTACGTCGGTGGGGCGGTCGCGCTCTTCGCGCTGCTCTTCACTTTTCTCTACATCAATGACCAAACCCGTCGAGGCGGCTCGGACTGGGACGAGTTTTTTGAGGCGTCCTACACCCAGGGTGATGATGGCTCGGCTCTCAAAACGGTCGCTGAATCCGAAAGTGCGAAGCCGGCGCAATGGGCTCGACTCAATCTAGCCGACCTGCGACTGGCCAGCGCGTCGCGCAGCATCTTTCGCGATCGCAAAAGCGCCGAAGAGGATCTCGCCGAAGCCAAGGAACATTATTCAGCCGTCATCAAGTCCGCACCGGCGGGCTCGATGCTGCACGATCTGGGCGTCATCGGCTTGGGATTGGTCTACGAAACGCGCGGAGACGCCGACGAAGCCAAAGGACAGTACAAACAGGTTGCCTCAAGCGATTCCGCCTACGCCGAACTGGCGAGCAAATCCCTTAAGCGAATTGAGACTCTCCAAGAGAAAGACTGGTACGCCTGGTTTGCTGAGGCTGAGTCATTCGACCCCGGTGATCCAGGTACTTGGCAGACGCCCGAAAACTTGGACGAATTGCCCGACCGCCCCGACTTTTCTTTCCCGGGCGAAACGTCGGATTTGTTCGATTCGATCATCGATGTCGAGCCAAGTGATGGCGGCGCGGCGGACAAGGACGGCGATAAAGACGGCGCGGCAAAAGACGGCGCAGCGAAGGACGGCGCTGCAAAGGACGGCGCTGCAAAGGACGGCGCTGCAAAGGACGGCGATAAGGACGGCGCAGCAAAGGACGGCGCAGCAAAGGACGGCGCTGCAAAGGACGGCGCTGCCAAAGACTCCGCCGCGAAAGACGGCGGCGCCGGCGCCGGCAACCAGCCGTAACGAGCTCACCTTAGCTGGGCGGTCGTCGATCTCATGTCGAGTTCCGATGCTGGCGATGCGACTGTTCAGTATTTCGCGGTGGCGGACGAGGACGCAGGAATGCGTCTGGACGCTTATCTAGCGCGGGAGCTCCCCCAATTCAGCCGCACGCACTTGCGGAAGGCCATCAACGCGGCGGGCGTCCACGTGGACGGCAGGCGGACGAAAGCGTCCCATCGGTTGCGGGCGGGCGAGCAGTTGAGCGTGACGGTTCCTGACTTGCCGCGGGACGGGCCCGAACCGGAAGAGATCCCGCTTTCCGTGATCTACGAGGACGAGCATTTGGCGGCGATCGACAAACCGCCCGGCATGGTGGTGCATCCGTCCAAGGGACATTGGTCGGGCACATTGACGGCGGCGCTGGCCTTTCGCTTTCAGAGCCAACTCAGTTCGGTGGGCGGTCCGGCGCGTCCGGGCATTGTCCATCGACTCGATCGCGACACGAGCGGCGTGATCGTCGTCGCCAAATCCGATAGTGCTCATCTGCAATTGGCGGCGCAGTTTGAAGCTCGTCGCGTTGAGAAGGAGTATCTCGCCATCGTCGTCGGCTCACCTGACCGCGATGGCGATCGGATCGACCAGCCCATCGGAGCGCACCCCTACCGGCGAGAGAAGAAGGCCATTCGCGCGGGGCACGCGACATCCAGATCGGCCGAGACGTTCTACGAGGTGATCGAGCGGTTCGGCGGCTTCGCGTTGGTGCGAGCGCGGCCGAAAACGGGGCGGACTCATCAGATCCGTCTTCATCTCGCGCACGTGGGATTACCCGTGCTCTGCGATCGGCTTTACGGTGGTCGGTCGACGATCACAGGCGCCGAGTTGCGGCGGGGCGCGACGGAGGCGGTCAGTCTGGACCGCCAGGCGCTGCACGCCCACAAGTTGTCGTTGACGCATCCGGCGAGCGGCCAGCCCATCCAGTTCCAGGCCCCCGTGCCGGGCGATTTGCAGCGAGTTCTCGATCTCCTCCGCGGCGACGCGTAAGCTGCTCGTCGCCATTCAAACCGAGTAAGATGAGAGGCGCGGCGGCGCGGCTCGTAAACCTTACTCGCGAATTCCATTGGGGGAGTCTTCATGCGGACCTTTGCTCTGGCAGTGCTTCTGATCGGATACCTGACCGCGCCCTTAGCGGCGGAGACACCCAAATACGCGATCGCCATTCACGGCGGCGCTGGAGGGGATCCGGCGCGGTGGACGCCAAAGCAGCGGACGGCGCGGAAGGCCGCCCTGACTCGAGTCCTGAAACTTGGGGTCGGCGTTCTGGAAGGGGGAGGATCGAGTTTGGACGCGGTCGAGCGAGTGATCCGAGAACTCGAAGACGACCCCATCTTCAACGCCGGGCGAGGCGCGGTGCTGAACAGCGAAGGCGGGGCTGAGTTGGACGCTTCGATCATGGACGGTCGCACGAAAGCCTGCGGAGCCGTCGCCAGCGTGCGGATCGCCAAGAATCCGATCTCGCTCGCTCGCCTGGTGATGACCGAAACAAGACATGTCTTGCTCGCCGCGCACGGAGCCGACCGCTTCGCCGAAGAGATGAAAGTCGACCTGGTCGACAACGATTACTTTCGCACCGACGCCCAGATCAAGCGATGGAAAGCGATCAAGGCCAAAGAGCAGGGCACCGTGGGCTGCGTCGCCCTGGACAGTCACGGCAATCTCGCCGCCGGGACGTCGACGGGCGGACTGATGAATAAGAAGTACGGTCGCGTCGGCGACTCACCCATCATCGGAGCGGGGACGTACGCCGACAATCGCACCTGCGCCGTGTCGTGCACCGGGGTGGGAGAACACTACATCCGCCACGCGATCGCCCACGATGTATCGGCGCGAATGGAATACAAGCAGCAATCACTACGCGCTGCGGCTCACGCCGCCATGCACAAGACGCTCAAGCCCGGAATGGGCGGGATAATCGCGGTCGACAAGGACGGCAACATCGCGCTCGATTTCAACACGGCTGGCATGTCGCGCGCCGCGGCCGACGCCAACGGCAAGTGGATTGTTGAGTTGGGGAGCCGCAAGCCCGATTCGCGGTAGGGAAAGCCACCGGCTCCCTCGTTCGCCAGCTGCCGCCCCGCCCCGCGCCGTCGTTGCTGCCGAAGCTTCGCCCCCGATGAATGCGGATTCTTACGCTTCCCCAGCTGGGTAGCGAAGCACGACTTGCCCGTGCTCTTCTTTCGTCCAGATCAGGTGGAGCGCGTCGAGGATCAGCACAGCGTCGACGTGCCGCCGGTATTGGATCGCAGGCGACCACTCGTGGGACTCCTTCAGTTCCCGCAGAATCCGCGCGGCGTTCACGAACGCCTCTTCATCCGTCGGCAGACGCGAGCGGAGATAGTGAATCGACAGCACGGCCGTTCGCGGCGCCGCGTAGAAAAACTGACTCAGCCAATAAGCGACGACTGTTGGATGGCCAAAGTAGTAACTGGCCGTGCGCGCGCTCTGGGACTCCATGAGAAAGTTGTCGAACATGTCGGATTCGAGGTAGTTGTTCACATTGAACAGTTTCTCCCGATAACGACTTCCTTCAAAGGCGAGAACGGCGAGCGCGAAAATCGACATCCACAACGAGATGACGTCAGCCGATTCGGTAATCGTGGCCAGAGCTACATAGAAACAGAATCGAAAGAATTTGTACGACACCCACCACAGCAGCAGCGATGTCGGAATCAGGGCGCAACCCACGACTCTGTAAAGTAGGTTGCGACCGTTGACTCGGTCGCCGATTTGGTTGGGAGATAACGCAGCCAGGTTGGAACTCCCCGATTGGTCGAGTTGCGGCGTGATTGAATCGAGTCATTCTAGCAGAAACGGCATCGCCGAGTTCTCACGGGCTCGAGCGCCGCCGCGGCGGAATCTTCTCGCTCTCCAAGCGTGTGATCTCCCTTACGGACGCGCGTGTCGATTGTCGCTACGATGGTGTACCCATTCGATGACCGTCGGGAAACTCGTCATCAACGCATCGTTGGCCAGGAGAAGGTAAGACCCGCATGGACTATGAGGAACCAGCGGCGACGTCAAAGCGCTCCCAAGTCGTGCGGATCGCCTTGTTGTGTCTTCTCTTGGCCGTCATCGCGCTGGGCTACGTTCGGTTCGGTGATTCACTCTCGTTGGAGAATCTCGCTCAAAGAGAAACGCAGCTGCGCGAGTTTCAGCGAGATCACCTCGTACTCGTTTACGGCGCGGCCTTCACGCTGTACGTGCTGGTCACGGGACTGTCGTTGCCGGGCGCCGCTGGGCTGTCACTTGTCTACGGCTGGTACTTCGGCGCGGTGCAGGGCGTTTTCTTGGTCAGTTTCGCGTCGACCGCGGGAGCCACCATCGCGTTCTTGCTCAGTCGCCACCTGCTGGGTGGCAGCGTCCAGCGCCGCTTCGGCGATCGGCTGACGGCGTTCAACGAGAATCTTCGCCGGCAGGGTGCGTTCTACTTGTTCACACTCCGATTGATTCCGGCCGCGCCCTTCTTTGTGATCAACATCGTGATGGGGCTGACGCCGATGAGGGCCACAACGTTTTGGTGGGTCAGTCAACTCGGCATGCTGCCGGGTACGATCGTCTATCTTTCCGCGGGAGCCAGCGTTCCCGATCTCGCCACGCTGGCCGAGCGCGGAGCCGGCGGCGTGTTGACCTGGAATACGATCATCGCTTTCTCGCTGTTGGGTCTCTTTCCATTCATCGTCAAGTGGATCATGGGTCGCTTCGCTCGCAACGTCGCCGAGCCGTCCAAGACAACAGTCGAATAGGCCGAGCGGCCACTCAATCGGAATTGCTAAAGACTGCTGGAGAAGGAATCGAATGGCCGACTTGATCCAATTGCAGCCCTATGACGAGCACAACCGTCGTCTCGAATCTCACGTTCATCCACCGGACTGGGTCAACCCGCGGCCGGCGGGCCGCTATAACCTGGTCGTCATCGGAGCCGGTCCGGCCGGCTTGGTGACAGCGGCGGGAGCGGCCGGGGTCGGCGCGAAAGTCGCCTTGGTCGAACGCGAGTTGATGGGCGGCGACTGCCTCAATGTCGGCTGCGTGCCGTCCAAGGGCGTCATCAGTGCGGCCCGCGCGGCGGCGGCCGTTCGCGACGCCGCCGAATTCGGCGTCCGCGTAGGCGATTGGCGCGTCGACTTTGGACGGGCGATGGAGCGAATGAGGCGGTTGCGCGGCGAGATGAGCGAGCACGATTCGGCCGCCCGTTTTCAACAGCTGGGAATCGATGTGTTCCTTGGCGGCGGACATTTCGTCGCGGACGACGCGGTCGAAGTCGCGGGCCAACGGCTGTCGTTCAAGCGAGCCGTCATCGCGACCGGCGCGCGGGCGGCTGAACTGCCGATCCCAGGGCTCGATGGAGTCTCCTACCTGACAAACGAATCCGTTTTTTCACTGACGGAATTGCCCCCGCGGCTGGTCGTCATTGGCGGCGGACCCATCGGAACCGAGATGGCGCAATCGTTCGCTCGCCTCGGGTCGCAGGTGACGCAGATCGAACGGGAGTCGCATATCCTGGCGCGCGAAGAAGAAGACGCCGCGCTGATCGTTCAGTCCGCGCTCGAACGCGACGGCGTCGACCTGGTCCTCAACGCGATCGCGAAGCGAGTCGAACGGCGCGGCGAAGAAACCGTTGTCGTCGTCGAGCAAGCGGGAAACGAGGTCGAGATTGTCGGCGACCAACTCCTGGTCGGTATCGGTCGCAGCCCCAACGTCGACGGGCTGGGGCTGGAGCATGTCGGCGTGGAATACGACACGCGGCGAGGAGTCGTTGTGAACGACCGCTTGCAAACCACCAACTCGCGTATCTACGCGGCCGGCGACGTCTGCTCGGACTACAAGTTCACACACTCGGCCGACTTCATGGCGCGCATCGTCATTCAGAACGCCCTATTCCGCGGTCGCGGCCGGGTCAGCAGGTTGGTCGTTCCCTGGTCGACCTACACGTCGCCCGAATTGGCGCACGTCGGTATCGATCCACGGGAGGCTGATCGGCGGAGTGTTGCGATCGACACCTACACTCAACCGCTAAGCGAAATCGATCGCGCCATCTTGGAGGGTGAGGACGAGGGCTTCGTGCGGGTGCACACAAAACGCGGCGGCGATCAGATTCTCGGTGCGACTGTCGTGGCGGCTAACGCCGGCGACATGATCGGTCATCTGACATTCGCCATGACGCACGGCTTGGGACTCGGCAAGCTCGCCGCGACGATCCATCCTTACCCGACTCAGGCGGAGGCGATTCGCAAACTCGGCGATCAGTACAACCGCACGCGGCTCACCCCCTTGATCAAGAGCGCGTTCGAAAAATGGTTGGCTTGGGCTCGTCGCTGACCGGGGGTCGTCAAATCGGGATGTGGAGTTCTACAATGCGAACTCTCACCTCAGACCGCCCGCGAAACTCGCAACTCGCCTCACGCCGCAGAAAGAAACATGTCAGCTCACAGAATCATCTATACGTTGACGGACGAGGCCCCGGCGCTGGCGACTCGCTCGTTGCTGCCGATCATTCAGGCGTTCGCCCGCCCCTGTGGCGTGGAGATCGAGACGCGCGACATTTCGCTGGCGGGCCGCATCGTCGCCGCCTTTCCCGAGTGTCTAACGGCCGAGCAACAGCAACGCGACGCGCTGGCCGAGCTGGGCGAGCTGGCCCAGACGCCCTCCGCAAACATCATCAAGTTGCCGAACATTTCGGCGTCCATTCCGCAGTTGAAAGCGGCGATCGCCGAGTTGCGGGGAGCCGGGTACAACTTGCCCGATTATCCCGACGAGCCTCAGTCGGACGACGAACTCGCCGCGCGGGCTCGCTACGACAAGATCAAGGGAAGCGCCGTCAATCCGGTGCTCCGCGAAGGCAACTCGGACCGGCGAGCGGCCGCGGCCGTGAAGGCGTACGCGAAGCAGAACCCGCATCGCATGGGAGCCTGGACGGCCGATTCCAAGTCGCACGTTTCGTCGATGCCCAGCGGTGATTTTTTGGGCAGCGAAGTGTCGGCGACGGTTGCCGAGGCCACCGAGTTTCGCATCCAATTGGTCGACACGTCCGGCGCGACCTCCACGCTGAGGGAAAACGCCACGTTGCAAGCCGGCGAAGTGATCGATGCAGCTGTGATGAGCCGCAAGAAGTTGCGCGCGTTTCTCGCTGATCAGATCGCCGACGCCAAACAGCGGGACGTGCTGTTCTCGCTGCACCTCAAGGCGACCATGATGAAGGTCTCCGATCCGATTATTTTTGGCCATGCGGTGGAAGTGTTCTTCAGGGACGTGTTCACCAAGCACGCCTGGAAAATCGATCAACTGGGGGTCGATCCCAATAACGGGTTTGGTGATCTGGTGAACAAGATTCAGTCGTTGCCGGGTGGGGAGCGAGCCGAGGTCGAAGCGGACATTGAGGCCTGCTACGCGGCTCAGCCCAGGTTGGCGATGGTCAACTCCGATTTGGGAATCACCAACTTGCACGTGCCGAGTGACGTGATCATCGATGCATCGATGCCGGCGGCGATTCGCGAGTCGGGGCGGATGTGGGGGCCCGACGGGCAATTGCACGACATGAAGGCCGTGATTCCCGATCGAAGCTATGCGGGCGTCTATCAGGTCGCAATGGACGACTGCCGACAGCACGGCGCTTTTGATCCCTCCACGATGGGAGCCGTCGCCAATGTCGGCTTGATGGCTCAGAAGGCCGAGGAGTACGGCTCCCATGACAAGACGTTTGAGATGGCCGAGACCGGCGTTGTTCGAGTCGTCGGATCAGACGGTCGGATTCTGTTGTCGCTGCCGGTCGACGAGGGCGATATCTTTCGGATGTGCCAGGTCAAGGACGCCGCCGTCGAGGATTGGGTCAAGTTGGCTGTGAGACGGGCGACCGCGACCCAATCTCCCGCCGTCTTTTGGCTCGACGACAAACGCGCTCACGATCGGCAATTGATTGAGAAAGTCAATCGCTGTTTGCAGAACCACGAGACGAGCGACCTGGAAATGCTCATTCTGCCGCCGGTCGAGGCGACTCGCTTTACACTCGCCCGCGTCCGCGCCGGCAAGGACACGATTTCGGTGACGGGCAACGTGCTCCGCGACTATCTGACCGATCTGTTTCCCATCCTGGAGTTGGGGACGAGCGCCAAGATGTTGTCGATCGTGCCGCTGATGCAAGGCGGCGGATTGTTTGAAACGGGAGCCGGCGGGTCGGCGCCGAAACACGTACAGCAGTTCGTCGCGGAAGGGCACTTGCGGTGGGATTCGCTGGGCGAGTTTCTGGCCTTGGCCGAATCGTTGGAGCATTACGCGGAGACGACGGGAAACGGCCGAGCTCAAGTCTTGGCGGCCGCCCTCAACACAGCCAATTGCCGGTTCCTCGAAAACAACAAGTCTCCCTCGCGGAAAGTCAATGAACTCGACAACCGCGGCAGCCATTTCTACCTGGCGATGTACTGGGCCCAAGCTTTGGCGGAGCAATCGACGGACGCCGACTTGCAGGCCCGCTTCGCGCCGCTGGCTCAGGCGCTGGCCGACAACGAGCAGCGGATTCTCGACGAACTGATCGCGGCGCAGGGCGAGCCGGTCGATATCGGCGGTTACTACCTCCCCTGCGAGGACCTCGTGTCGGCGACGATGAGACCCAGCGCGACGCTGAATCAAACGCTGGCGTCGATCGCGTAGCCGTCGTCGAGCGCGCCGTCGTCGAGCACGCCGTCGTCGATTACTTCGTGGGCCGAGCGTTGGTGATGGCCCAGGCTGGCTCAGCCCGCCCGTCGGAGTCCGCCGCGACCGTTTGTGATTTGGTCGATGATACGCTCGGCGACCGCCAGCGCGTCGCGTCCTTGCCGCCCGCTGACTCGGGGGGCCTCGCCGCGCTTGATGGCGTCGACAAAGTCGCGCTGCTCGTCGAGGATCGCGTTCCAGGACGACGGTTCGCGCTCGTCGATCTCGAGCAAGTCAGAAAAGAGGCGTTCTTTCCAATCGGCCCGATCGGCGATCGCGACCTCGTCGGGCCGGAAGTGATTCGCGGCCGGGCGGCGAGTTACGAATCGCGCTGCGCCGGCTCCGAAGTCGAGGTCAGCACACGTTTGTGAAGAGCGGATCTGCATGCGGCGCCGCCCCTCCACCTCGACTCGTGACGCGACGAACGTCGCCCAGCAGCCGTCGGCGAAACGAATGCTGGCCTGCGCCCAATCCTCGTGAGGACCGAAGACGACTCCGCCCGTCGCCTCGATCTGTTCGGGTGGAGATTGGACGAGGTCGAGGACCAAGTCGATGTCGTGAATCATGAGGTCGAGCACGACGCCGACTTCAGTTGAGCGAAAGCTGTACGGGCCGCAGCGGACGGCGTTGATCCACGTGGGCGACTCGATCTCTTGGCGCGCGACGGTCCAGGCTGGATTGAATCGTTCCGAGTGGCCCACCTGCAAGACGGTTTGTGTCCCGGCGGCGGCGGCCAGCAGTTCATCGGCTTGCCAGGTGTTCTCGGCGATCGGTTTTTCAACCAGCACATGAACGCCGGCCTGGAGCAGTTGCTTGACCAAGCGATGGTGCAGGGCGGTTGGCGCGGCGACGACGGCGGCGTCGATTTCCGGGGCGTCTTCGATGCGGGCCGCGTGGACGGCTCCGGCGGCGTCCGCGATGGCTCGTCGCGCCGGCTCGACAGGATCGACAATCGCCACGACATCGACGTTTTCGACTTCGCCGAGCAGGCGGGCGTGTATTCTTCCCAGATGGCCAGCGCCGATGACGGCGACACGTAGGGGATTCATGCGGCTCTCCGGCGTTCTCGACTGCGGCCGTGACGGCCCTCGTGTTGCATTTGTATAAAGGTCAACAGCTGGTTCACCGCTGGGACCATGATGCCTTTGTCGCGGAGCTTCTCGCGAGCGACGTCGACACCCACTTTGCTGCGAAAGAGAAGTTTGTGCGCCTGCGCGAGCGAGTCGATCACATCCGCCGGGAACTCGTTGCGGCGGAGCGCCACGACGTTAATGCACCGCGGCCGCGCCGGGCTGCCGTCGGCGAGCATGTAAGGCGGGACGTCGTGCAGCACGCGGCTCAACCCGCCCACGAAAGCGTAACTGCCGATCGTGGCGAAATGATGCACTCCGCACCCGCCCGAGAGGGTTGCGTCGTCGTGGATGTGGACGTGTCCGCCGAGCAACGTGCCGTTGGCGATCACGACGCGGTTGGAGATCTTGCAGTCGTGTGCGATGTGGCAGCAAGCCATCAGGAAGCAATCGTCGCCGACTTCGGTGACTCCATCTTCCTTCTCCGTGCCGCGATTGACCGTGACCGCTTCACGGATCGTATTTCGATCCCCGATCACCACCGACGTGTCACTCTGACGAAAACTCAGGTCCTGCGGTTCGGCTCCGATCACCGCGCCCGGATAGAAACGATTGTCGGACCCGATCGTCGCCCGACCAGTCACGGTCACGTGGCTAATCAGCTCCGTTCCCGGCCCGATGGTCACCCGCGGCCCGACCAGGCAGAACGGCCCCACAGTGACTCCGTCGTCGATTTGAGCTCGAGGGTCAACTGAGGCGAGCGGCGAGATGTTTGTGGACATGGTCCTGCCGGCGGGAGAGCTTGCTAAGCGGATAGGGGAGGAAAGGTCGTGGCGTGGGTTTCGAGGAGGGTTTCAACGAGTTCGCAATTCAGCCGGTGTCCACTCCGAAAGGCGATCACCTGACCGTCGATTCGGCGGCCGGCCAGCGCCAGGTCGCCGACGACGTCGAGTGTCTTGTGGCGGACACACTCGTCCGTGTAGCGGAGCGTGTTGCCGATCGGGCCATCGTCGTCGAAGACGAGCAGGTCGCGGCACGTGACGTGCAGCGCCAGGCCTTTTTGTTGCAACGAGGCCGCCTGCTCTTCTAAGACAAATGTCCGCGCCGCCGCCAACTCGCTGCGAAAACTGGCCGGTGTGACGTCGAGGCGAAGTGACTGTTTGCCGATCGCCGGGTGATCGCTGAAGTCCAGATGGTATTCGACATTGAGCCCGGAGCCCGGCGATGTGGGCCGCGCCTCGAGCCACGATTGGTCGTCGCCGACGCGGACGACCCTGTCGATCGCCAACCGTTCGACCGCGGTTGTTTGCACAGCCACACCGGCTTGGTCGATGGCGTCGACGAACGCCTGGCTCGAACCGTCGCAGCCGGGCATCTCCTCCGCGGTGACCCCCACTTCGCAGTTGTCGATCCGCAGCGCATGCAGCGCAGCCATGACGTGTTCGACCATCTCGACTCGATGCTCACCGAACTGCAGCGACGTCCGCAAGGGCGTCTCGGCCCGGTTGGCCGCGGTGGCCGCAATGACGGGGTGGTCGGCCAAGTCGTCTCGAACAAAGAAGATTCCGCCGTTTTCCACCGCGGGTCGGAATGAGACACGGATGGGTCGCCCGCTCCAATACCCGACACCGTCGATATGGGTCGGCTGGGCGATGGTTTGTTGGCGGCGAGCTGTGTAGTTCAAGGTGAGACTTTCAGGCGGGGACACGGGACTCGGCTTCGCGCAGAGATTCCGTGCTGAATCAGCGCGGCCGCGGCAGCTGTGGTCCGACTCGACCCGCGTTGCGGGGAGCCGGCGCGCCTCGATTCAGCTCAGCGAGGATGTCCTTGGTGATATCGAGCCGGTCCTGAAATACGACTGCTCGATTGACGCCCTGCAGCACGGACTCCCGTTTGGTGGGATCGATCTGCGTGCTGTTGTAGCGGATCACCAAGCCGATGTTGTGCTGCTCGCAGAACACGGAGACGACCCGCAGCACTTCGTTGTAGGCCTGGTAGTAGACGCGCGCTTCTTCCTCGAGAAACTCCTTCGTCTTCAGTCGCTTTTGCAGTTGCAGGTCGGAGGCGAGTTTCTCGATCCGCGCCTCTTCCGCCTTGTAGCTCGCAGTGCCCGGATTGAATTGCTTGAGCTTCTCGCTCGAGGTCTGCAGAGACTTGCCCGATGTTTTCAGTTGGGCTTCGAACGCATCGATCTTTGCTTTGATGCGTTCCATCGATTGGTTGAAACGCTGGTGATTCTTGAAGATCAGACCAATGTCCAGGACGGCGACATTGGTTCCTTGAGCGCGGGCTGAGAGGGGGGCGAGGACGACCAAGGTCAATCCGATTGCCAAGCTGCGGGTGATAGATTTCACGATAGCACTCCCTTGCTATGGGGCCGGGGCCCTTAGGCGCCATCCATGGCGCAACAGTTATCAAATCCTCCGCGGGGCTGCCGCGAGCGGGCGGTATTTTGCCGAGTCGGTCGCGACGGGTAAACCCCAATTAACGCGGTTGGCCGAGTGTCACCTCGAGCGTCACCGTTTTCTCGCCCTTGTCTCCACGCTTCACGACGACTTTGACTTTCTCACCAGCCTTGAATTCCCGCAGCGCCACGTCGAAATCCTCTAAACCGGCTACGATGTCGTGCTTGCCCACCTTGACGATCACGTCGCCCTCTTTCAAACCGGCTTTTTCGGCGGGGCTGCCGGGGCCCACGCCCATGATGGCGTATCCCTTGACCGTGCGGCTGAAGTCGGGGAGCGAACCAAAATAGGGCCGGGGCTTGCCGCGACTGGCTTGGCGGGGGGGGCGAGTCGCCTTGTACTCCGGCCGCTCCTTCGATTCGACCGTTCGTTCGACGATGTCCGTGACGAAGTGTGTGATCCGCCGCATCCCTTTCACATTGACCTTTTCGTAGTCGTCGCTGGGACGGTGATAGTCCTTGTGCGTGCCGGTGAAGATATGCAGTACGGGGATCTTCTTCGTGTAGAACGACGTGTGGTCGCTGGGCCCGAATCCGCTCGGCTTTTTCGTGATCGTGAACTTGTGCAACTCATTCAGCTCGTCAACGAGTGGATCGAACTGCGTGGCCGTTCCCGTTCCATGGACGATCAACTTATGGTCGGCGAGTCGACCGACCATGTCCATGTTGACCATGGCCACCGTGTCCTCCAGCGCGAATCGCGGGTTGGCCACATAGTAGGCGCTGCCGAGCAGTCCGCGCTCTTCGCCGCTGAACGCGATGAAAACGAGCCGGCGGCTGGGCTTCTCCTGCCGCGAGCCAAAGTAGCGGGCCACTTCCAGCAGCGCCGAGGAACCCGAGGCGTTGTCGTCGGCTCCGTTGTGGATCTCCTTGGTCCACGGGGCCAGCGAGCCCGCGCCTCCCATGCCCAAGTGGTCGTAGTGAGCTCCGACGACGATTGTCTCGTCCGCCAGCGGACCTTCGCCCTCGAGGACGCCCACAACGTTCTTGGCCCCCGTTTTCTCAATCCGAATGTTCGCTTCGCAGGTCACCTTCCAATCGCTGATCAGGCCGCTGACGGGCTTGAGGTCCTTGTCGATGGCGGCTTCCAGTTCGACCAGTGATTTTCCCAGCGACGCGGTGACGATCGCGTCGATTTCCGAGCGTTTGGCGAAGAAGACGGGAGCCTTTTTCGTGATCGAACCCCCGCCCGCTTCGTTCAACGTGATGATCTGATCGAAATCGCCGTCGAGCGAGTCGCCGAGCGCTTTGATTCGTTCGGCCGCTTTGCCGACTTTGTCGCGAAGTTCTTTGGAGGGGCTGTCCGCGGCCGCCAGCTCGTCGGCCACGCCCTTGAATTCGGCGACGGCTTTCTTCCAGGAACTCTCGGCCTTGCCCTGATTGATAACCGCGCCGTAGTTGTCGTTGACCATGATGACGGCCGCCGCCCCGTGTTTCACGGCGTTGAGCACCTTGCTGCGAAAGGTCGCGTGGCGGGAGGCGTTGAGGCCGGCGAAGCCGCTGTGGGGATTCCCCTGCTGCGGCTCTTTGCGGAGCATCAGCACGACTTTGCCTTTGACGTCGATGTCGGCGTAGTCGTCGTAGGCGGGGTCTTTGGCGGTGATGCCGTAGCCGACGAAGA
>JASMLW010000053.1 GCA_030748485.1 Pirellulaceae bacterium
CATCAACAACCTTGTGTAAAACGTTCGAGTCATTTCAAGCTCCCAAAACTAGTACCGATCACAAGACCGACCCACTCGACAAGCGCACGGCGTGGAGTCGTATCGCACAAAACTGCTAGCGTGTGGATCGCAACGAGATGATCGTGAATCGGAACAGCGCAAAAAAGCCGAGTGCATGTGGCCCTGGCGAACTCACGCCAACATCGGGTCGAACAGGCTATCTGACAATGGTCTCGGTTTATCTTGTCCCGATCCTGCAGAGTGATCTTCGAGTCACGGTCAAATAGGATGGGCAATATAGGCATGTGCGGGGTTGGGCGCAGCCAACTGAGTCTTGTGGCCATTTCGCATACCACTGGCTCCGCGCCGCGCGACAAGAAGTGGATTCGCTCGAGGCGGACCCCATAATCGCTACATCTTCCCACATTTCTCTGATCCTCAACCGGTTCTTTGGCCGAAGGACTGTTGACAGCCGACCGCCCGTTTCGGGAGACCTGAGAACACGAAATGTGGCGTCGCGCATCCCTTACGCTAACAGCCGTTCGGTTCATACGCACTTCAAGGGATCTACCCGTCCATGTGTCGAAACACACTGCTCCCGTGCGTCTACTGTCTCGCCATTGCCTTGTCAGGCTGCGCAGCGCAGAAGGCGTCCTTCACGCAGTTGCGGCCCGCGCGAGTCGTCGCGCCCATGCGGCGCCTCGTTGTCTTGGACATCACCGGGCCTGCTAGCATGCGCGCCACGGCGCAGCAGGTGATTGTGGATGGGATCGCCCGTTCCGGCGCCTATGAAATCGCCAGCGAACGAGATTTGTTGCCTGCCGCGCCCGCTCGGCTGCGTTTCGAGAACGGTTCGGCAAACATGCCAGCCATTCTCGCAGCCGCTCGCCGAATTGGCGCCGAAACGGTCTTGGCGGGCCGCCTCCGGATTGAAGCCAGCGGTCAGTCGCTCGGCAGCGTCACGGTGCGTGTTGGCGATCCCCGAATCGTGGCGGCAATCCAATACAAACTCCTGGATGTGCGAACCGGGCGTGTGATCGATCAGAACTCGGTCGAGTCGTTCTACGAAGGCGAGTTGCAGACCACCGGATCCGGTCCGACGTCCCGATCGCAGGTCTTCGCCCGGTTGACAAAGGAGTCTGCTGCGCTTGTCGTGGCTTCTTTGGCGCCCCATGAAGCACCGGTTGAAGTCGAGTTGGCCAGTCAAGCCTGGGGACCGGGCGCGGCGGAACTCAAATTGGGCAATCGAGCAGCCCGGAACGGTAACTGGGATGAAGCGATGAAACAGTGGAACAACGCTGTTCTGGTCAATCAAGAGAATGACTTGGCCTGGTACAATTTGGGACTGGCTCACGAGGCAAAGGGCGCCTTTCGCCGTGCCCACGACGCCTACCAACGGGCGGCCGCTCTCAAGCAGGATGAACGCTATCTCGCCGCGCTGGAACGTCTGAACGTTGCTGCCGAGGGCTTTCAAGTCGCCTTGGCCCAACGATCGCGTCGCATCCCGACGGGCCGCGTGCCGCCCGCGCGACATCAACACCCAATCCGTTCCAGCTATGTGGCGCCAGCCGCGGGGCCAAACACGACGGCGTCAGCGACGCACCCGACCGCCGGTCGCCGGTTGCCTCCGAGGCAAGGACCGATGCCGCTGGAGCGAGGGGCCGTTGGGTTACCTCAAGACACGGTACGTCACTAATCGTGAGTCTTTCGCGCCAGACAGAGCCGAGCGCGAACGACGCCAACAGAACGATCGCCGGGGCGGGCGGCCAAGCGCCGACAGATTCGCGCTCGGCGCGGCTTTAAAATTGCCGCGCTGAACTGAATGGAACGCACATTGTCGCGACTTCGTCGCGAAGTCCTGCCCGGCAGGCAGGACCTACATGTACGATGGCCTTCCGAGGCCGTCGAATGCGGGTTTGCCCCGAGAGCCGCCGACAGATTCGCGCTCAGGGCGGCTTTCAAATTGCCGCGCTGTACTGAATGGAACGCACATTGTCGCGACTTCGTCGCGAAGTCCTGCCCGGCAGGACCTACATGTACGATGGCCTTCCGAGGCCGTCGAATGCGGGTTAGCCCCGAGAGCCGCCGACAGATTCGCGCTCAGGGCGGCTTTCAAATTGCCGCGCTGAACTGAATGGAACGCACATTGTCGCGACTTCGTCGCGAAGTCCTGCCCGGCAGGACCTACATGTACGATGGCCTTCCGAGGCCGAAGCCAAGTGTAGTTCATCGCGCGGTCATTTGATCTCCATGAACCGCACGCACACCGGGCGAGGTACTCGCACGCTCGCATCGGTTGGGATGAGCTCCCCGGTCGACTGATGGATGCGAAACACAATCACGTTGCCGCCCGATTGATTCGCGACCAGCATGAATCGCCCTGTCGGCTCGATGGCGAAGTTGCGCGGCGTCTTGACGCCTGCCCCCTGATGGCCCACTGCCGTCAGCTTGCGAGTTTTCTCGTCAATCGAGAAGATTGCGATCGAGTTGTACGGATCGCGATTCGAGACATAGACGAACTTGCCCGACGGATGAACGACCGTCTCGGCCGTGCTCCCGCCTTTGCGCTGAACGTCCTTGGGCAACGTGGACAGCACTTGCGTCTGGGTTAGTACGCCTCTGTTCGCATCGTAATCGCAAGCGATGATGGTCAGGTTGGATTCCCCGTTGATGTACGCAGTCTTGCCGTCCGGATGCCAGGCGAAATGACGCGGACCGGAACCCTTGGGCGTATCAAACGCGCCGTGGGGAGTCAGCGTTCCGCGGGCCGCGTCGAAGCCGTAAACGATGACCTGGTCCAGGCCCAAGTCGCAACAAAAGGCGAACTTATTGGCCTTATCGACATGGATCGAATGCCCGTTCTTCCGTTTGCCGACGTGCTGCTGGAACGACGATGACTTGCCGAGCTTGCCGTCTGCTTTGATCGGGATGCAGATACAGCTTCCGCCGCTATAGTTGGCGGCGAGCACGTTCTTGCCCGTCGGATCAACGACGAGATGACACGGCGCGCCGCCTTGCGATGGTTGCGAGTTGAGGAAGGTGAGGTTGCCCGTTTTTGCGTTAATAGAGAACGCGCTGATGGTCGCATCCCCTTCGTTGACGGCGTAGAGATATCTCTTGTTCGGATGGAACGCGACGAATGACGGACTGCTTGTCTCGACCGCCAGCTCAGCGTCGGAAAGCGAACCATCTTTCAGGCTCAGCTCACACTGATAAACACCCTTGCTTTCCTTGCCGGTGTACGTGCCCAGATAAACGCGATACTTCTCCTGAGCCTCGGCGAAACTACAGGTGGTTGAGATGAGCAGCGCGGCGACACAAATTCGATTGAACATAGATGCAAACTCCATGAGATGAGCCTTCGAACCCATGTCAGCCTACTTTCTCATTCCCTCGAGCACTACATGCAATCCCGAGGAAAAACTCGATACGTTGCACGGTGGCGTTCGATTTGGGATGGCGATTGGCAACGACCGGACGCGCAGAACAGCCGCGATCGCCTTGCGCTCGGATGACGCTCACGCCGCGGCTGGTCATGTGGTGGAGCGCGCTTTCATATTGAACGCGCAACCGGCCGAGCCCATGAGATCTCCAAGCCTCCCCACTTCACAAAAAACCCACAACTAACGTCTGAGCTCAAGAGCTGAGAGCTGAGCTCAAAAAACCCACAACTAACGTCTGAGCTCAAGAGCTGAGCTGGCTACGGCTTTTCGCGGACAGGCCGTGGATTTATCCCGTCGTGACACCAGCCCGCGAGCGCGGGGCAACACCAGCCTCGACATAACGGCGCATTCCATTGTGGTAAAAACCGTAGTGCTGTTGTACCA
>JASMLW010000054.1 GCA_030748485.1 Pirellulaceae bacterium
GACTTGGCGCTGGTCAACTCGATCACCATCTCAGCCAACTCGCGAATCGTGAATTCACCCGGGTTGCCAATGTTCACCGGTCCGATGAATCCGCTCTCGCAGTTCATCATGCGAATGATCGCCTCGACCAAATCGTCGCGGTAGCAGAACGATCGCGTTTGCTGACCGTCGCCGAAGATGGTAATCGGGTCCCCGGCCAAAGCCTGGCGGATGAAGTTCGAGACGACGCGACCGTCGAACGGGTGCATCCGCGGCCCGTACGTATTGAAGATCCGCACGATCGCGATGTCGACGCGGTTCATGCGGTGATAGTCCATGAACAGTGTCTCGGCCGCCCGCTTCCCTTCGTCGTAGCACGCTCGTGGCCCGATCGGGTTGACGTTCCCGCGATAGTCCTCGGTTTGCGGATGGACTTCGGGATCTCCGTACACCTCGCTCGTGGACGCCTGCAGCACCTTGGCTCGACACCGTTTGGCCATGCCCAGCACGTTGATGGCTCCCATCACCGATGTCTTCACCGTCTTGATCGGATTGAACTGGTAATGGCCGGGCGCGGCGGGGCAGGCGAAGTTGTAGATCTGATCGACTTCCAGCCAGATCGGCTGCGTCACATCGTGGCGAACAAACTCAAAATTCGGTTGGTCGAGCAGATGCGCGATGTTGGATTTCTGGCTGGTGAAGAAGTTGTCCAGACAGATGACGTCGTGCCTTTGCTCGACGAGCCGTTCACAGAGGTGGGATCCCAGGAAGCCGGCGCCGCCGGTCACCAGAATGCGTTTGATCTTGCCAGCCATCTTCGAATCCGGTCGCGAGGTGAAACAGCCGCGGGGCGTCGTGCGACGACGGCACGGCTATCAAAAAAACCGTGGCTGTACGTGTCATTTGTCGACTATCCGGACGGCGCGAAACCACGTCAATCCCAGCCGGTCCCCGAGCCGACACAACCGCAATTACTGGTTTGTCTGATCGGTCCCTGACGCGATGATCTGTTCGATCGATCGGATCGGTCGGTTCGGACCGATGATTCAATTCTCCGTTCCATCCGACAGCTCAGACGACGCGCTGCAGCGCCACAGCGCTCAACGCGCGCTCAACGCCCACGCGGATTCTTAGACCACAGCGAAACTGCGAACGACAACGGCGTGAGCAACCGTTCAAGAGGAATGAGGAAATGCGCTGAAATGAAGAAATGCGCTGAACTGACGAAATCCGCCATCCGCCTCCTGAACTCCCGCGGGGCAGGGGACCGATAAACGAGGTTGACCCGTCCATTGGGCCTGCCTAGTATGGCAACGCTCCATCTTCTCTGCTCACCCCTCCTGCGAGGTTCGGTATTGTGCGGAAGCCGTTGCGCGCGTGGAAGTTGTGCTTGATCGTCGTCGTCGCGACGATCATTACACTCTTTCTCGGCGTCTATCGAGCGACGAAGCACGAACCGCAGTTCTATCGCCAGGCCCTCGAAGTTGATCGCACCAAACACGCGGTCGCCGGCGATCAGCTCGAAAAGAACGTGCTCGACTTGCACAATGAGGTCCGCCGCGCCGGCAGGTGGGAGGCTGTGTTTACGCAATCCCAAGTCAACGGTTGGTTGGCCGTGGATCTGCCCGAGAAGTTTGGCAAGTCGGTCCCCAAGACGATCAGCGATCCTCGAGTTCGCATCGACGAACGGGCGATTCACATCGCGGCCCGATATGATGACGGCAAGGTCGAGTCGGTCGTTTCGCTTGTTCTCAGCGCTCACCTTACCAACGAACCGAACGAGATCGCCGTTCGCATCGAGAAAGCGCGGGCCGGGCTGCTGCCTTTGCCGCTGAAGAAGTTCCTCGACAAGATCCGCGCGTCGGCGAAGTCGGCGGAGTTGGATTTGCGGTGGGCGCAGGCGGACGGCGATCCGGTAGCGATCGTGCGGCTTCCCGAAGAGCATCCTGAATACGGCGGCCGTATCGTCCGCATCGACACGCTCGAACTGCGGGACGGCGAAGTCTACGTCGCCGGAAAAACGTCCGACGAAACGGCTCAAGCCAGCGTCTCGTCGCGGAAGGTGATTGCCGAGCGCTGATCGCGGTCGTCGATCACGAGTTCACCGCACAATTGGCTGCCGCAAAGCCGCACTCGCCATACGCCTTCTTCGGCTGCGATCGTCGTGTAGACTCCGCGGTCCCAGCGCGTCACGACGCCCCGGTTGTTCGAAATCGCCCCTTCGTAGTCGAGGTACGCCAAACGGTGGTCGGGCAATCGGTCGGCCGCGACGGGGGCCGGACCTGGGATTTCGTCAATCGCCCAGGTCCGCAGCGCGTGGCCCACCTCGAGCATCAGATCCCAATGAGAGGGACGCGGCGATTCCGCCGGCGTCTCATGTCGCAGAATGACAAAATGCAATTCGGGATTCACGATGACGCGGTTCGCGAGGTCGGCGGGACATGCGGAAACGACTACTGATTGTAGACGCGCGTCGTCTCGCTCGCTTTCACCGCCGTGGGCGAATTCCTGCTGGTCACTTCGACTTCGACCGTCTGCTCACCCGCTTGGCGGCCCGACAGACTAATGATGTACGGCCGTAGCGGCTCGCCCTTTCGCAACAACTTGACGGCTTCCGTCTCGACGAAGCGCCCGCCATCGAAATGCAGAGCCGTCGGTCCGGAGGCGCGGACGTACGACATGCCGGTGGGAATGATCAGCCGCAGTCGAACATCCTGGTCATCTTGGTCGAGTTGGTTGGTGATGAGCACGATGTACTCAACCGTCTTGCCAATAGCCTGCGAACCGGGGTTGTCGGCGATGGAGACTTTCAAACCTCCGCCGCCGGCTCCTGCGGCGGCGCCGGTTGCTCGCCCGCCCCGGTCCGCTTGTGGATCGGCCACGCTGGCTCCGCCATCGCGCGGACCCGCTTGTCCCCGCCGGTCCGCCGGACCAATATCGATGCGTAGCGAGTTGCTGTCTCGCAATCCGCCAGCGGCCGTCACCGTAGCGGACACGGTGGCCGCCTGCGCAACTCGGATGGGATTGTAGACGACCTCCAACCGCACGCTGCGGCCGACGTCGAGCACGGGGATTCGCCACGTGACCGAATCGCCGTCGCGACTGTTGGGCGGATCGCTCGTCGCCAACTTCGGTTCGAGCGTCCGCCGGTCGGCCGCGATCGCGACGTCCACATCCCGCAGCGGTACATTGCCCGTGTTGTTGATGATCGCGTAAAAGAGCGCGTCGTCGCGGTCCTCGCGATCCGGGTCGTCGTCGGGGTCAACTCGCGAAGATGCGACTCCGCGGAATCGCAGCGCCAATTCGGGCCGCGCGTCGACGCGCCGTTCGCGGACGTTGATGCACTGCTGATCGGCGTCTCGATATCCACCCGCCGCGGTCACTTCCACGCGAGTGCAGTAGCGCCCCGGATTTCGGCCGCTGAGGGTGATCCGCAACTTCTCCGTTTTGCCGGGCTCCAGACCGCCGGGAATGTCTCTGTCGACGGGGCTCGTCTCTTCGGCGTGCTCGAGACCGGGGTCGAAGGAGACGAGAACTCGGACGCCCTGCAAAGTCTGGCTGCCTTCGTTCGTGACATTCATGATGTAGCTGAACTCTTCGCCGACATCCGCCGTGTCGGGGCCGGCAAGCTGGACGCGCAGCGCGCGGCTGAGGATGGAGGTTGTGACGCAGCTTTCCTTGGTCACACCCGCCTGTCCACTGGCTCGAGCGCAATAGCGAATGTCCTCATCGCCGGCTTCCACGCGGTAGTTGGCCTCGATGACGCGCGTCGTATTCGCCGGGATCGAGCCGATTTCCCAGCGGCGTTCGTCGGTCGACGTCTGCGGCCGCGGCAAACTGCTCACAAAACGCAATCGTGGCGACGGTCGGTCGACTACGGTGATGTCGTCGGTCGGCTGATCGCCGCGATTGCGAACTTCAATGCGGTAGGTGACCAGCGCGTCCGCCTCGGCCACGTCCGGACCAAACGCCTGGATGTCCAAGCCGGCCGCGGACCAGCGGACCGCCGTGACACCCCGTCCCACGACCTCTTCTCCGCGCCCCGCCGGTCGCGCGATCTCGACACCGACCCGCGATACGCCCGCTTCACCGGTCAACTGCCTGACAATGGCTCGCGCTTCGCCCGCCGAGTCGGTGGGGACTTCGATCGCTTGTCCCGTCTTCCCACCCGCCGTGAATTCCGCCGGCGGCCCGGCCGCCACGTCGTAACGCACCAACCAGCCGCGGACCGGGTCGCCGTTGCTGCGCGTCACCCGCGTCACCAATTCGTGCTCCGTACCGGCTCGCACAGTAACCGATGGCGGGAGAGTCCAGTCGGCGTCCACCCAGTGAATCTCCGCCGTTCTGCGACGCTCGGGCCACGACGCCGTTTTGGGAGCAACGGCCGTGACGTAACTGACCCCTTCCGACGGTGACGAAACGGTCACCCAGGCCTGCCCCTTTTCAATCCGCGTGTCGTCGTTCGGCGTTCTCGTTCCCCGCGTCAGCAGCATCCCCTTGGTGGTCGAGTGCGTGAGCGCGAATTGACTGGTGATCTTACGCGGCTTGGGCGCCGTGAAGCCGTGGAGCAACGACCGCCCGTTGTCGCCGACGCCGATGAATTGCCCCACGCTGTCGGATGTGATCGACCACTCCACAAGCTGTCCCGAGACAAGGTATCCGTCGGGACCGCAAACGCCCGCCCGCAACACAACTTCCTGCCCGACCGCCGCCACCATCTTCTCCACGGACATGAGCATGCGACCGTCGCGAGCGGCGTGGGGCCGCGGAATCAACGCGCACTTCTCGCGAGTGGGTTGGCTGGAATCACTGATCGGACGCGGCGGAATCGGTTCGTTGCAATCGGGCGGCTCGGGTGGATCGCTCCAGGCCGGTTCGGGCAGCACCTGATGGTGACCCAGGCCGGGAATCGATGGCGGCTCGATCGTCGTGTAACTCCGCGGAACGAAAACCGAGCGACCACTGGGGTCGATGCGAGGCACGCGCAATGCGCAGCCGCCGACGCAGAGCGTCAACAGTGCAACCATCCACTGCCGTGTCGTCGAGCTTCCCATGGTCCTCACCAACGTGCGTCCGCGAACTCATCGCGCACCTCGGCGCGAGTTGAAAGTCCGCTGAAACGTACACGCGCATTCCGCGAGTGAGGCGTTTTTTCAACATGGGTCGTTGATAAAATGCAACGTTGGGCGGCGAGTGTGACGGTTGTGACGAAAATACGAGCCGTGGGCCGATGCGTCGGCAATTCGTCACAAGAAAGATCGCGCCGCTTCCTACGCCAGAGCGCTCTCCAAATCGGCCAGTACGGCTTTTTCCGCCGGCGAGATGGCTCCCATGCCGAGGATGCCGCCGGCCGCTTCGGCCACTGCGCGGGCGCGCCCCAACACGGTCTCGCTCAATCGCTGTCGCCCGGCGTCGTCGAGCTGTTGGGCCAACTCAGTCGAGTATTCCTTCCAGGCGGAAATGAAATCGGCCGGGGGCTTCTCCTCCAGCCAGTTGACGAGCAACCCGTACGCTTCGTGTCCCTTGGAAAGTCCCGCTTCGTCCGCACTCCGCAGGATCGCGTCGCGCTCGTTCTCGGCAATCGAGCCGTCCGCCCACGCAACCGCCACCAATGGCGCCAGCGACAGCGCCGCCAACGTTTCAGCCGATACGCCCAGTTCAATCAAGCGGTCCAGCAAGGCGGCGTCGCTCACACCCGACAATTCGGCCAGCGACTCCTTCGTCATGTCCTTCCGCAACTCGGCCAAGAGCTCTTGGTCCCGTTGCACGAAGAACGACGTTTCTAACGCCTTCCGACGCCCATCCAGAAAATCGTTCATATCAACTCCACAAGACTGCGTTTCACTCATTTTGCTGGCGTAATTCTAGCGGGGAAGCATGCTGGGGGCAGGGGGCTCTCATTCCCGCTTGGGCATTCCCGCTTGGGCATTCCCGCTTGGGAGTCACGCAAAGTCGCTCGGATCGTTGTTGCAATCGCTGCGATCGCTACAAATGCCAGAGAATCGAGTCCGCCCCGATTGTACAGATAGATAAACGACGTAAACTTGAATGATTGCACGGTTTGCACAAAATCCGGGCAATTTGCTGGCACGTAAAGCCAGCCATGGCTGGTAGCTCTGGTGGTTTTGGCTGACTCGTTGGACTAGCAGGTTCGCGTAGCCTATTTCGGGGATTCCTGTTATCACTACACCACGTTCGCCCAAACGGATTTGCCACCACATCGCAAGGAGCAGTTCTATGCGCCGCCCCCTCTCTGGCATTCTGGCTCGATTGGCTTGTTGCACGATCATTCTCGCTGGCGTCGGCGCAACAGCTGACGATGGCGCCGCTGACGATGGCGCCGTCGACCTGGCCGAACTAGCTCGCGCCGCCAAGGCCAAGTACGAGCCGATTACGGACGAGAAGATGGCTGCCGCGACGGAGGCGTTAAGCGACGCGATCGCCGCGGTGGGCGCGCACTTGGACGGGCTGGCGGCGGCCGAGTCAACCGCTTGGCGCGAGCGAATCAAGTGGGACGACTTCAATCAGAAGTTGGCGTCTGGTGAGTTGGACGCGCGAACCGCCGGCCTCGCCCGATTGGCGATAACGGGTGAGCCGGGCGCCGAACACTCCTCGTTCTCGGCGGCGCGAAAGTCATTGTCAAAATACATTAGCTATTCATCGCTGCACGGAAACGAGAAAGCGGAGGAGATTTTCCAGCAGCGAATGGACGCGCTGGCGAAGTCGTTGGAAGACTACGCCAAAGAACCGACGACCGCGTTGGCGATCGGCATCGGCCGCACGGTCGGGTCGCTCGAATCGGCCGGCCAAGCCGAACAATTCGTGGCGGCCGTCCGCGCATCGATGCAACGGCCCAACCTGTTCGCAACGGTTTCCGAGCGACTCGCGTCAGCGGGAATTGATCGTTCTGTCGACGAAGTGGAGGACGTGCATGAGAACATTCTCGGCACGGCAACCTACGGTTCGGCTCACATGGTGGGGAACACATCGCTGGAGTTCGAGTCGAACGACTCGGCCGCCGTGCTCAAGATCTTGCTGACCGGGCAGGCGACGTCGAACAACGTGGGATACAACCGGGGCGTTTCGATCTACAGCACGGGCCGGACCAAGATCGACGCGTACCAACGGATTGAAGTGAACTCGTTGGGCCTCCATCCCGACTGGCCTTATGCGATCTGCGCCATGTCGACGAATGTGACGGGCGTGGGCGCCAAGAGCAAATTCGTCCGCAAGATCGCCTGGAAGAAGATCGGCCAACAGAAAGCGTGCGCTGAGAAGATCGGCGCCCAGCGGGCGGCGGGGCGAGTTTCGGCTCGCGTTGGCGAAGAGAGCGACAAGCTGGTCGACGACGCAAACGAACGATTCAGCAGCAAGTTCCGCGCTCCGCTGATGCAGAAAGATGAGTTCCCACCGCTGCTGAAATTGCAAACAACCGACGACCAATTGCTGGTCCAAATGCTGCAAGCCAACCGCTACGAGCTGGCCGCCGTGGGCGCTCCACCCGAATTGAAGGGCGAACACGATCTGGCCGTGCGTCTCCACCAGTCGTGGGTCGGCAACTTGGCCGAAGCCTTCATCGGCGGCTTCACGTTGACCGATGAGAAGGTCGTTGAGCTGTTGAAGGAATTGACCGGAGAGGTTCCCGAGGAATTCAATCTCGAAGACGAGGACCCATGGTCGATCACTTTCTCGTCGATCCAACCAGTTCGCGTTGAGTTCAACGATCAGCTGTTGAACGTCAGCATTCGCGGTCGACGCTTCACCAGCGGCGACACGAAGATCAACAGCGAGTTGGAGATCGCCGCGACGTACAAACTCGAAAAGACGCCCAAGGGGTCAAAACTGTTGCGCCAAGGCGACGTGCGGGCGACTTACACCAAAGGTGGATTTGAGAATCCTGCGAAGATCACCGTCAAGACTCTCATGCAAAAAAAGTTCGCGGCTCTGTTCAAGGAAGAGGTCGCCTCCGAAGGACTTGAGCTGCCGGGCGAGTGGTCCAAGGCGGGCAAGTTGAATCTGCAGCAGTTGGGCTGCGACAACCAGTGGCTCACGCTCAGCTGGCTACAGCCTCCCCTCTCCAACAAGACTGCCGACCGCTCGCCAAAGGAAAATCGGCTCGCGACCACCGCCGAATAGCGATATGCTCATGAGCAGTCGCAAGTCTGGGAGTGATCATGTCGGTTGGTGGCAAGTCTCGCGGTGAATGGGTGGAAATCGAATTCGACTGCCTCCCCATGCGCAGTATCGGTCGGCTCGATATCCCCATCGACGCTTCGCCAAAGTACCGCAAACGGTGCGAGAATATCAAGCGAGCACTTGAGCAGTTTGGCTCGCACAACACCTACTACTTGTACAACGCCCGCTGTCTCTACCACCTCACCAACGATCCCGAACGCGGCATGGTCGAGTTTCGTTTCGAAGGAGTCGCGTTCACCAACAAAGACGACACGACGACAGAACGTTGTCATCTGGAAGTGGAGCTGCGCAGCGAAACTTGCGATTGGCTGACCGAGCCGATCGTGTTGTGGTTCCGCGAGGGTGTCGAGAACGCCGTTTGCGTTGAGTTCGATCGCTATATCGAAGCCGGCGATCTCGACCAGACCAAGCAACGGATCGAGCAGATCCAATCGGCAAGCGACCAATCCGGCGGCTACGTCGGAATGTATCTCTAAGTCGCTGACAGATCGGTCCGATCGGATCGGACTGATTGATCGGTCGGATCGGACTGATTGATCAGACGGATCGGTCAGATCGATGATCGGTCGGATCGGACGGATCGATGATCGGACGGATCAGTTTCGCGCCACCACAATGAGAGGCATGGGGTTAATGCGATATCTAGGGAGTTTACGTGAAATAAAACGACGTTGCCGATTACAAAAAGACTGCCGATCAGGGGGAATTCTCAAAGTTTGACGGTCAGGTCGACGATATCAAGGCTACCGATTGTTCCATTCGGGGTCCCTGCGCTTGCGTAGGTTCTGAGCGGGCGCCGGTTCGGGGGGGAATTTGAAACGCGTACCTGCGGCGCCGCTTGGCGTCGCGGGCGCGCCCTTTTTCCGATCGCGTCAGCGTACAGGACTGGGATTCATGAAGCGGCAATTGAGATCCTTCATCGGCACCACCCTCATCGGTCTTATGGGGGTCACTGGATGCGCTCCCACCCAGCCATTCTTCGCCCATGAGGATGGCGACCTCTCCCATTACCTCAACCAAGTCCAAGAGCCCGACTACCCGGACGTCGAGGCGGCCGGTTTGGAAGAGGCTCACATGGCCGAGTCGCCCAAGACGATCAGCAACCCCGACTTCTCGGACACCTGGGACCTGACGCTCGAGGAGGCCATTTCGATGGCTTTGCACAACAGCAAGGTCATCCGCAGCAGCGGCCAGATCACCCAGTTCGACATCGCCGACGGATTGCTCAGCCGCACGGCCGCCGCGACGACGGTCTACGATCCGGCCGTCACCGGCACCAACGTCAACAACTCGTTCTTCTCGCGCTCGTTCTCGCCCGATCGCAACAGCGGCGTGGCCGTGTTGAGCCACGACTTGTCCCCCGAGAACGTTGAAACGGCTAACAGCGTCGCCAGTGTGGAGAGCGAGCTGGCTGAGTTCGACGCGTTGTTCTCAGCTCGCGCCGAATGGCGCACAGGCGATCGCGCCCAGAACTCGAGTCCCATTTTCTCGCAATCCAAGAACGGCAATTTCGCGTTTGGTTTGTCGAAGAAGACGGCCACCGGCGGCGCCGTGATGATCGGTCACGGTGTCACTTACACGCGCAGCAACGCGATCCTCAGAACTCTACCGTCGGACCACGTGGCGGTCGCCTCGCTCGAGTTCCGCCATCCGCTGATGCGAGGTCGGGGCACGCAATTCAATCGGATTCCGATCGTGTTGGCTCGCATCAATGAAGACATCAGCACCGCCGAGTTCCAAGTGGCGATCCGCAATCTCTGTTTGGACGTCGAGAACGCCTATTGGGATCTACAGTGCGCCTACCGCGGTGTCGAGACGGCCACGACCGGCCGCGACGCGTCGCAACGCACCTGGTCGCGAACGTACGAACTGTACAAGGGCGGCGGCGACACGAACCGGCAAGCGGAATCGCAGAGTCGCGAGCAGTATTACTTCTTCCGCTCGCAACTGGAAACGGCCTTGGCCGACGTTTACGAAGCGGAGGCCAAGCTGCGGTACCTGATGGGACTCGCCCCGACGGACAAGCGAATGATCCGCCCCAGCGACGATCCGTCGATCGCGTCCCTGGCGTTCGACTGGACGAAGATCCGCGCCGAGGCGCTGTTCCGACGGGCGGAGTTGCGACAACAGAAGTGGCGAATCAAGCAACGCGAACTCGAGCTGATTCAAGCTCGCAACCAACTGCTCCCGTCGGTGAATTTCTCGGCCCGCTACAATTGGGTCGGCACGGGTGACGAGTTGATCACCTCGGATCGCCGCGGGCTCAACTTCCCGACCGGGGGATCGACCGCCTACGATGAACTGACGGAAGGCAATTTCCAAGAGTCGTTCCTCGGCCTGGAGTTCCTGCCGCCCGCGTTTGGAGCTCGCAAGGAGTTATTGCGAATTCGCAACGCCAACCTCAGCTTGGCGCGAGACGAAGCGCGGCTCGAAGACATGGAATTGCAGGCCGTGCATCTGCTGTCGACATCGCTCCGCAACAAAGACCGCAACTTCCGCCTCGCCCAAACCCACCTCAATCGTTGGGCGGCGACCGAGAACGAAGTGAACACGACACAAGCGGCTTGGGATGAAGGTAAGTCAACACTCAACAATCGTCCCACATTCGACATCTTGCTCGACGCTCAGCGGCGACGAGCTCAAGCGCAATTCGATTACTACCGCGCGTTGTGCGACTACAACAAGGCGATCGCCAAAGTCCACTTTCACAAGGGCTCGCTGCTGCACTTCTCCGGGGTGCACCTGTCGGAGGGCCCCTGGCCCGACAAGGCTTACTGGGACGCCATCGAAAAAGCTCGTCAACGCGACGCCAGCTACTACCTGGACTACGGCTGGACGCGACCGAGCGTCGTGAGCCGCGGTGCGGTCGACGGCGGCGAGGGCGTGATCGCGGTCGAAGAGATCGACGGCGAGGGAGTGGAGGCGATCGTGACGCCCGAACCGACACCGGCGACGGGGCGAGATCCGGGTGACCCCGCGGGCGACAACAACCCCGCGCCGATGGACCCGCCCATGAAGTCGGACGAGCCGGCCAAGGACGCCGGACCCAAACGCGTCACCAGCCGCCCCGACGGGCCAGCGCTGCTCGCCCCCGAGCGACGAGCCGCCGCCAATCCAACAGTCCATGCCAAGACTGCTTCCTTCGAATGGGGTGGACTGGGAATCGTTCCGCCGCCCGCCAACCGGCAGCCGGCAACCAGCGCGCAAGTTCCGCAGCCGACGCGACCCGCGTCGCAGCGAAGCGACCCGGCGGACGACGACAACGCGAATCCGCTTCGCAGCAGTCAACCGATCGGATCGGGACTGCGATAGGCCATCGCGCCGCGTCTTCCCGTTCCCATCAACTCACTCGCTCCGACGGCGACAATCGGCCATCGGCCTCCAACACTCAACGCATTCCCGCGGACATTGTCAATGCATTCGTTCGCCAGCTGCTCGCTGACGGCGCTTATTGCTTCACCGTGTGAATTGTGTTGTGAATCACACCGCGCACGGGTGAGCCCTCAGCCGACTCGACCGCGTATTTGATCTCCATACACCAAGTCGGCTTGATGTCGGGGATGCGGACGAGCACGGAGCGTCGATCGGCCGCGAGTTCGACGCCGGAGATCTTCAAAGGTCGTTCGTCGTAGTGTTTCGACCCGTAGTTGGCGGTCCGCTTGAGCGACCACGTTTTGACGGCGAAGCGGTCGGGCTTTACTGAGTCCGGGTTGAGTTCCCCGCTAAAGTGCACTCGCATTCCGGCGGGCGTCGCCTCGAGGCTGGTGGGCAGATGCACGGGGCGTCCGGTGTAGCGAATGCGGTAGAGACCGCCGGGCTTCTGCTGATTGCCCGCCCAGGCGAACATACCGCAGGCGTACAGTTGGCCGTCCCGCGGATGAAATCGCCCGCGCATCACACCGGTGGGGAATCGGTCGATGGGCAACTCGCACATGCCGCCCTGCATTTGTCCGTTGCGATTCTCGTGCGGGACAACGTAGACCTTCCCGTAGCCATAGGACAGATTGAGTAGCGATCCCTCGAGCGGCCCCCAGCCTTTGCCGTCGACCCACAGCAGCTCACTTGGCGAACGATCGAATGAATTTGTAATCCAGCACAGCGGTTGCTCCATCGCCTGATCCGACGAATCGGTCACATCGTGGTAGCCGAACATGTTCCCGTAGAAACCACCTTCGTGCACCCAGTTGATGCGGTTCTTCGGGTTCCAGTGGCCCTCCTGGTCGGTGACGATGAAGGTGCCGTCGGGATTCAAACAGACACCGTTAGCCGCTCGAAAACCGGTGGCCAGGATGTCTGTCCGCGAGCCGTCCTTGGTGATCCGCAAGAGCGTGCCGTGGTGCGGAACGAGAGCGGGCAGGGCGTGACGCGCGCTTTTGGCGTAGTAGAAATTGCCGTCCGCGTCGCGCTGCAACCCCATCGCGAACTCGTGAAAGTGTTCAGTCACTTGGTGGTCGTTGTTCAGGTTCTCGTAGTAGTCAGTTTCGCCGTCGCCGTTCAAGTCGCGGAGAATGCAGAGTTGGTCGCGGCAGGTGACATGAATCTGTCCGTCAATCACGAGCAGACCGAGCGGCTGAAACAAACCCGACGCGATCCGTTTCCAAGTCAGTCCTTTCTCCATTTGGTCGAGCCCGCTAACTCGCCACACATCTCCGTCCCAGGTGCAGACGGCCATCTCCCGGCCGCCCTCGTAGAAGTCCAGGCCCGTGAGACGGACGCGAGCCAGCCAGGGATTTGGAGCCGGGTGGGTGAGCACGTCGACTTCGAACGGTCCGCCGGCGGAGCCGAGTTGAGGTTTCGTGACGATCTCCTGGGGCCACCGCGGCGGCCCCCCTTTGATGAACCCCCGCAAATCGTCGCTTTGGGCGGAGAAGACAAGCCCCCGCCGCAGCGACTCGGACTCGGACTCGTCGGCTCGAGCTGTCCACACGGTGAAACGCAACGGGGCCTGGCCGGCGGGGATCTTCAGTCGCAATGACCCGCCGTCGTTGGTCCATTCGGCTCCCCGCGGTTGCCGCGACAGCCCGGCCAGCAACGTCGCTCCGCTGACCGTCGACGCGGCTCCGCCCCGCACGACTTTGGCGACTCCTTCTTTCGCCGCCAAGTTCGGAGCCGCTTCGCCTGTCGTTCCGGATACTCGCCAATGACCGATCGGCTTGTGCTCGTTCGCCGCCAGCTCGTCAGCCGCCAGCTCGTCAGCCGCCAATGCGCGTTGGTAGAAACGAACCTCGGCAAGTTGTCCACGGAAGTAGGGCGTGGCGGGGAAATTGGCCGCCGTGAAACCCAGCCGCACGACTTGATTGCGTTGTGGCTGCTTCGGCCGCAGCGAACCTCGCGCGTCCAGTTTGCCGTCGACGTAAAAGCTGACCTCTCCCGTTTCATGCTTCCAAGTCATCGCCACGTCGTGCGGCTTCCCATCATTCACCTTTCGTTTGCCGTTCACGGCTCCGACCCAACCGATGTCAAAGACCAGCCGCCCGCCGCGAATGAACAGCGACTTGCCGTCAGGACGCCACTTCGATTCGTTCGCCGTCTGGCAGAAGATCGAGCCGTCAGCGCGTGTATTGATCTTGGCGGCGATCGTGAAGTCGGCTGAGTGCAGGTTGAAGCGATCACCGTCATCGACTTGCAGAAACGTCTTGCCGTTGAGCTTGACGACCGGTTGCTTCGGCTGCGTCAGCTGCGGTTCACCCGCGCCCAACACGATTGCGCCGTTGTGGTGCAACGTGGCCTGATCCCCCAACGGGTGCTGGGCGACTTGTAGAGTGAGGGGTCGAGTTCGCGGACCGATGTTGAAGGTGCGCGTGAAAGCGGCGACATCGCCGACCGTTTGCAGACCGGGTGACTCGAGTACATTGGCGTCCCCAACGGTGTACGAGATCACAGCGCGTTCGCCGTGATGGTAGAGTCCTTTGTAGTGGGCCCACTTGCGCGGCAGCGGCCCGTAGGGGCGTTCGTCCCGGCCGCGGAATCGCGGGTCGACAAACCCCTGCTCGTCGGGCCCGGACCAACCGGGTCCCGTGCGGTTCTGGAAGTGAACGTCGCCCGCCACGCGGGGGTGGATGTTGTGGCGACCGTTGAACATGATGCCGTTGTAATCGATGAACCGATCGCCCGACCAAGCGCCGGCGACCCGCAGCGTATCGGCGTCGTACACCATCCAGTACCGCCCTCGGGAAACTCCGCCCGGACCGTTGTCCAGTCGCACGGCGATGCCCTTGTAGGCGAAATTCTTCGCGTCGTTGCCGAACTCGTACGTGTGCGCCAACGTCGGCCCGTAGTCCATCGTCACCCAATGCTCGATGTTGGACGGCTTGGGCCCGCGCGTGTCGCCCTTGGGCAACGACGCCAGGTAAGTCGGATTGGCGTCGGTCAACTGAGTTGGGTTGTGGCTCTTGAGATAAGCTTCGCGGATGTAGTGAATCACATCGTACTTTTGCTCAGGCACCATCCACATTTGCGGAGCCATCATGCCGAACCCCTTGGTCAGGGTCTGGTACATGCGGTACGGATCGCCGCCGTTCTTGAATTTTTCGGTGGCGAACCGCCGCGACTTGGGCAGTGAGCCGGGGCGTTCATGCGTGCCGTGGCAGTTGATGCACAGCCTGTTGTAGATCGCCTCGCCGCGTTTGAAGCTGGAGTTGTTAAGCCCCGCGATCATGCCCGCGTGATCGACCCGCTTTTCGTATTCGGGGAGCGGTTGAGTTGCGAAGGCTCCCGGCGGCGGCGTTAACTCGCTGGCTCGCAAAGGACCGCCGGCGGAGATCTCCATGAGATAGAGGGCCAGGTCGAGAAACTGCCCGCGGCTCGTCAGTTGATTGGTCAGCCCCTTGGGCATGAACGACTGCTGGCCGGTCACCCTCTCTTCGATATTGTCTTTGAGGATCGTGACCACGCGCACCTTGTCGTCGACAGTTCGCAATAGCAACCGATCGTCCTGGTCGTCGGCGACGATTCCGCTGATCTTCTTTCCATCGCCAGTGACCACAACGGTCGGCTCAAATCCCTTCTGAATTGTCTTGGACGGCAACAGCACCGCCTCCACGACGTATTCGTCGGTGAGCGGCTGCTTCGGCTTGGCCAAGTTCGGGCCCAGCGGCGAAGTCAGTTCGTCGACGCTGTGGCACATTGCGCAAGCCATGTACGCTTGATGAAACACAATCGCCCCGCGGCGGGCGTCGCCTTCGGCCCGCGCCGCCTTGGCCAAACTGGCCGCCCCCTCGGCGATCAGCTTTTGCTCCAGACCCCCGACCTGAGCGGCTCCGATCGATGGGATCGACAATAGGACGGCCGCGGTGGCGAAACAACGACGAGAGGTAAATCGCTTCATGAATACCGATTCTGCGAAAGAGTGAAGGTGGCGATGGCCGCGCCGCGCAATGCGCCGCTATCCGGCCAATTCAGGAAAGGCGGCAGCCAAGTCGAGTCTGTCGCCTGTTTCCTTTTGCAGCGCCTGCAAACGTTTGAACAGTTGACGCATCCGCGGTCGAGTTTCGTCACTGGCCAGATCGTTCAGCTCGTCGGGATCGGCCCGCATGTCGAACAGCAGAGCTCGCTTGATTTTCGGGTAGAGCACTAGTTTGCCGCCATCGTGCGTCACCATTCGCTGCACGGCCAAATACCCGCCGTACATCGATTCGTATTCACCGGACGAATCGCCCCGAATGATCGGCAGCACGCTGTGAAAGTCGACGTGCTCAGGCTTCTTTGCTTTCGCCAGTTCGAGAGTGGTGGGCACGACATCCTGCAAATAGATGGGCGTGTCGATCGTGCGCCCGGTCGGCACATCGGGGCCGACGATCATGAACGGCACGCGGACGCTGTGGTCGAACATGTTCTGCTTGCCCATCAACCCATGATGGCCAACCGCCAAACCGTGGTCGGCGGTGAACACGATGTAGGTGTTGTCGGCCTGCCCCGTCTCCTTGAGCGTCTTGAGGATCTGGCCGATCTGGTGGTCCATGTGCGTGATGATCGCGTAGTATTCCTGCCGGTTCACTTTGACGGCGTAAGGCGTGCGCGGGAACGGAGCCAGTTGTTCATCGCGAATTCGATTGCTGCCAATCTCGTACGGGTACTCGGGAACGAAACTCCTCGGCAGCGAGATTTTCTCCAGCGGGTACTTCTCGACAAAACGCCGCGGCGACTGCCGCGGATCGTGGGGAGCGTTGAAGGCCAAGTACATGAAAAACGGCTTATCGTTCTTGGCCGCTTGATGCAGATAGTCGACCGCGTCGTTCTTGAGCACCTCACTCCAATGGACGCCGCCCTTCCAAAATCCTTCGAACGACTTGTCCCACGGCTTCCAATTCTTGTCGTCCTTGTTCTTGGGGCGGTTGTATCCCGCCGGCGTCTGGTTAGGCATGCCCGGTCGAACATGACGCGCGACGTTGAACGCCTTGGTCGCATCAGCTCGAATGTGCCACTTGCCGCTGAAGTATGTTTCGTACCCGGCTTTTTCGAGCAGCTGCGGCCACAGGCGATTCTGCTGCCGGAACTCCTTGTCCGTGTTGCGGTAGGTCTTCTCGGCCTTCCAGAGGAACTGCCCCGTCACCAACATCGTGCGGCTCGCCACACAGACCGCGCCGCTCCATGATCCCTGGTTGTACGCATGCGAAAACGTGACGCCGCGACGAGCCAGACCGTCCAGATTCGGCGTTTCGATTTCGTCGTTCCCCAGCGCGTGCACAGCGCTGTACGCGTGGTCGTCGGCGAAGATAAAGAGAATGTTCGGCTGAGCGGCGCCGACAGTCTGGCCCGCCCAAAAAATCGACGAACACGAAAGGGCGAAGAGAAACGCGAGTTGGCGAATCATGAAGAGCTCCGGCAGAGTGAAGAGGTCGAACGTTGCAGCGAAGGCGCCGTCGAACTGGCCGCGCGCCAATGCATCTGGCAGTATATCTCGACGCGCACCGGCTGGCAGGCCCGGCGCCGGGTTTCTCCGTCGCAAAGTCGCGGAGCCGTTCCCTAAGAACGAGCATTCGGTCGTCTCGCGCGCTTTTGAATGGTGTCTGACATCCGATACAATCTCGCCATTGCCGCGACTTTCAATTCGTCTTAGCGAACGGCCACCGCAATGAAGTATTCGCCACTGGAAAACGTGATCGGCGGATCGACAGCGACCGCCTGCGCGGCCGAGCTGGACGTCGTTTCTCCCGTCGATGGGTCATTGCTTTCGCGCGTTCCGCTCTCCACGGCGTGTGAGGTGACGGCGGCCGTCGATTCGGCGGCCGCCGCCTACGAAGACTGGGCGGGCCGCACGCTGAAAGAACGATCGCAGGTCTTCTACCGGTACCGGTCGTTGCTCGAAAAAAATCTCGACGATCTAGCGAGGCTGGTAAGAGAAGAGAACGGCAAGACGCTCGACGAGGCGCGGGCGGAGATCGTCAAAGCGATCGAGGTCACTGAGTTCGCTTGTTCATTGCCGCAGATCGCCGGCGGTGAAGTGATGGAAGTCAGTCCCGGCGTCGAGTGTCGAGTCGCCCATGTGCCGATCGGCGTAGTGGCCTCCATCACCCCATTCAATTTTCCGGTGATGGTGCCGCACTGGACGATCCCGATCGCCTTGGGGCTGGGCAATTGTTTGATCCTCAAACCTTCCGAGCTAACACCAATAAGCGCTAACCGAGCGGCCGAGTTGTTGCAGGACGCCGGGCTGCCGGACAGCGTTTTCCAAGTTGTCCACGGTGGTCAGGCGGCAGTGGAAGGCCTTTGCGATCACCCCGCCATCGCAGCCTTGTCGTTCGTCGGTTCGACGCGAGTTGCGAAGATCGTCTACGCGCGAGCGACCGCCAACCTGAAGCGAGCCTTGGCGATGGGAGGAGCCAAGAATCATTTGATCGTACTCCCCGACGCCGATCGTGAAATGACGGCGAGTAACGTCGTCGAGTCGATGGCCGGTTGCGCCGGGCAGCGCTGCATGGCCGCCTCCGCGATGGTCGCGGTCGCCGACGTCGATCCGATCATTGACGAGATCTGCCGCCAAGCGCGGGCGCTACAAGTTGGTCGATCGCTCGGAGCCGTCATCACACGCGCCGCCAAGGATCGAATCGAAGGATACATCACCGCGGCTGAATCCGCCGGCGCGAAAGTCCTGGTCGACGGCCGCGGAGCAGTCGCGGAAGGTTGCGAAAACGGCTTCTACGTTGGCCCGACCGTGATCGATGACGTGACGCCGGACATGGCGATCGCTCGGGAGGAGGTCTTCGGCCCGGTCTTGGCGATCATCCGCGCCGCCGACATCGACGCCGCACTCGAGATCGAAAACAGCTCCCCCTACGGAAACGCCGCCGCCGTCTACACGCGGGACGGAGGCAAGGCGCGGCCCATTGTGGAACAGTCGTCAGCCGGCATGATCGGAGTCAATGTGGGCGTGCCCGTGCCGCGCGAACCGTTCGGCTTCGGCGGGTGGAACGACTCGCGATTCGGCTGCGGAGACATCACCGGGCGAAGCTCGATCGCCTTTTGGACTCAGTCGAAGAAGGTCACCAGTCGCTGGGCTCCGTGACGGCTCCGCCTGGTGGCCTCGCGGCGTTTCGACTTGCCATTGACGATGAGTTATCATCTAACTCGCGTGTCGTGATCCGCCGCAACTTGTCGCTCGAGGGATTGCCATGAACCGCTGCGGGGCTGGCGCTCTGATCGTCCTCGCGATTGCCGCCACTGCTTGTGCGCAACAAAGCGCGCAACAGAGTCAGGCCCCCCCACGCGATGGATTGATTCTCGAACTCGTCGCGCACGACGTTGATGGCGATGGAGTGGACGACGGAGAACGCGCGGCCTCAGCGGTCGCGATCTGGAAAGACCGCAGCGGCCAAGGCAATCACTTCGCTCAACGCAATCCCGATGCGACGCCGCAAGCTGCGCCGACCAGTTTCGGCAACGCCACGGGTCTCCGGTTCGACGGCAATGATCTGTTGTCGTGCGGTGCGTTCAAAGGCATCGCACCTGGCGACCAACCATTTCATCTCATGTTTGTGATGAGCGGTGACCGATCCCGCAACAACCCCCGCCTGTTCGACCTCTCGTCGGTCGCCGACAACAAGTCGATCTCTCTCAAGAGTTTCTGGGTTGGCTACCAGGCGGACGGCGTCAATCGGCTCGGCGTCAGCAATGGCGACGAGGCAACCGCCCGATCGGTTGCCTGGGACGAAAAACCCCACTTGGTGGAAGTCGTCTATCACGGCGACCAACGTTGGTCTCACTTCCTCGACGGACGACCCGATGGGGAGGGAACGTACAGCGCCAAACCCTTTCAGGGCTTCTCGGAGCATTTGACCGCCAATCTCGGTCAGCACGTACACCTTGATTTCACACACACGTACTTCAGCGGACGGCTCGGCGCGGTCGTCGGATTCAATCGGGCGCTCGAACGCAGCGCTCAACATGCTTGGCAAGTCGAGTTGAACCGAGAGTTCGAACTCGGCTTGCCGATCGGCCCGATCCCGCATTTCGAGCGCGATGTCCGCCCCTTGCTGCTCGCGAAATGCGGTCGTTGCCATGGCGAGAAAAAACAAGAGTCGGACGTCGACCTCCGCACGCTGACATCGATCTTGCAAGGGCCCGGGGGCGCGCTGGTCGTCCGTGGGAGCCCGGAACAAAGCGAGTTGTTCGGATTGGTCAAAGCGGGAAAGATGCCGCCCGACGATGAACCGAAACTGACGGCGCAGCAGATCAGTTTGTTGCGGAGATGGATCGAGTACGATGCTCCCGCCGACGAGTTGATCGCGCCGTTCGACGCCTCCTCATTGATCGCCGCGGAAGATCGCGACTTCTGGTCGTTTCAGCCACTGACAGACATATCGCCGCCGGATGTGGGTGACGCCAAAGCCGATCCGATCGACCGCTTCTTACTGGCTCGCTTGCGGGCGAAGCAGATCGGCATGGCCCCGGCGGCGAGCAAGCGCGAGTTGCTGCGGCGCGTCTATTTGGATGTCATCGGGCTCCCACCGACGCCCGAGCAATCGCAAGCGTTCCTCAAGGATGGACGGCCCGACGCCTATGAACGGCTGATCGATCAACTGCTCGCATCGCCCCACTTTGGCGAGCGGTGGGGCCGGCACTGGCTCGACTGGGCGGGATACGTCGACGTCTACGGAGCCGACAATGACGCGGAAATCATCAAACCTCTAGAAGGAAAGTGGCGGTATCGAGACTACGTCGTCAAGTCTTTTAACGAAGATGTCCCGTTCGACCGTTTCGTTCGCGAGCAGCTTGCCGGTGACGAAATGGTCGATTGGCGGAAAGCCGAAAACTATGCGCCCGAAACAGTCAAACTGCTGACGGCGACCGGATTCTTGTTGGCGGCCGCCGACGACACCGATTCACCCGAGCTGAACACGCTCGACATCCGACACAAAGTACTCGAGCACACCGGTGAAATCGTCGCCAACAATTTGCTGGCCCTCACCATGCAGTGCGCCAAATGTCATCACCACAAATACGAACCGATTCCGCAACACGATTACTACCGCTGGCAGGCTGTGTTTGCACCTGTTTTCAACCCGGATCGCTGGACGACGGTCACCAGTCGCGGCATTCCTGATGTTTCGGCAACGGAAAAGCGACGAATCGACGGCGTCAACGCGGCGGTCAGCGAGGCCGTCGAGAAACTGACAATGCAGCGTGACGCGCTATCCGCCTCGATTCGCGAGCGGGCATTTCAAGCCAAAGTCAAACTCCTCCCGCAGCAGCTTCAAAAGGATGTGGTTGAAGCTGTTCGCCGGGCGGCGAAGGAGCGCAGCGAGATCCAAAAGTACCTGGTCGACAAGTTCGGTGAATCGGTCGCCGTGACGGATGCGGAATCGGCGGCCGAGCGAACCGACGACGAAGCCAAGCAACTCGCCGAATTCGCCAAACTGATCGGCGATCAGCAAGCCAAAGCAGAGTCGTACGCGACGATTCAGGTTGCCGTCGAAAGCGGCAAACCCGGCCATTCGTTTGTCCTGCGGCGCGGCGACTACCTCAAGCCGGGTCTCGAAGTGCAGCCGGGAATGCTCAACGTTTTGACTGATCCGGCGAACGCGACGTTTGTCGGACTTGGCAAGACGGAGTCGAGCGGACGCCGGTTGTGGCTCGCCGAACAATTGACGGCGGGGGATTCGAACGCCGGCGGTCTGCTGGCGCGCGTCTTCGTCAATCGACTTTGGCAGCAGTTGTTTGGCCGCGGCATCGTGGCGACGAGCGACAACTTCGGCAAGTCGGGATCCGCACCAACTCATCCTCAACTGCTCGACTGGCTGGCTCGCGACTTCGTGACTCATCAGTGGCGCATCAAGCGAGTGGTGCGGCGGATTCTGCTCTCGCGAGCCTACCGGCAAAGCAACCAGAGCCCGTCCCTGGCGGGGCGTGAGCAAGATCCAGAGAACAATCTGCTGTGGCGATTCCGCCTCCGTCGACTCGACTCCGAGGTCATTCGCGACAGCATGTTGGCGGCGTCCGGCAAGCTAGACCCTCAGCTGGGCGGTCCGCCGTTGCCGTTGGAGGTCCGGCCGGACGGCAAAGTTGTCGTTAAAGCGGCTGAACTCAAGTCGCCGGACGATCGGTTCCGCCGCAGCCTGTACGTGTTGGCGCGACGGAACTATCACCTGTCGATGTTGGGGACATTTGATCAGCCGGTGATCGCCACCAACTGTACGTATCGACAGCCTTCGGCGGTTGTGACTCAGGCGCTCGCATTGCTGAACGATGAGTTCTCTGTTGAACAGGCGGAGTCCGTTGCGGAGCGGATTGACTCCGGGGGAGCGCGCGGTGAAGCGGCCATCGAAGCCGCGTTCCAACTGATCCTTTGCCGGCCGGCCGACGCCACGGAACTCCAATGGAGTCAGCAGTTGATCGACAAACACGCTGCTCGATATCGCGAGTCAAAAGCACCTCAACCGACTCGACGCGCTTTGGCCCATCTCTGCCAGATGCTGTTCAACACGAACGAATTCCTATACGTCCATTAACACTCGACAAACCCTGACGATTGCCCCTTCACAGCTCGGGAAACGCCATGCCGACTTTGCATCAACTAACACGCCGCGACATGCTGCGGATGAGCGGGCTCGGCGTCGGTTCGATTGCTTTCGATTGGCTGGAGGCCAAGTCGAGTGAGGCCGCGCCGGCGGACGTGTCGGCTCTGTCTCCGAAGCCGCCGCATTTCACCGCGCCGGCGAAGGCCGTCATTGTGCTGATGCAAAACGGCGGACCGGGGCAGATGGACTTGTTCGATCCGAAGCCCGCCCTCAAGAAGCTCGACGGCAAAGTGCATTCCGAGCGTGTCGAGATGTTTCAAAAGGGGAGCGAAGCCAACAAGCTGTTGGCGTCTCCGATGAAGTTCCGCAAATACGGCAAGTGCGGTATGGAGATGGCTGAGGTGATGCCCCACATCGGATCGGTGGCCGACGAATGGTGTCTCGTCCGGTCGATGTTCAACTACCACAACAATCACACCGAGTCGCTGATCGCGTTTAACACGGGCCGGATTTTCGCTGGCCGGCCCTCACTCGGTTCGTGGATCAGTTACGCGCTCGGCTCGGAGAACCAAAACCTTCCCTCGTACATCGTGTTGCGAGATCCGGCGGGTTACAACACGAGCGGCACGCTGTTGTGGCAAAACGGCTGGTTGCCGGCGATTCACCGCGGCACCGAAGTGAATACGAAAGGAGCGCCGCTGCTGAACCTGAAGCCGGCGCGGCAAATCTCCGCCGCGGCTCGCCGAGATGACTTGGAGTTCCTCAACCGAATTAACCGCCGCCATCAGAAGCCGTTCGCCGACTACAGCGAACTCGAAGCGCGGATCCAGAACTACGAGTTGGCGGCGCGGATGCAGTTGGCGGCCGGCAAACTGCTCGATATCGGCAACGAAACCGAAGCGACCCGAAAAGCGTACGGTTTGAATCGTAAGGAATCAGCCGGCTACGGTCTGCGATGCTTGATGGCTCGCCGCCTGGTCGAGTCGGGCGTGCGGTTTGTGCAAGTGCTTCCCGACATCAAGCCGAGCAACCAACCGTGGGATTCGCACGGCAACGTGAAGACGCAGAATGAACAGTCGCTGGCGTTCGCCGACGAACCTTCGGCCGCATTGATCAAAGACCTCAAGCAGCGGGGATTGCTGGATTCGACGATCGTGGTTTGGTCAGGCGAGTTTGGGCGATTGCCCGTTTCACAGAACGGCAAGGGTCGCGATCACAACCGAAACGCGTTCAGTCTGCTGCTCGCCGGCGGCGGTTTTCGCAAGGGCCACGTCCACGGCGCGACAGATGACGTCGGCTATCGGTCGGTCGAAGATCGTGTGAGCGTCAACGATCTGCACGCGACATTGCTGCACCAATTAGGTCTCGACCACGATCGGCTGACATACCACCACCACGGGCGCGACGAATCGCCGACGGATTCGGTCGTGACCGACGCCCGCGTCGTTCGCAAGCTTCTCGCCTAGTATTCTCCAAACGCAGTGGAGCGTGACATGAACTCAAGCACTACTTCGCGTCGCTCCTTTCTGAAGACAACCATCGCGACAACCGCTTCGGGGTGGACGCTCTCCGCCGCGGCGCAGCCTGCGGCGGCGAACGCGAGCAGCCTGGAAATGGCGACATTTCGCTTCGACGTCACTCCACCACTCGGCCACTCGTGCTGCGGTGGCTGGATCAAGCCCGTTGAAGTCGTCGACGACGCGCTGGAAGCGGTGGGCGTCGTTTTGCTCGGAGCCGGCAAGCCGATCGTGTTGTGTACGGTCGACTGGACGGGGTTGCTCAACGAAGCTCACATCGAGTGGCGAACCGCACTGGCGGAGGCGGCTGGAACGACGCCGGACCGCGTCGCCGTGCACTGCGTACACCAGCACAACGCGCCGTTCGCCTGTGTCGAAGCTGAGCGTCTGGTGCTCGCCGAAGGCGACCTACCGCATATCGTTGAGCTCGATTTCTTCCGCAAGTGCTTGTCGGCCGGTCGCCAGGCGGTGCGGGGAGCATTGCAGCGGACCAGCAAGGTCACGCATCTGGCGACGGGGCAGGGCAGGGTGGAGAAGGTCGCGTCCAATCGGCGAGTCGCCCGTCATCCCGACGGCCGCATCCGAGCGTCGCGCAGCAGTAGTTGCAAAGACGCCGAACTGCGAGCTCTGCCGGAAGGAAAGATCGACCCCTGGATGAAGACGATCGCCTTCTTTAACGGCGATCGAAAGCTGGCCGCGCTGCACTATTATGCGACGCATCCGATGAGCTACTACGCGGACGGCAGAGCGACGAGCGATTTCGCCGGCCTCGCCCGCAAACGTCGTCAAGCTGACGAACCCGATTGCCTGCACGTCTACTTCACGGGTTGTGCGGGCGATGTCGCGGCCGGCAAGTACAACGACGGCTCGAAGGAGATGCGGCCCGTTCTGACAAAGCGAGTCTACGACGGCATCGTCCGCTCGGAAAAGGAGCTCCAGCCGAAACCGATCGGTGAAGTTGGCTGGCGCACCGCCGACTTGCTGCCCCCACCACGAAATAGCCTCTCGGCGGCGGCGATCCAACGCAGCATTTCCAACAAGCAGGGTTCCGTCGTCAGCCGCAATCGGCCCTCTTACGCGCTGTCCTGGCTGCGCCGCCTGGAGAAGAAGACACCCATCGTGCTCTCCGCCCTGCACATCGACGGAGTCCGTCTGCTGCACTTGCCGGCCGAGTGTTTCGTCGAATACCAACTGCGCGCTCAACAAGTGAAACCCGATTTGTTTACTGCGGTGGCCGCCTACGGAGACGGCGGGCCGTGGTACATTCCCACGAAGGACGAGTATCCGGCGGGAGGTTACGAGGTCAGCGTCTCGTACTGCGATCCGAGTGTCGATGGATTGCTGACCGCCGCCATGAAGGAACTGCTCTAGCGCGCCGTCAGCTGAGATGCGGGTAGTGGCTTCGCCGGACGGAGACGGGAATTCTGGCGACGAGTTAACTCTCTAGCGAAACCTGTTGGCCGGCCGCCGGCTCCGCTCTTTCGTCTGCTCCACGAACGCGAGCCAGAATGGGGTGCTCGAGCCATCGCCACGATAAGAAGGCGATGCCGAAGACGTAGATCGCGGAGAGTGCGAACGCCGCTGTGCCACTCAATGGCGTGTGTTCGGCGATCACGTGCAACACGGGGAAGTGGAAGAGGAACACGCCGTACGATAGATCGCCTATGGAGTGGAACGACTTGATTCGCGGCAGACTGTACGCACAGTAGATCACGATGATCGCGATCGCCGCCGGTCGGAGCAACATCCATGGGTAGTAGGACTGAAGAATCAGCGAAAAGACAGCAGCTCCGAACGCGAAATCTTTCCACTTCATGAACGCGGGGAAGAAACGGTAAAGAGCGTACCCAGCGATGAAGAAACTGAACTGCGCGGGCAGCTGTTTGGCGAATACTCGCAGCCAACCGGCGTCGCTCGCGATTGCGTAATGCTCGACGCCAAATCGGTAGAGCAGCGACAGCAGGTACAAGTTGATGATCCAGAACACCGATCGAAAGCGACCGAGAGAAATGGCGAGCGCAGGCACTGACAGATAAAACAGCAATTCAATCTTCACGGTCCACAGCGGATAGTTCACGATGCCGGTTACGCCATTGTCGAACGCGCCGGGAAGCGATTCTTGGAAAAAGTTGACGAAGAACAAATTGGCGAAGAGGAATCGAACCCAATCGAGCGAGAAGTACTCAGCCACAGGTCGGCTGGTCAACAGTGCGCCGCCGATGGCGCACGCGAGGACGACGGCCACGTACGCCGGCAGGATTCGCGCCGCCCGCTTGCTGAAGAACCTTCGGCAATCGGGAGCTCGGTCCCAGCTCATGAAGACCAGAAAGCCACTCAGCACGAAGAAGCACTCGATCGCGACGTTCCGCAACATCACCGGCAGCCAGAAGAGCGGATTGCTCTGCAGCGCGGGAAAGAACACGCAGGTGGCGTGAGCCATGAAGATGCAAGTGGCCAGCGACAGCCGCACGGCGTCAAAGTTGTTGTCTCGCAGGTCGGTTCGTTCAGCGTGCATGGCGGCCTCCCAGGTGCAAATGCGATTGAGTGAACAGGTTGCATTTGTTGGGCCGCGGCGGATTCGACGATCGCGCATTCGCCGTAAACCGCCCGCGTTCAATAGATTGCGTGAATCGGACCGCCGCGCAGGCGTCGTCGGCTCGACGTGGCGATGATGCCCTACCGCAACATGTGGAGAAAAGGCCACCTGCCGGAATCTAGCCGATCAGCTCACCGATCGCTTGTCCGCCGAACTGGGAGAGTTGCTTGTAGCGGCCGCCGTGGAAGAACGTAAGTTTGTTGTCGTCGAGGCCGAGCAGACGGAGCAGTGTGACGTGGAGATCGCGCACATGGTGGACGCATTCGACGGCCTCAGCTCCCGTTTCGTCGGTGGCTCCGACGGTCGAGCCGCCGCGGACGCCGCCGCCGGCCATCCAGATCGTCATGGCGTGCGGGTTGTGGTCGCGGCCGTACGCGATCCCTCCGCGGACTCCGTTGTCAGGGCTTCTGCCGAACTCGCCGCACCAGACGACGAGCGTTTCGTCCAGCAAGCCCGTTCGTTTGAGATCCGCCAACAGTGCTGCAATCGGCCGATCGACTTGTTCGATCAGCGACGCGTGCGCGCGGGCGATGTAGTCGTGCGAGTCCCATGTGCCCGCGTACATCTGGACGAATCTGACACCCTGCTGGACGAGTCGTCGCGCTAGTAGGCAACGGCGGGCGAACTTATCCGTCGGCTCCTTCCCGACGCCGTATTCGTCGAGAATTCTCTGCGGTTCGCGAGCCAGGTTCAACAGCTCCGGCGCCTCGCGCTGCATCCGAAACGCTTGCTCGTAGTTGGTCAGGCGCGCCGCCAACTCCGTTTGTCGCGGATACGTATCGGCGTATTTCTGATTCAGTTTCCGCAACAGATCGAGGTTGGCTCGCTGATGTTCCGGAACGATTCCAGGCGGCGGTTGGAGGTCGAGGATGGGCGACCCCTGTGGGCGGAGCGCGGCTCCTTGGAAGTGAGCCGGCAAGTATCCATTACTCCAGTTCGCGGACCCGCCTGGCGGGTGCGCGACTTCCGGCAAGACGACGAACCCCGGCAGATCTTCGTTCTCGGAGCCCAGTCCATATGTCGTCCAAGCGCCGACGGCGGGATCGCCGCCAAAGCGACTGCCCGTGTTCATCTGGTACATCGCGGTGGGATGATTGACGGAGTCGACCTGGCAACCGCGGTAGAAGCAGATGTCGTCGACGGCGGCCGACAAGCGCCGCCAGTTCTTCGAAATGTCAGCTCCGGATTTCCCGGCCTTGTGAAACTCGAAGGGGCTTTCCACGTAATACCGCTTGCCGCTCTCCATCGCCGACTTCTGCTCGCCGCCCCGATTGAAGACTTGCCGGTGCAACTGTTTCAACTTGGGCTTGGGGTCGAACGTATCGATATGACTGGGACCGCCCTCCATCATCAAGAAGATGCAGGCCTTCGCCTTGGCGGGGAAATGGCCCGCCTTCGGCGCAAGCGGCTTCTCGCTTGCGCCCTCCGCCGCCGCCAACTCGTTCGCCAACAGAGCGGTCAGCGCGACGCTGCCCAACCCTGAACCCAATCCGTAAAGGAAGTCGCGGCGTGAAGGGAGTTCGTTGTTCATGGCGATTCACTTCTCGATCAATCGAGGTAGACAAATTCACTTGAGTTCAGCAGTACGAGACAGACGTCGGCCAGTCCGCGCGTCCGCGCGTCAACTTGATGCGACTTCAAATCAGGCTTGAAGTCGGCATAGGCTTCCAGCGGTTCGCGAAACTCAAACCGCTCGCCCGTGTTCTCTTCGACAGCTTCCCGCACAACCTCGTTGGGATACTCGGGAGCCGCAAACTTCAACTTGGCGTGCCGAGCGGTCATCGCATTCCAATGCTCGAGACATGCGGTCAACTCCTCTTTGGCGGGATCTCTCGCGTAACAGGCGACAAAGGCCTGTTCGATCGCGTCGGCGGAGGACGCGGCCGACTTGATCAGTCGCGCCGCCATCGCCAGCGCGCGGTCATGGCTCGACTGGCTGTTGAGCAAGCTGAACACCTGAGGAGCACTCGTCGACGGGGAACGCGCTTCGCACGACATCTTCGAATCGGGTTGATTGAAAACTTCAAAGAACGGATCCCGCAGCCCGCGCAATTGCAATACGTAGATCGATCGCCGATGCCGCCGCGCCGGGTCAACCGACGGCTGCCACGGTTCGGCGAACGTGCCCATCACCATTCGCGGTTGCAGGGCGACTTCGAGGTTCATTTCGGGACGCACCGGGATGCCACCCATGTCGCGGTTCAATTCGCCGGAAACAGCCAGCATGCAGTCTCGCAGTTGCTCCGCGGTTAAACGCCGGGGAGTGAACGCGGCGAGGCTAGCTCCGTCCGGATCAATTCTCGCCAGACGATCTTGGTCCGGATGCGTCGACGACCGGCGATACGCGGCTGACATCATGATGCGGCGGTGCAACTTTTTGATCGACCAACCGTCTTCGAGCAATGTCGCGGCGAGCCAGTCGAGTAACTCGGGATGACTGACTTTCTTGCCCATCGCGCCAAAGTTGTTTGGATTGCCCGCCAGCCCTTTGCCAAAATGCCACTGCCAGATGCGGTTGGCGATCGATCGAGCCGAGAGCGACGACGCGTCACTGACGATCCACTGGGCCAGCGCTTTCCGCCGATTGTCAAACCCGTCCGCGGGCCATTCTGCGGCGCGAACTTCAGGCTCCACCTCGCCGCTCGACAACGGCAGGATCGAGGGCGGACCCGGCTTCACCGGTTTCCCCAGACTAAATGGGTCGCCCCGCGAAAGGACGTGTGTCTCTTCGCGGCTGCCGCCTTTGGTGCGATCCGCCGGCATGCGGACCGGAGCCCGTACGGGCTTGGACTGCGTCACCCCGTTGTACACAGACAACGCGACTGGCGAGTAGCGGTCGAACTCCCACGACAGCCGCTGCAGCCCCTTGCGTGAGATACGCTCCATGCCCAAATCGAATGGCTCCAAACCGACGTGTCGGGGATGGATCTGATCCTCGGGAAGTCCCTTCCGCTGCGCCTGGTTGCGGGGAACGTAGTCAATCCCGCGATCGGCGCACCACTTGCGAGCGGCCTCAGTGGTTTTCTTGGCGATCCGAGCAAGAGTCTCCTGATACCGCCGCTTCCTCACCTCCAGGTACTTGCGTTCTTCAAATCCCGATCTGTTTTCGGATTCCAGGAAAGGAGCCGGACGTTCGACCAGTTGCGTCGTCGCAAAAACGGCTTGCAGCCGATAGTAATCCTGAGTCGGAATCGGATCGAACTTGTGGTCGTGGCAACGGGCGCATTGAAACGGATGCGACAAGAAGACTTGGCCCACCGTGTCGGTGACATCGTCGAGGAACCGTTGCCGCGCGATCTTGGCGACTTCCATTCCCGTCAGCTCCCACGGCCCCATCCGCAAGAATCCGACGGCGATCAAGTTCTCGGCGTTCTTCGGGTCGATCTCGTCGCCGGCGATTTGCTCGCGGACAAACTGATCGTAGGGCTTGTCGCTATTGAACGAACGCACGACGTAATCGCGATATCGCCAGGCGTTCGCGCGAATGAAGTCGTTCGCCAATCCGGCCGAGTCCGCGTAGCGAACCACGTCCAGCCAATGGCGTCCCCATTGCTCGCCGTAGTGCGGGCTCGCCAGGAGTTGCTCAATCAAGTCGGCGAACGCGTCGTCGTCATTGCGTGGGTCGGCGGCGAATTCGGCGACGGCTGAAGGCGTCGGAGGCAGACCGGTCAGGTCGAGCGTCGCGCGGCGAATCAACGTCTTGCGATCGGCGGGCGGAGCCGGGGCAATCTTCTTCTCTTCGTGCGACACTCGCAGGATCGCGTCGATCGGACTCTCGTTGTCCGCGGCGCGGACGGCCGGCTTGACCAGCGGCCGGTAGGCCCAAAGATTGGCTTCCAAGTACTTGCGATTCGTCCATTCTTTGGCCAGCCCGCCACTCGTCGCGACGTGTACTCCCTCTTCGTCGGTCGGCAGGCTCGCCAGCCTTTTCAACTGGACTTCATCCGGCCACGGCGCCCCGGCCGCAGTCCATTGTCGGAACCAGCCGATCTGCTGTTTGTTCAATCGGTCGTTCTCTTTCGGCGGCATCTCCAGCTCGCGCCATTCGATCGCGCTGACCAGCGGGCTGTCGTCGGGTTTGCCCGGCGCAATCGCGGGCTCGCCGCTCTCGCCACCCTTGAGCAAGGCTTGCCGACTGTCCACGCGCAGCTCGCCATGCAGCTTCTGATTCGGATCGCCGTGGCACGCCAGGCACTTCTCCTTTAGCAGCGGCAGCACTCTTTGGGCGAACAACCGTTTCGCCGCGGCCGTTTTCGATTTGTCGTCCTTTTCCTGACCGGTTGCCTTCGCACTCGTCGCGACGAGACAAGCGACTGCCACCGCGCAGATCGAACACCGAGATCTCATCACAACGTGCATTTCCGCGGGCTCCAGGTGTGGTTACTGTTGCCACTCAATATAACCCAACCGACTTTGTGCGTTAGTGGTTACGATCTTCACTTGGTTGTTTTTCAGTCGCAACGGTCGCCGACGCGCGATGACCGTGCGGCGGCGCGCTCGGTAGGCCCGCTGGCGGCCACCTGGGCCACTTCGTATTCTTTCTTAGCAACCGCCAGCCGACTTCATCATCGAGAGGATCCGCGCCCCATGGATATGACAATCCCATTCATTGTCGCGGGGGGACTGAATCTCTTTTTTCTGGCGATGGGAGCGAGCTTGCTGCGGAAGCCTGAACTGCGAATCGCCGCTCTAGGGCTCATCGCACTGGGAGTTTTTGGCGAGTTGGGCCTCGGGGTCATGGCGGCGTTCTACTTCTTCCGATAGCCGGCGACTCAGCGCGCCTTGATCAGAACCTGATAGACGCCACGCGGTTTGCCAGTGGCGGACCGAAGCTCGGCCTGGATCCGCTGATCTCCCGTCGGCAGCTTCACTCCCGCCAGACTGACTGAATCGGCGCCCGGCTTTACGTCTCGCCTGATCTTCACGTCGCCGATTCTCAGGAACAACTGCTCACTCGTCGCGCGCGCGTCGAACAGCACGTCCACGTCGTAGGGACCATCGCGGAGAACGTGGAGCTCCCAATGCCCGATGGAATTCGCCTGCCAAGTGCCGCCTCGCCAATCTTGGCGAGTCAGAGCCGTTTCGGATTCGCGTGGTGAGCCGACGTGGATTCTGGGCGGCGCGTAGTTGTTCGGCCGCGTGCCGCCCACGTCGTCGAACCAGCGGTCGTACTCCGCCTGCAGACGCATGGCGACCGCCCGTTCGGTCGCGTACAAGTTTTTCGATTCACGCGGATCGGCCGACAGGTCGTAGAGTTCGAACTTGGGCTCGCCGCTGAAATTCTCCCGGCCGAAACCGCTGGCGTGCAACAGCTTCCATCTTCCTTGGCGGATGAAGAAGTGATGGTACCGGACCGGACGGTCGCCGCGGTGCGACTGAAGTACGATACGCCGATCGGCCCAGCCGTCTTGTTCGCCGCCGCCATCGAATAGAGGCAGAAGGCTGCGGCCGTCCAATCTGACCGACTCGTCCGCCGGCACACCGCAGGCGTCGAGGATCGTCGGCATGAGATCGATGTGAGCCGACAGCTGATCACTGCTCGTCCCCGCCTTCAATCGGGCGGGCCATTGCAACCAGAGCGGCGACCGCACGCCCCCCTCGTGAACATGCGTCTTCATGCCGCGCATTTCGCCCACATAGCGGAGCGAATTGGGGCCATTGTCGACGAGAAAAATCACGAGCGTGTTCTGAGTCAACTCGAGCTGTTCAAGTTTCGCTTGCAGACGCCCGACATTGCGGTCCACGTTGGTGATCATCGCCGCGATTCGCGCGAGGCGGTCCCGCACGGCGGCCGCGGCTTTCTTGGCGGGCGGATTGATCGCCAGCGTGGTCAGGTCCTTTTGGGCGTAGTGCCTCGCGCAGTTTCTCCGGCACGTCGTGGAACGGACCGTGGGGCGCGTTCGTCGGCAAATAGACAAAGAACGGTTTTTTCGCCTGCGACGATTGCTCGATGAACTCAATCGCCTCGGAGAAGTATGTGTCCGTGCAATAGCCGCGCGACTGAAACGGTTTGCCGTTGCGGTAGAGAATCGGATCCGTGTAGCGTCGGCCGCTCTCGCGAGGCTCTGACGGCTGCGCCAACCCGCCGCCGCGGTGAATTACGGCCGTGTCAAAACCCTGGTCGATCGCCCGCATGGGATAGCAATCGCCCAAATGCCACTTGCCAAATATTCCGGTGGCGTAACCGGCGGCCCGCAGCGACTCGGCCACGGTGACTTCCTCGGGCTCCATCATCGAACGCCCGACCCAGGTGTCGATGCAGCGAGTTCGGTAGTTGTATCGTCCGGTCATCAGGCAGGCTCGCGTCGGCGAACAGACCGGGCTGACGTAAAAGGTCGACATCGAAGCGCTGCGCTTCGCCATGGCGTCGAGGTGCGGGGTCTCGATCAGCCGATTGCCCGTCGCGCCGAAGTCGCCGTAGCCCTGGTCGTCCGTCATGATCAGAACGACGTTCGGTCGATCGGCGGCCAGCAATGGCGGCCCGGCCGACAACACGGTGGCTACAATGGTCAGTGCGAGAGGAGAAGCGTTGAGCCGGTTGTTCATGGGTGTCCAAACGTTCGAGGAGTCAAACAAAGCCGCGCCCGCAAAATGATAATTGACAAATGACCAAATGAGAAATGACAAGTAATGGCGCGCATTAGCGACGCCCAGGCGCAACAGAGAAACGATGACCGCATGATGCTGGACGCTATCGGAATCGGGCGCAAAGCGGGCGACCGCTGGCTTTTTCAAGACATCTCATTCTCAGTCCACGCCGGTGATCGGTCGGCGCTGGTCGGTCCGACCGGAAGCGGTAAGACACTGCTCCTTCGATCGCTGGCCATGCTCGATCCGCTGGACACGGGCGGAATCCGTTGGCAGGGAGAGGCCGTGCGGGGAAATGAGATACCGAAGTTTCGAAGTCGAGTGATCTACCTGCAACAGCGGCCGCCACTGGTCGACGGCACGGTCGAGGATAACCTGTCGCAACCGTTCTCGCTGGGCGCTCATCAGGACAAACAATTCAACCGAGGTCGAATCGTTGACCTGCTGGAGTCGCTGGGACGTGGAGAACCGTTCTTGGCCAAACAGCAACGCGACTTATCGGGCGGCGAAGCGCAGCTGACGGCGCTGTTGCGAGCCATTCAGCTCGATCCCAACATATTGCTTTTGGACGAACCGACAGCGGCACTCGACGCCGAGGCCGCCAACATGGTCGAGACATTGGTGGAGAACTGGCTCAACCAACAGCTAGATCGGCGCGCCACGGTGTGGGTCACACACGACCACCTTCAGGCGCGGCGCGTGTCGACTTCAATCTCACAAATCCGCGGCGGACAATTGTCGGGGGAGGAACATGAACGGCCCCGTTGAACTGACCTACTGGCAAGTGGCGCTGGCGGCGCTGTTGATCGTGATTAACGGAGCGATCTCGGTCGCCTTGCATCTGCGAATGGAAAAAACGCTGTTGATCGCCAGCGCGCGAACGGCAATCCAACTCTTGCTGGTCGGACTCGTGTTGGAGTGGGTCTTTGACTTGGAGCAGTGGTACGTCGTGATGGGGCTGGCTTGTCTCATGACCTTCATCGCCGGCGTCACGGCGGCCAATCGCAACGAGCGGCGGTACCCCGGGATCTGGCTCAACACGATCATCTCCGTGTGGGCCAGCGCCTGGATCGTTACCGCCTTCGCTCTGTTCGCAGTGCTACAGGGCGTCGAAAAGTGGTATCAGCCTCAATACGCGATTCCGCTCCTGGGGATGGTCCTCGGCAACACGCTCAACGGCATTTCCGTGGGACTGAACACATTCACCGAGGCGCTGGTGACTCGCCGGGGCCAGGTGGAGTCACTGCTCGCCCTGGGAGCAACTCGCTGGGAGGCCGCCCGCGCGCCCGTTCAGCACGCCGTCCGCACCGGCCTGATTCCCATCGTCAACTCCATGATGGTCGTTGGGCTCGTCAGCCTTCCCGGCATGATGACCGGCCAGCTCGTTTCCGGCACGGCTCCCATTCAAGCCGTGAAATACCAGATCGTCATCATGTTCCTGATCGCCTCGGCGACCGCCCTCGGCACGGTTGCAGTCGTTCTGCTCAGCTTCCTGCGTCTGTTTAACGAAGATCACCAGTTCCTTCACGCACACATCAATTCATAACCCAGCGCGATCGGGCCAACGCGTCTACTTCTCCGCCAACGACACGGTGACTTCGGCGGTGAACACGGATCCCGGGTCGATTCGTTCCGACAGACTGGTTGCGATCACGGCGATCGTGCGCTGCGGTTTGCCTTCGAACACGACCTGGTCGCGCGTCTTGATCACGATCGGCTTGTCGAGATCAATCAAGTCGTCGTGCAACCGCACCTTTACTTGTTTGATCTGTTCCGATTCGAGTGAGATCGTTTGGGCCTTGCGATCGGCGATGATCAGGGAGCGGCCCTGGCGGTTCTTGTCGTCGACCGCCAGCCAGTAGAAGCGAGAATGAGTGACATCGTCCTGGCGCCAGACGATCCGGTCGGGATAGGGATCGCGAGCGAACTTGGACATCCACGGCACGGCGACTCGATCCTCCCGGTCCATCCAATGCCCTTTGTCGGAGTGGATTTTGACCAAGTGGCGGTAGCCGCCCGGATCGTCCTTCTGCAGCGCGGCGAGACGTTTCTCCCATTCGGCGGCGACTTTGTTGCGATTGTAGGCCGCGTCGCGGCCGCCCACATGAAGGGTGAAACCGATGTTCCGCAAGCTTTGCGGCGAACTGTCGTTGGGGTGCCCGGCCATCATCGCCGCCGCCGCCCACTGATCGGCCATCCGCGGCGCCAACTGGTAGACGCCGTCTCCACCCGCCGAATACCCCATCACGTAGACGCGATTCGGATTCACGTCTTCAAACGCGACCAGGTTTTCAATCAACCGGCCGAACATGCCGTCGATGTGGCCTTGGTGCCAGAGGTTCCAAGTGTTCGTCGCCGCCCGCGGAGCAAGATAGACGCCTTCCTTCGGGCTGTAGAGTCGTTGCTGATTTCGCCATTGCTGATCGTTGACGGCCACCGGCGCGCCGCCGCCGCCATGGAGTGAAATGAACAGGCGTCGCCCGCCCTCCGGCTTCTCGCCAAACGTCTTATAGAAGAAAGGCATCTTGAGTTTGCCCGACGAGATCTCGCGGCGCTTCATCTCCTCCCCGCGCTCGCTGCGAATCCGCTCGAGGTGAGCTTCGCTCAGCAACGCCGCGGCCGCCGAAGACTGCTCGCGCGTCAGCGATCGAGCCGCGAATGCTTGGCCGACCACTTTGCCGAGGTCACTGTCAGCCTGAGTCAGGTACTGCTTTAGTTCGGCGACCGGATCGGCCTCACCGCGACACTCGGCCGCCGCAAAGATCACCGCGGCCGCGCAAATCCAATTCAATTGCCCGCGCATGAGTTGCCTTATTCTTCGAGGTGAATCGTGACTAATAGTCCCGGCTTGGAGACTTGCAGTTTTTGCGCTTTCACGCCGCTGTCTGTCTTGACCTGTACGACCAGCTTGGAGCCCAATGCGACGCCCGTGGTCAGATGGTCGTTGGCGTCAAAACGCTCGTCGTTGCTGTGGCCCTGAAAAACGACTTCTCCCTTCGCGTCCTTCACGACCAGCGGCAATGAGACTCGCTCGCCGGACGGCTTGGCGATGACGCGAAAGCCCACATAGACGTGGCCCTCCGGCAGCTTCTTCCCCAGCCGCGTGTAGCGGTCGGTCACATTCACCGTGTGGATGTAGTCGAGGTTCTCGCCGCGCCGCCAACGAAGACGAAAACGGCCCGGCGTGTCGCGATAACTGATGGCGAAGATCGAGTGCAAGTCGTGGTCGCGCTGCGCTTGCGACGCCCGCGCGATGAACCAACCCTTGTCGAGTTTGTCGCCGGTGGGTTCGCAAGCGCCCGTGAAATGCCAGCCGTCGTCCCAAATCTCAACCCACGAGTGATTGCCGCTCTTGTCCGCCCACAGCGGCGTACCGACAAACCGCGCCGGCACGCCAACGGCGCGGCAAGCGTCGATCAAGATGATCGACAGGCCCGTGCACGAGGCCGTGCCTCCCTCCATCGACTCGTACGGACTCTGGTCCGCCTTCTTGCGCTTTGTCGAATAGCGTACCTTCAGTATCGGAAACACTTTTTGATTCAACATCGCGGCCGCCTCGGTGGGCGTCTTCGCGTCCTTCACCAGCGGCTTGAACTGTTTGTAGAAGTCCTTCCGCCAATCATCGCGCCGCTCGTTGATGCTCACATACGGCAAGACTTCGTTGTGGAATACCTCGACCGGCACTTCGTCGCGCCACGGTGACTCGCGCCACGCGCGGTGAGCCCACTTGGAATTCTCGAGCAGAAAGTCCGCCGACAATGTCGTCAGGTCGCGCTCCGGCATGTACGCCAAAATGAAACGCATTCCGGCCCGCTCGTCATCCGGAGCCCCGTCTAACGCCCGCTCCAGCTCGCCCCGATTGTCGCCCGCCTTGTCCAGCGCGGCGCTCAGCAACTTGTCGACGTCGGCTCCGTGACTCGACCCAGCCGACACACATACGAACAACAACACACAGAATGCGACACGCAGACCATTCATCCATCTGCTCCGAATTGAGCTGAGAGAATTGAGTTGAGAAGGTAGAGATAACGAACGATTCTAAGTCGAGCGCGTGCGGGGAACAACGCCGCCCATCGCTCTCCCAAAAACACCGAGTCCCGCGAACGACCCCAGAGGCGCCCGCAAAGATCGTCAAAGTACGAAGAATTTCGTTGACACATACGAACATCTTCGTAGAATTGCGAGCGACCGCGGACGACAGTCAGGCGAGCCAGGAGAGAAAGTGCGATGAACCCAGCGCCGATTCCGACCGATTCCGAGCTCGAGATACTTCGCGTGTTGTGGGATCGCGGGCCCAGCACGGTGCGGCAAGTCCACGACGTGCTCAGCGAGCGACGGGACGTCGGCTACACGACGGTGCTCAAGTTGCTGCAGATCATGAAGGAAAAAGTGCTGGTCAAGCGGGACGAGTCGCAACGGTCCCACGTCTATTCGTCGACGCGAAAAGAAGAGCAGACTCAAAAACAACTCGTCAGCGACCTGTTGTGGCGAGCGTTCGGCGGCTCGGCCGACAAGCTCGTCCTGCACGCGTTGCGAGCCAAGCGCGTGACAGCGGACGAGTTGGCGGAGATTCGCAAGCTGTTGGAGCAAATCGAGCAGCGTGGATAGCGACACACCAAAGACAACCTCGAGGCGGCAAACGGAACAGACTCAACGATCTCAGTGCGGAGCGATTGCATGGCTTGGTATTCACTGCTGGAACTGCCGATTGCCTGGCGGCTGGGTTGGACGTTGGTGCATTTTTTATGGCAGGGCGCTTGCCTGCTGTTGCTTGTCCAAATGATTCTGCTGTTGCTGAATCGCGAGTCCGCCAACAGCCGGTACTTGGCGATGGTGTGCGGCCTGCTGGCGATGGCCGCGATGCCCGTGCTGACTTTTAGCCGGCTCGCCAGCTCGCCGCCGCCCGCGACGACCGGCGAGGTGTTCGCTTCCACTGGCGAGACGTCGGCGGAGACTCAACCGATCGCAACGACAGCGTCGCCGCGCACTCGCGTATCGGAAGTCTCGTCGCCGCAACGGGCGAAACAGAGCGATCAGCCAACCTCGAGCGGGCGTCACAACGCGACAGCTAACGCTTGGGTGCCCTGGCTCTCGGCGGCGTGGGCGATCGGCGTACTGATGGGCTCGTTGCGGTTGATCGCTGGCTGGTGGGCGATCGGCGCGTTGCGCAAGGATCGACAGTTTCCTTGTGGCGAAGGCGCGGCGCGAGCCGCCCTCGACCGCATGTGTGCGATTGTCGGTGTCCGGGCCGAGTGTGTGGAGTTGATCGAGTCGGCGCGAGCGTCGACTCCGCTGGTCGTCGGCTGGTTGCGGCCAGCCATCTTGTTGCCGGTCGGAATGGCGACAGGAATGACGACGAGCGAAATGGAGGCGGTCTTCGCCCACGAGCTGGCTCACATCCGTCGAGCTGACTACGTGGTCAACCTATTGCAGAGCCTGGTGGAGACTTGGTTGTTCTTCCATCCGGCGGTCTGGTTGTTATCGGCGTGGGTCCGCGCGGAGCGCGAGCTGTGCTGCGACGACATCGCAGTCGCGGCCGTGGGCGACCGGCTGGCTTACGCGCGAACGCTGGCGAAGTTGGCGGAATCGGCGCGGGCCGCCGGTCTGGGCGTGCCGGCGACCGGCGGGCGCGTCTACGAGAGAATCCAGCGGATCGCCGGCTCCGCCGACACGCAACGCCGCTCGCACGCCTGGCTGCCGGGAGTCCTGGCGATCGCCTGCCTGCTGTGCGCCGCGGCGACATTGATCGACACGAGTCCGGTTGACGCCAGCGCGCCGCCCGCCGACGAACGAGCTTCGAACGAACGAGCGGCCGGAGCCGCCGCAGCTCAGCCGGCTGCTCAAGCATCGCCGCTCGTGATTCAGTTGCCGAACGGAGACATCAAGTTCAACTTCGAGAAGACGGCCTGGTCCGATGCGTTGGCCGCGGCGGCGGCGGGGATCGGCTACGAAATCCACATCGCACGCGACGCGCCCGGCGTCATTACTCATACGAGCAAACGCGGCTATTCGAAGAATGAGGCGATCCGGCTGCTGAAACTGGAGCTATTGAAGCGGGGCCGCGAAATGCGATTCGACAAGGGGTCTAACCGGTTTGAAGTGGTCGATGCGAACCGGGCCGCCAGAGAACGCAAAACCGAGCTGCTCGACGCGCCGCCGCTGAAGGAGCACTTCGAGTTGCTCGACTACCGGTTCGGCTCCAAGGGTCGCTTCGCGCCGGCGCGGGTCTTTCGCTTCAAGGCCAAGCGAGACATCGCCGCCAAAGAACTCGCCCGCCTGCTGGGGCGAGAATTTGATGACCGATCGTTCCGTCGTTGGTCGGACGGCGAGCGGGTTGTCGTCGATGGTTACGTTGTCCGTCAAGATGACAAGTGGCGCGGTAAGAACCCGCCCAACGTGCCGGTGGGAGATACGTTGGAAGTCTGGAAGAACGCCGGCTACGGTTGGAACGAGAGAGAGCTGTTTCCCAAACGCACTCTGATCGCCGGCGTTGTTCGCGACGCGGATGGGCCGGTGGCGGGAGCGATCGTCAGCGCTTCGTATAGCGAAGGCCGGGCGTTGGGCGGCAACTACGGGTCGACTGTGACGACTGCAGGTGACGGTCGCTTCGACGTTCGCATCACGGACTCTAGCTACGCGCGGATGAAGACCGTCTCGCTGACGGTCAGCGCGAAGGGCAGGGCGCCGCGGCGAGTGGGCCCATTCGAGGTCGCCGCGGGAAAAGACCTGGATCCCGTCGACGTAATGCTCGACAACGGATTCACTGCCGAGATTCGATTCGCGTCCGCCGTCACGGGAGCCGCCGTCACATCGGGCGTCGTCACGGTGCGGCAATCCGGCTACTCACATCCGCCTCGTTTCGAGGGTTTGTTTCAAGATGTCGTCAAGGCGGCTCACGTCTCTCGCAATCCACTTCGCGTAACGGTGCGGGCGAGTGGATATGAAGAGGCTTACTTCAACAACGTCGAACTGCCGCCGGACGGTCGGCTGACACTCGAGCTCCATCCAACCAAGCAAGCCGGTTTTCGATTGGTTTCCGAGATTACCGGACGTGCTTTGGCCGACGTTCCCGTCCGCTACTTCAACAGCGCCCACGCCGATTCCACGGTCCGACCATTTCCGTCCCAGCGGCAGCGCGAAGAGGTCTGGGCGCGCAGCGACGCCGAGGGGCGTGTTCGGCTGCCGTCGCTGCGCGGACCGGATCGCAAGAACCCCGATCGCGCAAACTTCGTCTATTGGTTCTACATCGCGCCGCCCGGTCATTCGCCGGCCTACATTGGTCCGATCGCCGCGGGACAGCAGCTGGGCGATGTGCGAGTCGGAAAGACACATCGAGTGAGTGTCAAAGTCATCGTCCCACCTGACAGCCCATTGCCTGTGCGAGTCGAGTGGGATCAGCCGCTGCGGCAGAACGAAGGGGCTCGCAACGCGGCGACTACCAAGTCGTTCCCGCTGATTCGCGAGCCGGGGGAGCACGTGTTTCAACTGCAGGATCTGCGCCGCGGTCGCTTCCGGGTGATTGCCCGCTACGGCAAGGGAACGACGACGTTTGGATACGTGTACGGGCAGCGAAAACCGTCCAAGGACGATGTTGTTGTTGAGATCTCCGATTTGAATTCTGATTCCAGTGTCGATGTGCGGCCCACCGGCGGACGGGCTGATCCCGGTAAGAAACCCGCCCGCGAGAAACAAGACGACGACGCCTCGCGGGCTGCGCGACAGAAGATGCTCGACAGCCTCAAGCAGCTCAACAGCAAGTTGGAGGTCGATCAGGAAACTCGCACGCGCATCAAACGGTACGAGGAGGCGTTTCGGTTGCAATCCGAGATCGGCTCACTGACGCCGGAGGAGCTGATCCAACGTCAACGAATCCTGGCGCTGCGTAATCTGATCCAATCGCTGCGAATGGAACTAGCCCGTATCGAAGACGACCGAACGGAACGAGCCTATCGGCAAGTGATTTCGCATCTTGAGAATGAGCTGAAGAACGGACAATAGGTTTCGGCTGCGGAACAGCGGACTCAGCTCGAGGCTTTTGAACGCATCGATTCACAGTCTCTACACTGCGCGGTACGATGGCTCCGTTTCATTCTTCGGAGAGTACGCCATGATCACCGCGCGGTGGTTCATTTTCTTGTCGTCGATCGTATCAGCGGCGCTGCCGCCGGCGTTGGCAATCGCGGCAGACGCGGACCTGGACCTGGGCGGCGTCCAAGAGCGCCATGTGATGATCCCGATGAGAGACGGCAAACGCTTGTCGGCCTATCTCTATTCGCCGGCGGGCGAGGGCAAGTGGCCCGTTTTGTTTGAGCAGCGGTACGGGAGTCTCACAGGTAAGTCGACTCGACTGGCGGCGGCGGAAATGGCCCGCGCCGGATACGTCGTGGCGATGGTGAATTTCCGCGGAGCTCAACAATCCGAGGGCACGTGGGTCGGCTACCGCGCGCTGGCGTGGGGCGAGTTGCAGGACGGATACGACACGTGCGAGTGGTTGGCGGCGCAGCCGTGGAGTACGGGAAAGGTCGGCACGTTTGGAAGTTCGCAGGGCGGCTACGCGCAGAATTTCCTCGCCGTGACGCGCCCGCCGCACTTGGTCTGCCAGTACATGACGGACACCGGTCTGAGTCTATTCCAAGAAGGATATCGGATCGGCGGCGCGACGCGGCCGGAGAGATTCAAAGGTATGGATCGCAATTGTCGCGTTCCCGAGCACAACCGCCGTTTGTTGGCGGAGTGGTTTGAGCATCCGCACTACGACGACTACTGGCGGGCCGAAGACTGCTCGCTGCACTTCGACAAGATGAATGTCCCCTGTTTCACGATCGGCAGTTGGTACGACTTCATGAACCAAGGTTCGATCGCCAGCTTTCAAGGGCGGCAGCACGCGGGCGGACCGAACTCACGCGGCAAACAACAACTGCTGGTCGGACCCTGGCTCCACGGGCGACTGAACAAAGGCGCCCGCGTCGGCGAACTCAACTATCCCGAACAAGCGGCTTGGCCTGTCAATGAACACATGATCCGCTGGTTCGACTATTGGCTCAAAGGCAAGTCGACGGGCGTCGAGCGCGACGCGGCCGTGCGTTACTACGTGATGGGAGCGCTTGGCGAGGACGATGCGCCGGGCAACGTCTGGCGCAAAGCGTCCGACTGGCCGCCGGCTGCGAACGATACGCCCTACTTTTTCCACGGCGGCGGTCAACTGAGCGCAAACGCTCCCCAGGGCGCCGCGGGCGGGACGAGTTACGAGAGCGACCCGCGCAATCCTCGCAGCATCCCCGGGCGGTCCTTTCCCGGCGCCCGCGACGCGCGCCCGTTCGAAACGCAGGGTCACGTGTTGACGTTCACGACCGAGCCGTTGCGCGAGCCAGTTGAATGGACGGGCCGCGTCCAAGCCGAACTGCTCGTCGCCTCGACAGCTCCCGACACCGACTTCATCGTTCGCGTCAGTGACGTCTACCCCGACGGCCGCTCGATCCTGATCATCGACTATCCCTGGCGAGCTCGCTATCGCGACGGTTTCGACCACGAAGTCATGCTCAAGCCGGGGAAGGTGGCCAAGCTGAACTTCCGCATCGGTTGGCTGAGCCAGATATTCAACCGCGGCCACCGCATTCGCGTCACCGTCGCCAGCAGCGGCAGTCCGCTTTACGAGCCGAACCCACAAACGGGAAAACCGCTGACGATTGAGTTTCCGGACGACGCCCGCCAGGCGATCAACACGATCCACCACAACCCCATCCACGCTTCCCGGATCATCGCGCCCGTGCGTTGATCGACAGCTTGATGGCAAGGTTGCCTGCGCCGCGCGAGTCGTGTTTGCCAGCGCGTTCAGTGAGACGGCCACTCCTGGGAGTGGCCGTGCCACTCCTCAATCGCGCCAGCGAAACTTGGCGACCAGCGGATAGTGGTCGCTGACGTCGCGTTCCTTCTCGGGAATCTTGTAATACCGATCGCGGTGCTCGGTGTCGGTCTTGCCGCGGACGACGAGGCGTTTCGGTCGTCGCAGACTCTCGAACACCAAACCCGTTTTGCGTTTTGAGTTCTCAAGTAGTGTCGAGCTGACCATGATCCGATCGAACTGAGTCCCGATCATGTGCGTGGCGCGCTCGTCTTTGTCCAGGAACAGGTGCAGATCGAACAGGTCATCGGCCGAGTCGTCGTTGCGGAGCCCGCGGATCGTCGCCAATTCGGGCTGCGGCGAGTTGAGTGAGTAGGGGACCCAGGTGTTGAAGTCGCCGAGCACGACGATATTGTCAACGCCGCGGCGGCGCAAGTCGCCGATCCATTCGTGGGCGATGCTGGCTTGCCGCGTCCGCAACTCGACGGATGTCTCACCGGCCCGGAAGTGGACGTTGAGCAGCGTCAACCGTTCGCGTTTCTCACCGGCTCCCCAGACGAAATGTGCGAACAGATGTTTGGAGATGTTGTAGTACTTCTTTGAACGTCGCTGCTCATTGGACGCTTCGCGCCGCCCGTACTCCACCAAGCCGCTGTGGTACAGGAAGGCGACGTCCTGTTCCGTATAGAAGTCCGAACCCTGCGCGAAAGCGATCTTGTAATGTTGTTTGTGGTGCTCCTCCAAGCGGCGCGTGAGGTACCACAGGACTTGGCGATTCTCGACCTCCTGGAGAGCGATGATCGTCGGCTTGATGGCGGCGATCACCTCGGCCACTCGGTCCCGTTTCCAATCCCAATCCTTGCGAGTTGGAGCCGACAGCTGCTTGGACAACTTACTGAAGTTGTCTCCCTCGTTCTCGTCGTAAAACCACTCGAGATTCCAAGTGGCGATGGTGACCTCGGGGGGGCGCTCGTCCGCGCGCGCCGTCTGAACAGAAACGGCGGAGATCGCCAACGGCAGGCAGAGGCGCCACAGGGTCATCCAGAGGGGCGCGGGACTGAGTCTATTTTGCAACCGTTTCACGCTAGGACCTGCACTTATTGCATGGATTGTCAGGCTCGCCAATCGTCGAGCACGTGCTAGAGTTTAGCGGCGCTCGGCAGAGATGCGAACGGTGGTTGGCGGGAAGCTGGCCCGATACTCACGCGATCCAACGCTCGATTGTCGTCCGTCCACTTCGGTTGATCGCTGGAATCGATCACCGGAAATCGAAACAACACGCCGAAATGACCCACGGCCGTCACACCCAATGCCTCATCCGACCGTTACGCTCGCCGACCAGATATCGCACGAGTTCCGCACGCCCCTGACCGTGATCAAGGAGTACTCCTCTTTGATCCGCGACGGGTTGATGGGTAACGTCAATCCCCGCCAGGCCCAGATGCTCGGCGTCGTCGACGATCGCGTCGACGATCTCCACAATCTGGTCGACAACATGCTGCACCTGGTGCGACTGCGCGCGGGGGAACCCTATCTGAACCGGCGGGCCTGGGCGGCCGGCGAGTTGCTTGAGCGAGTTCGCATCGCCGCCGAGCGCAAACTCACCGCCCAAGGCAAGCAGCTCGAGTGGAAATGCGCTGCCGAATTGCCGGACGTGTTCTGCGACGACGATCACCTGCAGCGGGCGTTGAACAACCTGGTGCAATACGCCGCCGCTCGTCGCGACCGCTCCGCGCCGATCGAAATCAGCGTCTCAGAGTCCGGCGACAATCTGTTGATCTGCATTCCCCACGGCGACCGCGAACAGCTTGATGCGACTCCGACAGAGGAGGAATTCGAGCAGAGCGTGCCGCTCAAAGTGGCTCGGCAGTTGATCGATTGGAATTACGGCGAGTTCGACGACCGCAACCGCTGCGAGTTCGTCATCACGCTGCCGACGTTTCATCCGGAACGCATCGTGAAACGGCACGTCGAATGGCTATCGGCGCGCCATGGGGCGACTCAGGCGGCCGTCTATCGCTGCGAGTGCCGCGCGGCGGACGCGAAAACAATCGACGCCGTTCGGCAACAGGTCGGAGCCGCCCTGCGTTACTACACCGAACGCTATGAGTTGGTCGTGCCGACAGAAGATCACTGGCGTGTCGTCGCGCCGGTGAATGAAGACGGCTCGACCGATTGGCTCGCACGCTTCGCCAAGATGACCGCGGAGCTCGGCGTCTTGGCGACGGACGTCGAATTGTCGCTGGAGTTGATCGGCCAATGGGAACTGAGGGAGGGCGTCGAGTGCCTGCTCGAGCGGGCCTGCAACTCCGACTTCGAGTTGGCCGTGTCGCGGTAGAAGACGCAACTCCCGCCTCGACGCGCCTCAACTCGCCTCGACGCGCCCAGCAGCGAAACTAGTGGTCCCATTTTCGCATCGATTCTACGACCAGGGTCAGCTCCGCTCGTTTCTTTTCGAACAGCCCAAAGACGGTCAAGATGAGCAGCCCCAAGGCGATTCCGAAGGCCCACCAAATCCCGACGTGCCGCACATTCGCGTAGGCGTGCCAGACCATGCTGACGACGGACAGGAATACAAACGAGGAGCCGAGGTACAAGAACGCTCGAATCCGCAACGCGATACCGACGAAGACGCCGATCACTGCGAGTGTCGCCAGCAACATCGGCTCCCAGAGCGTATCACCAATCCCCGCAATGAAGACGTCCGCCGTCGAAGCGACGTAGATCACGAGCAGGCATGCGTAGCGGACAGCAGTCAGTTGATTGGTGGAGAGTTGATCTCGATTGAGATGCGCCGCGATCAGTGCCGAAAGCGCCGGTGGGATCAACCAGAACTGAGGATGCTGGGCGAGCGACAGTGATTCGTAGTCGGCCAGCGACGCCCACAACGCCGCGTTCCCGGCGACAGCGGCGGCCACACCGCTCCAGAACGAGCGTCGCACCATGCTCAAGATGACGTACGTCAAACCGGCGAAGAACATCAACGCTGAATAGTGCCCGGCGGCGGCGATTCCCAGCTGCGGATTGAGCCACCAGCCGAGCGCCGGCAACAGCGGCAGGAATCCGCCGACCCGTTGCAACGGCTCGGACAAGACCCGATGTCCGCTGCGGTTTAGCAACTCGCCGACGCCTACCGCACCAAACGCGATCCCCATCACAATGAACGGCCAATAGGGCTGAAAACGCCCGAACAACTGCGGTTCAGACAAGTAGATGTGCGCGAACAACAGCGCGCCCACGACCTGAGCGATGTAGACGTACGCCTGGCGTCCAGCGTCGGAGAGCGCCAGAGGATCGCGCGAAGGAGACAGAGCGATGCCGATGAACGCGGCAATCAATCCGATCAGGATGACCGCCACGGAAATCACTTGATAGATGTCGCTGACGGGCACACCTTCACCCGGCACAAAATAGCGCACCTCCAGCATCAGCACCAGGCACAACGCGGCCAATCCCGCCAGGCCGCAGTTCACGGCCGTGCGACGAACGGCAGGATGCCAGAGCGGAAATCTCCGTTCAGTCCATCGCGAAACGGGCAACCCGAACAGACACGCGGCCGTCGAGAGCACGAGCAACAGCCGAGTCGTCCGATCGAAAACCGACGACGGTCCCCAGCCAGGTTCGATGTCCGACCAGCCGGCGTAAACCGCGCTCAACGTCAACAGCGTCAGGCTGATCAACTGGAACAGCGACCGTCTCTCTCGCTGCGCTTGACAGGCGACGCCGTACGCCAGCAGGATCGGTGCAAACGCAGCGCTGACTCGCATCCAACGCTCTTCAAACGCAAGCACCACAGTCAGCTCAACGATCACCACGGCGCACGTGATCACCAACGTCGCGCCGGGCATCCACATCGAAACTCGCTTGAGGTGATCGACCGGGTCGGGAACTCGAAGACGGTGGGCGAGTGCACAGACGACGGCTCCCATTCTCCAGAGATGCCCACTGACGGCGATATGTGTCGCGACCGCCAATCCGACAACGACAAAAACCGCCTGCCGATTCAGTTGGAACCGCTCATCCGCGACGTCGATGCACATGACCAGCGTCATCAGCCCCCAAGCGTACAGAGCTGGCAAGACCAGCTTCGCCTTGGAATCCCAAGCCGCACCGGCCAGCAAGACGACGAGCAGCAGGGCCAGAGTCCACGCCAGTGGACCGGCGACGTTCAATTGCGCTCGATCCGTTTCGATCAATCCGGTCAACAGAAAACCGACCGCCGTCGCGCAGCACATGAGCGAAAGCACAACGCCGGCGACCGCTCGGTGCACGTCCGGAAACCTGCGGCTGGAAGCCGTCGGGGGCGTCGCTGAACCACTCTCGGCTTTAGACGCCGAATGCAGTTCGGCGGCCAGCCATAGGAAAGCCGCGACCACGACGCCCAAACAACTCAAGTGCAGCAGATCGACCGTTCCTTGCGGACCGCCAACCGGCCAAGCCTCAAACCACACCATTGCGATGGCGACTGAGATCAGCACTGTCGAAACGTAACTGCAGGCGTGTCGGCGGCCCCGCCAGGCCAAAGTCGCCAGCGCCGCTGCGGAGCCGAGCGTCGCGCCACAGGACCACCAGGGCGACTGTGGATCGAACGGCTGGGCGCGGAGGGCGAGCAGGAACGACAAGACCGCGACCGCGGTGGCGAAGTTGCTCGTGAGCTCCACCAACCACTGCTCTGCGCTTCGCCGCATCAGGCTCCAGGAAAACCCAGCTACGATGAGCGCGACGCCTGTCCAGACCGACATCAGCACATGGAACGCGCGCCAGGAGCCGGGACTGCCCGCGAGCGAAATCGCCAGCGGTCCACCCGTTGCGCAGATCGCAACGAGAATCGCCCATGCGGCAAACTGCTCGAGCCGCCGTTTGACGAGCCAGCCGATCGCAGCGGCCCCCAATCCTCCGGCGACGTAACTGGGCCAACCGCCCAGGTCCGCCGACGCCGTGAGATCTTCCGGCCACACGACGACGACGGCGGTGGCCATCCCGGCGATCAGCGTCAGCGACGCCGCGACCGCGCATGTCTGTGCGGCCAGGAATTCCTCTAGCCGCCCTACCTCTGAACCGCGCCGCGGCTCCACCCACCGGCGAATCGCCAGCCAAACGAGTGTGTAAGAGGCCAAGCCGATTGCGTTCCATTGCAGACATCCGATCGCGGCGGCCCAGTCGAGCTGTGCGGCCGGGTCTTTCAGGATCGGCAAGAAGTAACCCAAGTTGACCAGGTATTGAAACACGGCTGAGCCGAGCAGCATCAGCTGTGGTCGTTTCTCGCGCACAGCGTGAGCCACCAAAGCCGCCGACAACAAGAACAACGGAACTCCAAACGACAGTTCAGACCCGATGCGGACAAAGAACGAAACCTCAACGGGGCCGCCCAACGCTTCGCCGCGCGCCGCCTGGAACAGAGTCATCGTCGTGATTCCGATGACGGGAATCGCCATCAATGAGAGCGTCATGCTGCGCGCCGCGACGCCTAGCGTAGCCGCGGTGTCGCCTACCACCGGCTCCCAATTCACAACTCGCAGTGGGGAGATGAGCGATTGAATCCGACGACCGCCAATGATCAGTCCGGTCACGACGACGCCACAAAACGCGAACGCCCAGCGCTGAGCGGAAGCTACCGCGATCGACGATTCGAACACGCCGGCGATCAGCAGCGCCGGCAACGAAGCGACTAACAGCAGAGCCAGGAAGGAAGTCCACGAGCGCCGCTCGGCGAGTGACGCGGCCAATCCGCACAACAATAGCCCGGCGACCAGCCACGTGGGAGTGGCGAACAATGGGCTCCAACTCGCCAGTACTTTCCAGCTCTCGGGAGCGGCCAGCCCCAATTCGGACACCACCGCCGGCAAACTGCAGCAGAGGCACAGCCCGAACAGCGCCGTGACAAGCGCCTCGACAACAGTCTGGTCGACCGTCCGCCGCGGGTGAAAGAAGACGCTGACGGCCGGCCAGCGGATCGCCGCACACCGTCGGCCCAGATTCCAAGCCAGGCACCACACGCCTAGCACGGCCAGTTGTACCTGCACGTGCTCGGGCGTCAGCACGCGGTCGGCCAGCCAACCCCGCTGTTGGCAGATGGCGGCGGTCGCATAGACAACGGCGCACGTCGCCAAGGATTGCGCTGCGGCAAAGATCTGCCACGAACGCAGCAGCAACGCCGCGACCATCCAAGTAAGTGACAGAGCGCTGACATACGCGGTGTGCTCCGAGAACGTTCCTTCGATGACAACGATGGCCAACGGCGCGGCGAGCGCGCCGAACGCCAGTGCGCTCACCAGCAATGGGTGCGCGTGGTGTCGCCAGCGATCGGACGAGAGTCGGAGGCCGTCGCGCAGTCGCATCCCGGCCGCTGCCAAACTGATGATCACGCCGTGAGCAATCAAGGCGACCAGCACAGCGCGGGCGGGCAGTAGCGAGTGGCTGCTCAGCCACGCCCGCAAGCCGTCGTTGTAGGCCAATCCGTGCACCAATCCCGCCAGGAACAAAGTCGACACGGTCCAAGCGACGCCCGGGTGTGGGAAGCCGCGACCGGCGATGAGCAACGCGATCGCGTAGAACAGCAGAATCGGCGTAGCCAACCAAGGATCTCGCCCGTTGTCGCCGGCAAAACCCACGACGAGCGCCAACAGCACACTGAGACAGGCGAGCGCGGCCGTCGCCACCAGGTACGCTCGGCCATCCGCCTCCCGCGCGCCGCGGGTGAGACTAACTCCCACAACTGCAATCACCGCGGAAAGAATACTCAAGGCGGCGGCGGTTGTTCCAGACGCCAACGAGTTGATTACATGGCGAGCGAGAGCTCCTTCAAATCCGGTGAACGAACCCAGCAGCATGTGAGCGCTGAACACGAAAGCCAGCCCGCCACCGGCGATCGCCGGAAAGTGCAGTGCCGGCATCCGTACTGCGACGGCGAGCAATGTGAGGGCGACGAAGTGGAATAGGCCCACGGTGATGAGCAGTTCAGGGCGCGGCCACGCCAGCAGAACGGCGGCGGCCAGCAACACGCCGCCGATCAGAGTCAGCCAGGCGCCAACCGTTTTCACCGCCGCCAAACGGGACGACATCGCTCGGCCATGCAGCGCCAAGCCGGTGGCCAGAATCCCCACCGCCGGCAAGCTCAACGGCGTCGCCAACCAAGCCATCAGGTCGCGCGGAGTGTCCGACCGAAAAATCAACAGGCCGATCGGAGCCGCCAAAGAGAATGTCGCCACACCCAACACCAGCAGCGTGTCGAACGATGTCTTGAGACCGAGCTGCGGGCGGCGAGTCGCTTCTCGGAGTTGACCAAAAATGGCCGCCAGGAATCCCGCCAGCGGCGCGGCGACCAACAAAAACGCGGCCAGCGCACTCGTGTTGTATGGAGCGAGACGATTGATGATCGGTTGGCCGGCTGACGTCGCGATCACGGCAATCCACAACCAGAGCCAATTCTCCCGCATCAACGCGCGGCCGGCGAAATACGCCATCGCGCCGAAGACGGCGAAACCAAGTCCCAGCGCCGACAAGTAGAGCGGATGGAATACCGATAGTTGGCGAGACTCCGGACCGGTGACGAGAATCGCCGCCAAAAAATTGATGGGAATCAACAATGTGGCGATGATCAACACGCCGCGACTGGTGGCTTGCAGATTCCATTGCCGCAGTGTGTAGTTGCCGGCCGCGTGAATCGCACCCGTCGCCATCATGAACAACAACGCCGGCAGATAGATGAAACGCTCCGTCAGACTTTCGATCTCACGCCGCAGACTGATCACCAACGCGATCGAGCAGCCCACGATCAGCACGCCGCTGATCAGTTCGCCCCACCGCATGTTCTTCTCTTCCATGAAAGACTGCAGCACATCGGCCAAGGCGCGTTTTCGCTGCTGAGCTGAAGTTGGCGGGGCGGCGGTTTCCGCCGCGTCGAGCGGATGCGGTCGCGCGGCGGGAGTCGACGATTCCGCTGTCGAGTCGACTGCGGTCGCTGCGGCTGCGGCAACGGCCACGGCCGGCTCGGCCTGCGGGGAAGCGAGCGTCGCTTCGACTGGATTCGCCGCCGAAGTCTCCTCTTCACACCAGTCCATCTCATCGGACGGGAAAGCTGATGGCGCAAACGGCTCGCGCGCCGCGGCGGCGTTCGCCGTGGGTCGCGACACAACCGGCAACTGCTCGACGACCTCCGCTTCCCTGCCGAGTCCGCGTGCGCGAAGCAGCGAGACGATTCGCGCCTTCAGGTCGGCGTCAATCACCCCGTCGAACGCCAAACGCGAGATCGTGCGGAGCGTGGCGTCCAGATCGGTGCGCGGAGTTGGAGTTGACTGCCTCGCCGTGCGGCTGGCGGATGCGATCGCCACCCCCAAGAACACGCCGAACCCAACCAGTCCCGCGCCGACGATCACCACGATCAAGAGGACGATTTCCAACGTTGGCTCCCCGGGAAGCACTCAAGTCGCCACGCTTCCCATTCTCTCAGACTTCCTGACGGTCAGCTCAAATGCGGGCGACACGCGCGTTGCGACAGCGAGCGGTGGCGGTCTTTCGCCACGTGACGCGAGCTGTTTATTACTCACTCACTAATCCCGCGTCGCTTGCGCTGCGTGTGAGCGGTCTTTTTTTCTTTTTTGCGAAATGGGAACACATCGCCCGCCTGTCGGCACTGGCTTTGAGTTCTTTTCCGTCTGACAATGAGCTGCCACGCACAGTTGTGACGCGGGCGGACACTCCAATTCCGCCGGGCGAGCGCCGCCGACGAGCCCTGTGTGAGTCACTCCGAGCGAACAGGTTGATCGGCTCCAAAAACGCCAATTGGATTCTGACCGGGAGACGATGATGGAAGAATGTCCAACACCGGAAGAAATGCAACAGGCCGTCGATGGCAAGGATCGGTACGAGCGGGTCTTTGAACACATCAGCAAGTGCGACCGCTGTGGCGAGTTCGCGACTTCGACTGGAATCAGCGCCGATACCGGCCCTCCACAAGTGGACATGCCGCGCACAGAGCAAGTCGCTGGTCGGCCGGAATCAAGCGAAAGAAACTCAGAATCGCCGCAGTTGGGACGACGCTTCGCCGATTACGAGATCTTGGACTACATCGCACAGGGCGCGATGGGGGTTGTCTACAAGGCGAGGCAGGTCTCGCTCGACCGCCTGGTCGCGCTGAAGGTGATCCGCGGCGGCGAGTTCGCCAACATCGATCAGATCCGGCGGTTCCATGTGGAAGCCTCGGCGGCGGCGAAATTCGAACATCCAAACATCGTCCGCATCTACGAAGTTGGCGAGCACGGAGGGCGGCATTTTTTCTCCATGGGATTGATCGACGGCCGCACGCTGAAGTCGAAGTTGGAGGAGGGGCCACTCGCGCCTCGCGCGGCCGCCGAGATGGTGCTGACCGTCGCTCAAGCCATGGCGTACGCGCACGATCGGGATGTGATTCACCGCGACCTGAAACCGTCCAACATCTTGATCGACGACAGCGACGGACAACCGCGCGTCGCCGACTTCGGCCTGGCCAAGAGACTCGATACGGAAAGTCACCTCACGTTGACCGGCGACGTGATCGGCACGCCCGCCTACATGCCGCCGGAACAGGCGGCGGGCCGACTGCACGAAACGGGCAAACAGGCTGACGTCTACTCGCTGGGAGCCGTCTTGTACCACCTGGTGGTCGGGCGGCCGCCGTTCCACGCCGCGAACGCGATTGAGACAATTCGCCAAGTGATCGAAGAGGAGCCGTTGGCTCCCCGGCAACTCAATCCGGCCGTCGATCGCGACCTGGAAACGATCGCGTTGAAATGCCTGGAGAAGACGCTGACGAAACGCTACGCCTCGGCGCACGACCTGGCCGCCGATCTTGACCGCTACCTCAGGCAAGAACCGATTCGAGCTCGCCGGATAAGCCGCCTCGAGCGCGGTTGGCGGTGGTGCCGGCGCAATAAGCTGGCGTCGGCGCTGGCGATGTCGATCCTGCTCGGCCTGGTGATGACGACGTTCCAATGGCGCCGCGCGGAATCCAATCTCGTCCTCGTCGGTGAGGCGAACACGGACTTGCAAACCGAAAAAGAGCGAGCTCTACATAACTACCAGATGTTTCGCCGACAACTCGACACAACATCCGTGCCCATCGCTTTCCCCTCGTTAGTCTCCCATTCGCCCGAAGGTCGGCGGGCGGAGATGCTGACTTCTCGCACGGAAGCTAGCCTGCTGTCGAATCAGCAATTCGTTCGCGAAAACGACGACTCGCCGGCGCTGCGAGACGACGTGGCGCAGAGCTGGTTGATGATCGCAGGGATTTACTTTACCAAGGCGCGGGGCGAGGAGAGTTCACACGCTTTTCAACAGGCCATCGGTCGGTTGGAGGAACTGCTGTCGGAGAACCCCCGCGACCTGACGACCCTCGTCCGCCTGGCGTATGCATACGACAAACGAGGATTTGTTCTCGACAAACTCAACCGGCCCCGGGAAGCGGCGTCTTCAATAGCCGCCGGGGCTGGCATCGCCGACCGAATCGCCGCCGACCAGGATCGCACGGGCGATCTACCGCTCGAACCGGCCCGCCGAATCCTCTGCGCCGGGCACGCCCTGCATCTGGCGAACGACGCCTACAACACGGACCGACCCGCGACCGCGTTCCAGCTGGCCGATCTGGGACACCGCGCCGTGGAAGGCGTTGATGACAACACGCTGCCGGACCATACGCGACGCCTGATGGCGAGCATCTGTTACGTTCGCGGATTGTCTCACGACAAACTGCGCCGCTACGACGACGCCATCGCCGACCTGCAGCGGGCGATCGAACTCGACCCGGTTCGCGGTCCTTGGCAGTTTAGCCTCAACCTCGCTTACGCCGTCGTGCACACGGGAGAGCACGAGCGGGCGACAGGCGACGCCGATGCGCTGGCGGCGAACAGCCTCGCCCAAGAACATCCGCGGGCGGAGGTGCTGGTTTACGGAGCCGCCGCAATCAACTCGCGAGCCATTGCTGAGCTAAGGAAGATCGCCTCGCTGACCGAAGCGGAGAAGTCGCAGCTCGAAGAACGTTACGCGATGCAGTCGCTCGAGTGGCTAAAGAAGTGGCTCGAGATCGTTGCCGAAGGTGGTGTCGACATCGTGCAACTGCTCGAGACGGACGGCGACCTGGACGCGATCCGCAGCCGGCCCGAGTTTGTGGAGCTGTTGCGGCAGCTGGAGGCGAACTGACAGCGACCCGGGTCAGGATGTCGCGACAACGCGATGGAAGTGCAGCTGCACCTCACGGCTGACGACACGGCGAACCCCTTCGACGAGGCACCGGGGCTCGTTGTCCTCTTGTCCGACTCGCTGAATCTCCTCCAACTTGACGCCGGGCTGCACGGTGAACGTCGACTGGTGGATGATCTGATTGCCGGCGTCCAGTTCGGGGACGATGAAATGGCAGGTCGCGCCGTAGGTCAGCATGCGGTTGGCGAAGGCGTCGTGGTAGGGCCGCAGCCCGGGAAAGCTGGGCAGCAGTCCATGGTGCAGGTTGATGATGCGTCCGCCGGCGAACTTCCAGCATGTGGCCGCCGGCAGAACGCGCATGTAGCGAGCCAGCACGATGTAGTCCACGTCAAACTCGTCGAGGATGGCGATCATGCCGTGGTCGTCGGCGACGCCGCGCTCGTCGCCGATGTTCCGCCACTCGACGTCGAACTGTTCGGCGATGCTGCGGCAGGCGTTGCGGTTTCCGATCATGACGGCCGGGTCGGCTCCGATCATGCCGTCGCGGATTCCTCGCAGCAGGGCCAAACAAGGCTCGGTCCGGTAGGTCGTGCAGATCGCCAGCCGCGGGCGGTCAGCTCGTTCGTCCGGCGACCAGACGCGGACAGACAGTTTCTTCAGCCGCCCGATCTCCACCAGCGCCTTTCTCAGCAGATCGAGGTTCTGCGGCGGCAATTCGATCCGCAACAGCATCGCGAACAGCGCCTGGTCGTCGTGGTCGTACATCTGAATCTCTGAGATGTTCGCGCCTTCACCGGTCACATGGTGGATGATCGGATCGGCCAAACGCACGTTGTCGGGCCCGACGGCCGTGATGATGATTTGCATATCGCTGGCGGCGTCGCCGCTCCTCTAGTCGTGTCGCGCCTCGCCGGCTCGCCCAGCGGGACGGCCACCTGGCGACTGCTAGGCAGCCCGAGCGCGGTTTGATACCCTGTTTCGGCGATGGAGAGCAATGGGAGATCGACGTTTTTTGTCGGCCCCTTCTTCGCTCCCCGCTCGGCCAACTCCGTCCTGTGGTGGGCCGTCCAATCTACGAGAACGCGAAACGAGGAGCATCGAGTCAGGATGGCGAGTACTCTCAAACGGAAAAAACCCGACCGTAGCGAGCTCAAGTCGGGTGAAGTGCTCTGCGAGTACTGCTCGGCCAAGTGTTGCCGCTACTTCGCGTTGCCGATCGAAACGCCGACCAGTTGGAAGGACTTTGAGTACCTGCGTTGGTATCTGCTGCACGAGTACGCCAGCGTCTTTCGAGAGGACGACGATTGGTATCTACTCGTACAAACGAAATGCAAACACCTGGGCGATGACAATCTCTGCGGCATTTACGAGACGCGCCCCCAGATCTGCCGAGACTATACGACGGAGCACTGCGAGTACGAGGACGATTGGACGTACGATCAATTCTTCGAGACGCCCGAGCAGGTTCACGAGTACGCGGAGGCGGTCTCGAAAGACGCTCCTGGCGATTCGATTCGCAGCCGTCGACCGGAGCTTCTGCCCGTTCTCAGTTAGTTGCTCGGTTAGCGCGAACAATTCCCTCCGAACCTGGCGAGCCACGGCGGCCTCAACTCTCATTATCCTCCGAGTGTCAGCCGATGATCGATCCCCGAATTCTCTCCGGCTTCCGAGACTATCTTCCGGAAGCGATGATGCCGCGCGAACAGTTGATCGAGACGGCGCGGCGAGTTTATCGATCGTACGGGTTCGCCCCCATCGATACGCCCGCGCTGGAGTATCGCGAAATCCTGCTGGGTAAGGGCAGCGAGGAAACCGACCGCCAACTCTACCTGTTTGAGGACCACGGCGGACGCCAAGTGGGAATGCGGTTCGACTTGACCGTGCCGCTCGCGCGATTCGTCGCTCAACACATTCACAGTCTGGGCCAACCATTTAAGCGCTACCACGTGGGAGTCGTGTGGCGCGGCGAGCGAGCTCAGCGGGGGCGGTATCGAGAATTCATGCAGTGCGATTTCGACACGATCGGAACGACATCGGTCGCGGCGGATATCGAGACGGCGCTGGTGATCAACGACTTGTTCGAAGCGATCGGGTTCGATCGCTTCCAGATCCATCTGAACAATCGCCAGTTGCTTAACGGCCTGCTCGAAAAACTCGACATGGCGGATCAGGCGGTCGTCGTGCTCCGCGCGCTCGACAAACTCGCCAAAATCGGCCGCGATCGAGTAGCGGAAGAGATGACGGCGACGTCGGGAGCTTCGGTCGAACAAGTGCGGCGGGTCCTCGAGTTCGCGGAGGTGTCGGGCGAGAACGACGATGCGCTCAGCAAACTTGAGCCGATCGTTGCGGGGAGCGAAGTGGGGCAAGTCGGTTTGGCGAGACTGACCGAAATTCTCGCCGGACTAAAGGCGGCTGGCGTTCCGCAACGCCGCGTCAAACTCGACGTGTCGATCGCCCGCGGGTTGGACTACTACACGGGCGCGATCTTTGAAACGTTTCTCGATGAGATGCCCGAGATCGGCAGCGTCTGTTCCGGCGGCCGGTACGATGACTTGGCGAACCTGTTCACCAAACAACAGCTGCCGGGCGTGGGCGCGTCGCTGGGACTCGACCGCTTGCTTGCGGCAATGGAGGCGTTGGGCAAGATCGAGCCCGTGCGGACGCCGGCCGACGTCCTCATTCCCTACTTCGATGCTCAGCGACTAAATGAGTACTTGGCGCTTGCCGCGCAACTGCGCGCGGCCGGACTGGGCGTTGAGGTATACCCCGACCCCAAGAAGCTCGGGCAGCAGTTGAAGTACGCCAGCGAGCGCGGATTTCGCGCCGCGGTGATTGCCGGCGAGGACGAGTTCAGCGGCCAACGCGTTCAGGTCAAGGACCTGGCTAAGCGAACGACGTCGGACATTTCCGTTGCTGCCGGAGTGGACGAATTGGTCGCCGCACTGCAGGCCGTCGTGCGATAAGTCGATCACCGCGAACGACGTCAGTACTGACATGGTGCTTGGCTGCCTTGCGCGACCATTGACAGCGCGCTCCCGTTGCGCTGCCCCCCCTGCACACCGCTTTGCACACCGCCCACTGAGGGTGCCTCGATCCGCACAGCCTCTCAATTGTCACCTCAATTCCACCGGGAATTGTCGATTTCGTTCAGAATGGCGGCGGCGGAGTCAGGCAAATCCTACATTTCAGAGTACCGTTTTGACGTGCGGAGACGCGCAGTCGGAACGGTGGGATAATGTCAATCCTAGGGGCAGGATGGCGCAGAATTGGAGTTTAGCAACCGCCGGATCCTCGTCGTCGACGACAACGAGTCGATCCACGAAGACTTCCGCCAAATCCTAGCTGTGCGCGAAGAATCGACGCGTGTGATCGATTCTGCGCGCGACGCCCTGTTGGGCGATTCGAGCTCCAACGCTCCCAAGCTTGAACCGTTCGACTTGTCCTACGCGTTTCAAGGCAAGGAAGGGCTCGACAAGATCGTCGCAGCCAAAACGGCGGGTCGCCCGTTCGCCGTCGCCTTCGTCGATATCCGCATGCCGCCCGGTTGGGACGGCGTGGAAACGGTCGAGAAGATCTTCGCGGATGACGATCAAATCCAAGTCGTACTCTGCACCGCCTACTCCGATTACTCTTTCGCCGACATCATCGGTCGCTTCGGCTACACCGACCGCCTGATGGTGTTGAAGAAGCCGTTCGACGTTGCCGAAGCGGCTCTGTTCGCCGTCTCACTGACTGAGAAGTGGCGATTGGCGATGCGCGCCGAGAGCACGATCACGGCGCAGCAGGAAAACATCGAAGACGCGCAACAGATACTGTGCTCCATTCGAGAGTGCCACGACGAGCTACAGAACGCCCACGAGGGACTGCGGGAGGAGTCGCGCGACTTGGAGATGCGGCTCGAGGAGCGAACGGCCGAGTTGATGGACACGCGAGACATCACCGTCTTCGCGCTCGCTCAACTGGCCGATTCTCGCGATCCGGAAACGGGAGAGCACCTGCAGCGGATGCGGGCTTATGCTCAAGAGCTGGCCTTGTACCTGTCTGAGAACGGTCCGTACGTCGACGACATCGACGACGCGTTCTTAGAGTCTTTCTATCGTTCGACACCGCTGCACGACATCGGCAAGGTGGGCATCCCCGACAATATCCTGCTCAAGCCCGGCAAGCTGACACATGAAGAATTTGAAGTGATGAAACAACACACGGTGATCGGCGCCGCCGCGCTCGGGAAATCGGCCGCTCAAGCGGGCTGCGGAGATTTCCTGCGAATGGCCGCCGAGATTGCCCTGTACCACCACGAGAAATTCAACGGAACAGGCTATCCCGAGGGCCTGACCGACTACAACATTCCGCTCTCCGCGCGGATCACGGCTGTGGCCGACGTCTTCGACGCGCTGACCAGTGACCGCGTTTACAAGGTCGCCATGGATCCAGAAGAAGCGCGGCAGTTGATCTGCGGCGAGTCGGAAGCCCATTTCGATCCGGAAGTCGTCCAGGCTTTCGAGGTCTGCTACGAACGGCTGCTGGAAATGCGAGCGGAGATCAACTACGGCAGATCCAGCGGGGATTACTTCGATTCGGCTTCTGGATCCCAGGTCGCCGATTTCGCGTAGTTTCGCCATTCCGCCTGCGCCAGCTGGGTTGTTGCTCTTGACTCGACATGAGCCGCACGGATATCTTCCGCCCTCCACCAGTCTCTGACACCTCCACCCGCCGGGTGGATTATGCCAACGCAGGGAGGCGTCCGGGCCATGTCTATTTCCAGCGTTCCGCTCCTCGATATCAACCGGGCCAACCGGGCGATCCGCGACGAGTTGCTTGCCGCCATTGCCGAAGTAGTTGACTCGGGACGCTTCCTTTACGGCCCGGCCATCGCCGCATTAGAGAGCGAGTTCGCGGCGATATGCGAAGTCGATCACGGTGTCGGTTGCGCGTCGGGGAGCGACGCCTTGCTGTTGTCGTTGATGTTGGAGGAAGTTGGGCCCGGCGACGAGGTCATCTTGCCGAGCTTTACGTTTTTCGCGACGGGGAGCGCCGTCTGGCGATTGGGTGCGACGCCGGTCTTCGTCGACATCTGCCCCGACACATTCAACGTCGACCCGGCCGCTCTCGACTCTCTCATCACGCCGCGGACCAAGGCGATTCTGCCGGTTCACCTGTTTGGCCAAGCGGCCGACATGGACCAGATCAACGCGATCGCGGACAAGCACAACATCGCGGTCATTGAAGACGCCGCCCAAGCCGTCGGAGCCAAGTGGCGAGACCGCGCGGTGGGTGGCATCGGCAAGGTCGGCTGCTTCAGTTTCTACCCCACAAAAAACCTCGGCGGCGTCGGTGACGGAGGCATGTTGACGACGAACGACGACGATGTCGCCGACCGGTTGCGACTGCTGTCGTCGCACGGCATGCGTCCCCGTTACTACCACCACATTGTCGGCATCAACAGCCGCTTGGACACGATCCAAGCCGCCGCCCTGCGAGTTAAACTGCGACACCTCGAGCAGGCGGCTCAACAACGTCGGCGGAACGCCGCGCGCTACGCTGAGTTATTTGAGCAAGAGCAGATCTCCGGCGAACTCGAACTCCCCGCAACTCGCGACAACGTCGAACATGTGTGGAACCAATTCACGGTTCGCATCAAGCACGGCCGCCGCGATGAAGTTCGCGAACAATTGGCGGCTCGCAACATCGGGTCTGAGATCTACTACCCCGTGCCTTTGCACAAACAAGCGTGTTTCGCGTCGCTGGAAGTGCCGGCGGGCAGTTTGCCCGAATCGGAACGCGCGGCGAGCGAAGTGCTCAGCCTACCGATCTTCCCCGAGCTGACCCCGGACGAACAGCAGCACGTGGTCACCGCGTTGGGCGAAATCCTCCGCTCCAAGCGAGCCGCCGCGTGAGATGAGTCCACGGACCGGCGTCGGCCGGGCCCACTACCCTCGGGCCACCGCCCTGTCGTAGCCCTACTGTTCCTTCTTCTCGGCTTTGCGACGACTGGGCCACGCGAGTGGCACGAGGCCGAGGAGAATACCGAGGAACACCAGCGCGTACCCCAGCGCCCAAACCTTCGCCAACACGACGGGCAATTCGACGCCCGCGAACACGACCCGTTCGGCGGCGAGGAAGAAGATCGAGAAACCGACTAGTTTGATCGCGGTTGGTTTGGTCATGAGAGGGGCTGAGGGGATGCGGATGTGAAAGGTCTTATTCTAGACCAAAACATTCTCGATCTCTAGCAGTTCGGTCCGTCACCAATTCGTAAAGGAACCGTCGGGACGACGTAGTCGCGGACAGTCGCCCTCGACCGGTGGCAGATCGGCCGCCGCGGCCTCGTCGATCTCCACACCCAAACCCGGTCCGGTCGGCGGCAACAAGTGGCCATCGACGAGTTCAACTTGCCGCGGGAACAAATCCGGCAGCACGGTGCCCGGCGGCCGCGCACATTCTTGGACCGCAAAATTGCTCGTCGCCAAATCCAGGTGCAGGCAAGCGGCGGTCGAGACGGGGCCGAGTGGATTGTGGGGGGCAATCGGAATCGCATGCGTCTCGCACCAGCCGGCGACTTTGCGAGCCTCGGTGAGTCCGCCGACAATGCAGAGATCGATGCGCGCGAAGTCGATCAATTCCTCTTCGATCGGCCGCTGAAACTCCCATTTGGTGGCGTACTGTTCACCCATGGCGATCGGTGAACTGACTTGCCGAACCAGACGCCGCAAACTGTCCTGACTCTCCGCGCGAACCGGATCTTCAACAAAGTACGGGTCGAACGGTTCGAGCAACCGGCACAGTTGAACGGCGTCGCAGGGATCGAGCCGCGTATGAGCGTCGATGATGATCTCCACGTCCGGGCCGACTGCGGAACGCACAGCGGCGAACTGTTCGACGCCCTGGCGAACAGCCGCGCGGGGGTCGAGCTGCGCGCCCTGCGACGGCAAATCGAAGCGGACAAATCGCCAACCGTCGGCGACCTTCTCCACCGCGGCCGCGGCCAGTTCGTCGGCGGTGGCTGCCGCGATATGGGGGTAGCAGATCACCTTGTCGCGGACGCGGCCACCCAGCAATTCGTAGATCGGCACGTCCAGCGCCCGCGCCTTGATGTCCCACAAGGCGATGTCGATGGCGCTGATCGCCGCCGCGCCGATGCGGCCACCGGGGAAAAAACCGCAGCGGAACATCACCTGCCATAGATGCTCGATGCGGAATGGATCTTCGCCCACCAGCGATGGCTTGAGCGCGTTGACGAATCCGGCAATCGACTCCTCGCGCCACGTAATCCCCGCCTCGCCGACACCCCGCA
>JASMLW010000055.1 GCA_030748485.1 Pirellulaceae bacterium
GTCCGTGCTTTCGAACACTGTTGGTCTGATGCATGTGGCTGCTGTGTTGGAGGTTGAGCCGGTCGAGCTGTTACCGACCCATTGGCAATGGTTGCGAGGCGCGGTCGTCGAGATGACACTTGTAGCGCACGATGAGGCCGCCGCATACGTGCATTATCGGCTTGCCGCGGGCCGCGACGAGGGCGCATCGCCGCCGGTCCAGAATCCCATCACAGCCGAGTTGCTGAGTCGTTGTGGGCCGCGGTTCGCGTCGCGGGACGAGTGCTGGGAGGCCGTCGTTTCGACGGCGCGGGCGATGGGCGAATTCCTGTTGGAAAGCGAGGGTGGATACGGTGTTGATTGACAATGGTGACTGGTCGCGATTCGTTTTAGGGCACCTCGACGAGGGCCTGCGCGACGCCATCAGTCGCGCCTCGTTGGAAGACCACAATGTCGCAGCCCGATTGCGAATCATGGGAGCCGTGATTGGCCGCGAGATCGTCGTCGACCCCGTCGAGTGCGCCGAGTGCGGGGGGACGGACGGCGCGGAGACGGTGTCGGAAGTTCAGCGGTTTCGCGACGCCCTGCAGCGGATGCGGAGCGGTAGTGATGAGGCGGCGTGGGATTTGGTGAAGCAATTCGCGCCGCATATCTTCCGCGTCGTCCGGCGTCGCCTCAGCCAACAATTGCGCTCCAAATACGACTCACAGGACTTCGTCCAGATGGTGTGGGCGTCATTATTTCGCGAGCCGTCGCGGATTCTCGACTTCAGTCACCCCGACGATTTCACGCGTTTCGTGATGGCGATGGCTAGAAACAAAGTGATTGACGAGACGCGACGGCGAAATACCGCCAAGTACAACGTCGATGTCGAGGAGTCGTTCCATGAAGAGGCGGTCCCCCCGACGCGGCTTGATACTCCGAGCCAGGTCGCGATCGCCCATGAGTGTTGGAGCCAAATGATGGGCGCGGAATCGGAGCGCAATCAGCGGATCGTGCAACTCCGCCTGCAGGGTTTCACCTACCGTGAAATCGCCGAGGACGTCGGTCTGAATGAGAAAACGGCGCGCATCATCGTCGATCGGCTCATCAGCAAAGGGACCGTTCCAAAAACGCTCGGCGATTCGTCGTAAAGAACGGCGGCGCTTGAATTTCTGGGCGCCGGCCCGCGATGGATTGCAACTCCACCCCGACCGTGATAATCTGGAGCTTTCACATTCTTAGTGAGACAACCCCCCCTTTACCCTCATCGGATCCAACCAAATGAGTGCATTGCGCACGAGCCAAGCGGAAGAAGGCGTTTTGGTCGTCAATTTCACGGACGCGAAGATCCTTGACGAGGCGAAGATCCAGGCTATCGGCAAGGAACTCATGGAGTGCGTCGGGAACGCTTCCGACGGCAAGCTGTTGCTGGATTTCACGGGCGTCGCTTTCTTGTCGTCGGCGATGATCGGGAAGTTGGTGTTGGTCAACAAGAAGTGCAAGTCGGCCGATATCAAGGTGAAGTTCTGCAATATCTCCGACAACGTGATGGAGGTATTCAAGATCACCCGGCTGCACAAGGTGTTTGACATTCAGAAGGACTCGGAAAAAGCGCTGAAGTCTTTCGACAAGAAGGGGTGGTTCGGCGGCTAGACGGCCCTCGCCGCGTGGCAGCGCCGCATTGACTCGCCGATCTTCGGATACCGAGCGGCTGCCGCCCTCCGTTTCGATCCCGCCAGCGGCCCCGCACCTCAAGTACAGACTCCCTCGCCGCCGCTTCGCGTTTACGATGGGACCGAAGTGTATCTTAAGCCAAGCATCTGGATTCTTTACGGTGCGCTCTTTGCGATCGCCATCCCCTGGTATTGGCGGCCATTCTTTCCGACCGCCGCGGCGCGGGTGGTCGCCGGCCTGCCGTTGTGGGTTCTGACCGCGATCGCCGGGTCTCTAGCGATCTCGGTGCTCACCGCGTTTCTGTTGTCGTCCCCGTGGGAGGACGAAGAGGATGTTTGACGCCGCCGGGCGGACGCCGTTTACGCTTCTGGAGATGGCGTTCGTCGCCTGCTACGTTTGCTCGCTGCTCGTCATCGGTTGGCTGGGGATGCGTGCGCGGCGCGAGCACTCACTGCAGGACTTCTACTTGGCGGGTCGCGACGTCGGATTCGGTGTCTTGGTGCTGACGCTCTACGCCACCCAATACAGCGGCAACACGTTGTTCGGGTTCACTGGGAAGACGTACCGCGTGGGGTTTAGCTGGGCGGTCTGCATTCACTTCATGACAGCGATCGTGGTCTTCTACTTGCTCTTTGCGCCGAAGCTGTACAAGCTGTCGCGGTCGCGCTCGTTTCTCACGCCCGCCGACTTCCTCATCGATCGCTTCCAATCGAAAACGCTCGGCGCGTTCGCGTCGTTGTTGATGATGTTCGGGCTGGCGAACTACCTGCTGGCCCAACTGATGGCCTTGGGCAATGCGCTCCGCGGATTCGCGCCCGAGTCGCCGTATCAGGCGTATGTGGTGGGCGTTGTCGCGCTGGCGTTCATCATCGTGATTTATGAGAGTCTGGGTGGATTCCGAGCCGTTGCTTGGACCGACGTCATTCAGGGCGGCGTGCTGATGGTGGGTTTCACTGTGCTGGTCTGGCTGTTGTTCGATCAATTTGGATCGCTCGCTGACGCCACTCGCGCGTTGCCCGCCGCCAAGAAGGATCCGCCCAATGCGGTCGCCGCCTTGGAGTGGACCAGTTGGATCTTGATTGTCGGGTTGGGTGGAGCGCTCTACCCGCAAGCCATTCAGCGGATTTACGCGGCCCGCAATGCGCGCGCGTTGCGGCGGAGTCTGATGGTGATGGCCTTCTTGCCGCTGACCACGACACTCGTCGCCGTTGTCTTCGGTGTGATGGCCGCCGCCAACCGACCGGAGATCGAACAGGGCGACGCCGTGCTGACCGTTGTCTGCAGTGAGATCCAGGACGCTTCCATCTTCGGACGCTGGCTGGTTGTCGTCCTGTTCGCCGGCATCCTGGCCGCCGTCATGTCGACAGCCGACTCGGCTTTGCTGTCCATCTCGTCGATGTTCACCAAAGATATCTACGTCAGGCACATCTCTCCGCAGGCTTCGCAAAAGCAACTGACCACGATCGGCAAGTTCACGTCGTGGACCGTGATCGCCGCCATGACCGTGGCGGCTTGTCTCTTGTACGACGTCCAGTTGGTCACCGTGCTGCGAATCAAATTCGAATTGCTTGTCCAACTGGCGCCCGCTTTCCTGATCGGCGTCAATTGGCGCGGGCTCCGCACCGGACCCGTTCTTTGGGGAATGGTTGCGGGCGTGACAATCGCCGTCGGACTCACCATCTCTTCCGACGTGTTGAGGCTGGTCGGGATCGACTCCCCGCGGCTGAGTCAGGTGTACGGCGTGCACGCGGGGATCTACGGGGTGATCGTCAACACGACCATCGCCGTCGTCGGCTCACTACTTACCGGCCGCCCAAGCAGGGACCCAAGCAGGGCGACCTGATGCGCTAGTTGGTGACATCCGCGTCGAAAACGCGGACTTGAGCCCAGCTCTCTTTGTTCTTGGCGATGAACTGCTGATGTCGGTCGGAAACCTGGTAGACATCGTGAGCTTCGCGCGATTCAAACACCAATTGGAGGGCAACGTGAAAGTCGCGGTCATTGACCGGACGATTCAGGTCGGCCGTCAAGCGGCCAACGGCGAAAAGCACCGTCCCCGGGTGGCTTGAAAGATGCTCTTTGCACGACGCAATCAGCTCTTGGATCGCCCCTTCAGAGGGGTCGGTTAGCGTGAAATAGACCATGTGCGCCAGCATCGGCCGGTCGGTCATCGAATTCCTCTCATCCGCCGGGCGGTTGCTTCTTCCGCTTCACTTGGCCCGGGTTGTCGTCGAGGACGTTGTACCGCTTGGCTGCCTCCCTGCGCTTGTCAGCCGCCTGCTGCTCGTGTACCTGACGTCGATCGAGCCCAGCTCGAGACATCAATGATCGACCCAGAACTTCGTGCATCGTCTCTTCGTCCGGTGGGGGCGGGCCGGTGGCGCCCAAGTCGACCGGGTCGTAGTTCAGCGTGTATTCGTGTTTGGCGATCGAGATCGTGTCGCCCGGATCGACCCGCTTGCGCGTGGCGATTCGCCGGCTGTTGACCTTCACCCCATTGCGGCTGTTGAGATCTTTGACGAACCAGTAGCCGGCGTCGACAAAGAATTGACAGTGGTGTGCGGAGACGTTTGAGAATCGCAGCACCACGTCGCAGCTTTCCCGTCTTCCGACGAGCAGCCGATCTTTGACAAGGGGGATGGGGTCCCCTCCGCCGTTGGGAATCAATTCACCGAGAATCTGGGCCTGGTTGTCCATTCGCTGCTAACAATCTATCATGCGCCCGGCCGTGAGTCGCCAGAAGTAGTTTTGTACTATGGGTTTAGTTTAGGCAGGGCATCAAGTGGCGTCAACGAAGCGATTGGCCGCCGCTCGCCAGAATTGGCGTCAGGCCGGACTTCGCTACTACGCATATAGCCACTTCCTCAAAGATTTGTTCGGTTTCCGCGTGCAAAAAGTCAGCATTGACGGCGGGTTTACTTGCCCCAACGTCGACGGCGCGGTGGCCATTGGGGGGTGTGCGTTTTGCGACAATCGCAGTTTTAGCCCGAGCCGGCGGGTGCCTCGACAGTCGGTTTTGGAGCAGATTGACGACGGCATCCGGCGGATCAAACTGCGGTACAAGTGCGATCACTTTCTGGGCTATTTTCAGCCGGCCACCAATACTTACGCCCCCGTCCAACGGCTCCGCCCGCTGTACGAGGCGGCCGTTTCGCACCCACAGGTGGTCGGAGTCGCCATCGGAACTCGCGCCGATTGCGCGCCCGACGAGGTGCTCGACTTGCTTGAGGAAATCGCCTCGCGGACGTATCTCTCCGTCGAGTACGGACTGCAGACGATCCACAATCGATCGCTTGATTGGATGAATCGTGGGCACCACCACGACGCCTTTCTGGATGTGCTGGAGCGGAGTCGGGGGCGGGGGTTTGAGATTTGCGCCCATGTAATCCTCGGTCTTCCCGGCGAGTCGCATGACGACATGATGGCGACCGCCCGCGAGTTGGCTCGGCTCGGCGTGGACGCCGTCAAGATCCACAATCTCTACGCCGTGAAGAACACACCGCTGGCCGATCAGGTCGCCGCCGGAGAGGTCGAGTTGATGGCGCGCGGCGACTACGTCCAAGCTGTGGTGGATTTCCTCGAACGGACGCCGCCCGGTGTCGTTGTCGATCGGATCGGCGGCGAGGCTCCACCGGACTACTTCGTGGGACCCGCCTGGTGTCTGGACAAGCCGGCGGTGCGCGACGCCATTCGCGCCGAGTTCGAATCGCGCGACACTTGGCAGGGGCGATTGGTCGACCAGTCGCTGTCACCCTCTCAGTGAGAGAAGCATGGCGGATCTGACGATTCCTACGCGGCCACTCGGAGCGACCGGAGTCGATGTCTCGATCCTGGCTCTTGGCGGCGGCCATCTATCCCGCCGGCACATCGAACCAGAGACATCGATCCGTATCATCCAGGAGGCTGTCGACAGTGGCGTGTCATTCATGGACAACGCCTGGGAGTATTGGGGAGGTGAATCGGAACGACGGATGGGAGCCGGTTTGAAGGGTCGCCGCCAGCAAGTCACTCTGATGACCAAAGTCTGCGCACGCGACCGCGCGACAGCGCTGGAGCAGTTGGAAGAGAGTCTGCAACGTTTGCAAACCGACGTCATCGATGTGTGGCAGTTTCACGAGATCAACTACGACAACGACCCTGAGATGATCTTTGCTGCGGGCGGCGCGATCGAAGCAGCGGATGAAGCCAAGCGGGCCGGCAAGGTTCGGTTCGTCGGATTCACCGGACACAAGAGTCCTCACATCCTGCTGAAGATGCTCGAGCAAGACTATCCGTGGGATACTTGCCAGATGCCCGTCAACGTCATGGACGCCCACTACCGCAGCTTTCAGCAACTTGTTTTGCCGGAATTCAATCGCCGCCGGATCGGTTGTTTGGGAATGAAGAGCCTCGGCGGTGAGGCTCAGATGCTCGACAGCGGACTCTCCGCGGAGCAGTGCCGTCGATATGCGATGTCGTTGCCGATCAGCACGTTGATCACGGGCGTCGAGTCGTTTGAGAACTTGCGGCAGGACGTCGGGATCGCCCGCGACTTCGAGCCCTACACGGCGGCGGAGATGGCCGAGTTGCAGACGCGGGTGGTCGACGTCGCCGGCGACGGCCGCTACGAGTGGTTCAAGAGCACGCAGTACTTCGACTCGCAATATCATCGCGATCAACACGGTTTCCCGCCGATCCGACACGTCAGCGCGCCCGCCGAAGACTAAGTTGCGCGGCGACGGCGCCACAGGGCCGCTGGATTTACGCTGAGCACACGATCGTCAGTGCGCTGCGGTCTACTGCCTGTCGCGCTACTATCTGTCGCGCTACTGCCTGTCGCGCTCTTGCCGGCAGTACTTCAGATTCTGTTTCAGCGAGCCGTCGTTGGGAAACCGCTCGACCGCCGCCTCGTAGACCTTGATCGCCGCCGGCCAATCTTTCTGATTCATCGACTCTCTAGCGCGGGCGTGCCAGAGGGCGACGGCGTTGCGTTTGAGGTGCGAGTCGTTGGGCAATCGTTCGAGTCCGCGGCGGTAGACGTCGTCCGCCAGCCGCCATTGTTTCTGTTGGCGGTGATCGGACGCCGAACTGTCGTAGACGCCTCGAGTCAGTTGCAGAGTTCGACTGGGATCGAGCAGTTTGGTGTTTTCATCGAGAGCCTTGAGAGCCGAGTCGTACTCTTTCGCCTGGATGCGCCCCACGACCAGGTTCTGGGCGAAGTTGCCGGCGACGCGAGCGACTCCTTTGACGTCCGCGAAACGCGCCGTCTGGGCCAAGAGCATGTCGCGGGCGGCGGCGGCGTCCTTCTCCTGGTGGAGAGATCGCGCCCATTGTTGAATCGTATAGACGAGGTTCTGTGTGAGGCGACTGTCCCCGGGTAGTTGATTGAGACCGCGAGCCTGGATGTCGACGGCCTCGCTCCACTGTTTCTGCTCGATGAGCCGGCGCGCCCAGGAACTGTAGCCGTCGCGCCGCAAGTCCGTGCGTTCGCGGTCGTCGACAAACTCGGCGTGGTCGTCGACCGCGGTGAGCGCGTCGGCGAACTTCCCGTCGTTGCGGAGCGTCAAGAAGACACGGCGAACGTGGTTCTTGGCGACGTCGCGCAGCGGTTGCTCGTCGGGGAACGACGCCAGCTGCCGGCGGAGGACTTGGCGAGCGGCGTCGGAGTCGTCCGTCGCGATCGCGTGCCGCAGCCACTCCTGTACGGCGTAGGCCAGCGCGCCGGCAATGCGTTTGCGGGACGACCCGTCGTCTCGCGCGACCGTGTAGACAGCCACTGCCTCGTCGAACTTTTTGCTGTCGACGAGCTGGCAGCCCCACCGCAAGTAGACGTTCGATTTCCACTCGGCCAGTTCCTGTTTGGGCTCCGAGCCGAGTTTGCCGATTCCCTTGTCGGCGGTGGCGATCGCTCGCTCCCAGTCGCTGTTCTCCACGTGCGACTCGCCGACGCGCATGTAGATCCAGGCTTGCATCGAGACGAAGTGGGACTGCGGCGCGAGTTTGGCGGCGCGGCGCAGGATTTCCAGCGCGCCGTCGTCGTCGCCCTCGTTCATTTTCGACTCAGCCCACCGCGTGAAAACGACATTGCGATTGTGCAGCAGCGAGGCGTCGACGGGAGCCAATTGCAAGCCGAGCGAGATGACGCGGTCCGCTTGCTCGAAATGGTCCTGCTCCTGCAACTCATTGCCCCAGTTCACCAAACCCGCCAACGCATTCGTCACGGCCGAATGAAACTCCGCGTCCATGCTCATCGCGCGAAAGTAGGCGAGCAGAGCCGCCTTGTATTCCTTCTGTCGAGTCAAGGTGACGCCGTGGTTGTAGTAGGTGAGAGCGACGAGCCCGCAATCGCCGATCTCGCGGCGGCGGTCGCGATGTGCGTCGGGGATGTAGCGGAATCCCGTCTCGCGCTCGAACCGTTCGCGGCCTTTCGCGTCGCGCGCCGGGTTGAACCCGTGCCGGTTCGTCGTTTCGACGTCGGCGTGGCGCGCGCCGTCGTAGACGATTGAGAACGCGTGGTCGGGCACTTCGATCGCGCGGGCGTCGAGACCGAGTCGCGCGGCGAAGAGATTGAACGTCGCCGCCGACGAAACGCAGTTGAAAGTTCCCGTGTCGAGAACGGTCGCGACATCGGTCTGCTCGGCCACGTATCCCTTGTGTAGCGGGCCCGCGCTGCTGTGCAGCCACTCGAGCAACGCTTGCGCCTTGGCGAACGGCTCCTGCTCGGCGGCGACAACCTCTTTCGCTTTCACCGTCAACTTGTCCAATTGGTCGAGGTAGCGGCGGCGGCGAGCGTCGTTCAGCACGCCGGACGCCAACAAGCTGGCTTCTGCGAACGAGATGTCATCCAACTTGCCGTCGCGGGCGTCCGCGAACAGGGCGACTTCGGCCGGCGCCAGTTGGACGTCGAGCGAGTCGGACAGATTGAACTTCGTCAGCACGTCGAGCGCTTTGGCGGGAGACGTGTTGAAGGCGTAGTGCGACCGCGGCGGGCCGCTATAGCCGCTCACGATGAGTTCGCCCACCTGAAACTTGGTCGTTTTGTCGGGTGGTGTGAGTCGAATCAGCAGCCACCGCGCCGACGTGTCCGGAAACTCCAGTTCTCGCTCTCCGCCGCGGTGGTCGACCATTTCGGCGCGCAAGAGGGCGAAGCCGGCTTGTGCGGAAATGGTCGATCCGTACACCTGCACTCGCAGCATTGCATCGGTTCGCGGCAGCTCGACTCGAAAGCTCGTCGCCGTGCGGGTCTCGCCGAGATCGAACAGCAGCTCGACATGTCCGTCTTTCGCGACGAGTGTCGCGTGGGTCGCCGAATCGCCGTCCGTCAAGCGGGAGATCGATCGTGGGTCCGCCTCGCCCGAACGGATGACGGGCGGCGACTTCAGCAACTGCCGGCTCGTCGGTTGGTCGGCGTTGGTCGCGGTGGCGGTCAACGAGGCGGCGGACAATAGAAGCGCCGGTGAGATGTGGAGTGCGCGGATCGCGAAACGTGCGGTGGTGAGCAAGTGGGTCATCGATGGGCCTCAGTGTCCGGCGGTCAGTCTGTGGAAATATATGGTGTGGGTCGCCGGCTCGCGGCTTGCCGACGTGACGATTGACGACCAAACTCCAGGCGAGCCGACTTGCCGCCGCGCCAAGCGAAATGAACGGCATCTTTGCGCCCGGCCAACCGCGTTGCGTTTTTGCAACACGTCGTGTTTTCGCGGCGCCGTTGTCAGCTCGGGTGGGACCGTTGTCAGCTCGGGTGGGAATAGTCGCATGACGTATGTTTGTCAGTAGACGTGCGAAGGCGTCTCACGTTTCTCAACGTAGAGGCAAAGGCGGCATCTACAACTTGGAACGAGAAAGGGCGGACCATGAGGAATTTACTACTGACAGTCGTCACCACGCTTACGATCGCGTGTTGCAGTGACTTCGCGATGGGTGTCGAGCACGAGGCGTGTCACAATTGCAAAGGTTTCGTGCAGGTCAGTGATCGGGGAGCCGGCTTCCGCCGCGACGCCACTCGCATCATCTATTGTCAGAACTGTTTGCGGGAAATGATGGCGCGGGAGGGCGATGAGACGGCCGAGGATCTGATTGGCAGGCTCGGATTCAACGGCGGTGCGTACCGCGATCATCGTTACGTCTTCTTCGAGGACGGCACGATGTTGGACCTGGAGCATTTCTTCGCCGCCGCGGAAACGTCGCTGGCGATCGGTTGGAAGGGCGCCATGGCGCTCGGTTGGGGGCTCGAGGTCGCGCAGGCGATTGAAGAGTCAGTGACGGACTCGACCAATGACAGCGGGCACCCGTTCGGCGGGAATGAGGACCTGCATAGCAACTGGGCCGGAGCTGTCTACGGTTGGGCCGTGCAATCGGGCAACAGCTCGTCGGGTGATGTCGTCGACGTGCTCGAGAACCTCGGGCACGGCGCCATTCGCTACGCCACCGACGAGAAGCCAAAGAAGTAGCTCGAACGCTTTGCGACGCCCGGTTGGACCGTTGGTTGCAGCCGTGACGAAGTGCTGGAACGCGGCGGCGCGGGGCGACGCGAGTGTGGAGCATTGGATGCAGCAGCAACGCCTGGTTCACCCGTGCTCAAGCACGGGCCTTTGCCGCCCGCGGCGGATGGGGGCGTAAACGCCCCTCGTCTTTGATCCGTCCGATCTGACCGATCCGTCCGATCACCCGCGCCGGGATGATGTCGTTGGAACGCACCGGCGATGCGCAACGTCAGAGTGGAGCGTCTGGTTGCAGCCGTCGCGCCTGGTTCACCCGCGCTCAAGCACGGGCCTTTGCCGCCCGCGGCGGTTTGGGGCGTAAACGCCCCTGGTTTTTGATCCGTCCGATCTGACCGATCATCCGCGCCGGGATGATGTCGTTGGAACGCACCGGCGATGCGCAACGTCAGAGTGGAGCGTCTGGTTGCAGCCGTCGCGCCTGGTTCACCCGTGCTCAAGCACGGGCCTTTGACGCCCTGCGCTCTGTTTGTCAATCGCGTCCCGTGGATGCTAAAACTTGGTAGGTCGGTCGTCGCCGGGGGGCGGTCGATGACTTACGTGAGGATCGAGTCATGCGTCGCGCCATCATTGCGGCATTCATCGTTGTCTCTTGCTGTTCGCTGACGTATGCGCAGCCGATGCAACCGGGAGGCGGGTTGCCGGTGGCGTCCACCGTTCAGCTACCGACCTTTGGCGTTTCCATCGACGCCGCGGGCGTGCTCAGCCTCCGGCGTGTTGTCGATCCCGGTGGGCGATTGCGAGCTGCTCGAGCCGTCGCCGCCGCTGCCGCGCGGCCACCCGCTCTGCGCAAGCCGTCGGCGTGCCGCATGGTCTCGCTGACCAGACTGGAGGCGGCCATTCGCCGTGAATTGGCGGCTGGTCGTTCGCTCGATGACACGATGCTCAACCTCGCCGGATTGTTACGAGTGGAGTTTGCTTTTCTCTTCACCGATACGAACGAGATCGTCATCGCCGGTCCCGCGGAAGGTTGGGTCGATGACGGAGCCGGACGGCGGATCGGGTTGACGACCGGTCGTCCCGTAGTCCAGCTAGAGGACCTGGTCGTCGCGCTCCGCGCGTTTCCCGCCGGCGATCGCGGTCGCCCGTTCGTCGGGTGCACGATCAGTCCCGACCGCAACGGGCTGCGGCGTTTACAGGAGTTCCAGCGCACGATCCCACGCTCCGTACCGCAAAACCAACGAACCCGTACGGCGATCGCCGTCGCGAAAGGAATGCGAGACGCCCTGGGCATGGCGCACATCCGCGTCTTCGGAATCTCGCCCAAGACTCGCATGGCTCAAGTGCTCATCGAAGCCGACTACCGAATGAAACTGATCGGCGTGGGAGTCGAGCCGCCGCCCGTGAAGATGAAGACGTTCGTCAATTCGTTGAGCGGATCAAAACAGAGCGGTCTGCAACGCTGGTGGTTCACGCCCCACTACGAGTGCCTGAAGATGTCCGCCGACCGTCACGCGATGCAACTAGTCGGTCGAGGAGTTCAGCTGCAGACGGAAGACAAGACGGTCGGTCCCGATGGGCGCGCAATCGACTCCGGGCGGCCACCCAGCAAAGCCGCCCAGACGTATGCGTCGTCCTTCACTGCTCGATACTCCGATATCTCGGCCGCCCAACCCGTTTACGCCGAACTTCGCAACGAGATCGATCTGTTGACGCTCGGCGCCTTTCTTCAGCATGAAGATTGGTATAGCCAGGTCGGCTGGAAGGCGCTGGTGCTGAACGATGAAGCCGCCGTCAAAACGGAAACGAAACAGCCGGCGACTGACGCGCAGTGTGTGGCGAATTCGATTTGGA
>JASMLW010000056.1 GCA_030748485.1 Pirellulaceae bacterium
GTGGAGGGTGGTGGGTGGGACAATGCGGTACGATGGGCGGCGGCCGTTCGTTGACATCAAGCGAATCATAGGAGCGATTGCATTGAACCGCGAGGAAATCGAGAAGATCCTGCGACACACTTTGTCCGACTTCCGGGTTTCGCGCGGAGAGCGACGGGTGATCCGCCAAGTGCTGTTGGAACTCGGCGTCGACGATCACGACCTGGCTCTGCTCCGCAGCATCGCTTTCGACTTGGCGCGGGAGACGATCGACGACGGCGCCCGCGACGTGCTCGACTGGCTCGAGGACATCAACAAGCTGTTTGTTGAACCGCCCCTGGAAGATGCGGTCAAAGCGGACGAGGTCTTCTTTACTCCCGGCGACGATGGGCCGCGGAAGATCGTCAGTCTGTTCGACCTGGCCAGCAAGACGGTGGAGATCGCCGTCTTCACGATCACCGACGATCGGGTCGCCGACGCAATCGTCAACGCCCACCGCCGCGACGTGGCGATTCGCATCGTGTCGGACAACGACAAAGCGCTCGACAGGGGTTCGGACATCGAATCTCTCAAACGCCGCGGCGTCTCGGTGCGAGTCGATCAATCCGAGCACCATATGCATCACAAATTCGCCGTGTTTGACAATGCGACTACATTGACGGGCAGCTACAATTGGACGCGGAGCGCGGCGCGACATAACGCGGAGAATTTCGTCGTCTCCCATGACCCACGTCTAGCTCGGCTATTCGCCGATGAGTTTGCTCGGCTCTGGAAGAGAGCCAACTAATACCGAGTGGCGATGTGAACCTACATTGCATACATTGCCGTTCATGCTGTTCATTGCCGTTCATGCCGTTGTTTGTTGTTGTTTGTTGTTGTTTGCGGTGAGATGTGAGCGAACCCAACGAAGCAGATCAATTGCTCGCCCTAGCTCGTGACGGCGATGACGACGCCTGGGGCGAGTTGCTGGAGCGGTACCGCCCGTACTTGCGATTTCTGGCTCGCCGCGGGATGGACGTGCGGCTGCAGGCTCGCGTGGATGCGTCCGACGTCGTCCAACAGACGTTTCTCGAGGCGGCTCGCGACCTGTCCAAATTTCGCGGCAGCGTCGAACGCGAATTGATCGCCTGGCTGCGCACGATTCTAGAACACAATGTGGCTGAGACGATTCAAGTTCACTTGGCCACCAAGAAACGCTCGGCGCGCCGCGAGCGATCGCTCGACGACTCCAACGATGGCGGGATTCCGTTGCGGAATCAGACGCCGGACGATCAGTCGACGCCGAGCCAGCGAGTGATGCGGGGCGAGGCGGCCGTGATCCTGGCTCGAGCCGTCGAAAAACTCCCGCCCGATCAATGCGAAGCGATCCGCCTGCGACACTTTGAGGGCTATTCTCTCAAGGAACTCGCCGAGCATTTTCAACGCAGCGAAACGGCGGTCGCCGGCTTGCTGAAACGCGGTTTGCAGAAGCTGCGCGACCTGCTCGCCCACCGCGCGGAGTCGACCGACAGGTAAGAATCCCGCCATTCGAGCGAATGTCACGGAATGAACTCGCACCAAAACCCTCAACCAGATCAGCCAGAATCCGATCATCCGGAACTCGACCAAGCGCTGGCGAGTCTGTTTCGCCGGCTCGACAACGGCGAGCCCGTCGACAAGGAGTTCGTGAAGCGGACGTACCCTGAGTTGGCCGATGAGATTCTCGCGGTGATCGGAACAAGTTTGCTCGTCAATGAAATGGCCGGGCCCACGATTGAGGAGGAAGAGGCGTCGCAGACCCGATCACCCGACGTCGATTTGGAAGCGGACACCGACGCCTTTGAACCGGGCGGCGAATCGAACAACGTCGGGGCTCCCGACGATGAGACGAAAGTCGCCGCTCCCCCCACACTTGTCGCCGGCGAGTCGCAGGACATGGCCGCCGAACTGGTCGGCGAGATCTTTGGGGATTACGAACTGCTCGACGTCATTGGACGGGGCGGCATGGGCGTCGTCTACAAGGCGCGGCAAATCAGCATGGACCGGGTGGTCGCCGTCAAGATGATCCAAGGCGGCCGGCTCGCCGCGCCGGAAAACGTTCAACGGTTCTACACCGAGGCGCGCGCCGGCGGACGCACCGGACATCCCAACATCGTGGCCGTCTATCAAGTCGGTGAGATCGATGGGCAGCACTTCTTTTCCATGGACTACGTCGAGGGCGAAGACCTGAACGCACAGGTCCGACGCGGTCCCATGGATCCTCGCCAAGCAGCCGAACATCTGAGGACGATCGCCCTGGCGATTGAAGATGCTCATCAGCACGGCATCCTGCACCGCGATCTGAAGCCCGCTAACGTACTGATCGATCGCGACGGACGTCCGCTCGTCACCGACTTCGGTTTGGCGAAACAGGTGGAGGGTGACGAGGATTTGACAGCTACCGGCGTGGCGGTTGGAACGCCGAGCTACATGGCTCCCGAACAAGCGGCCGGGCGACATGACGAGTTGGGACCGGAGACGGACGTCTACGCGCTCGGCGCCCTCCTGTTCGCGCTGTTGACCGGCGGCCCGCCGTTTCGGAGTGAAACGGCCGTCCAGACGATTCTCGACGTCATTCATCGCGAGCCCCAAGCTCCCAGTTCGCTCAACGATTCGATCGATCCCGGCCTCGAAGCGATCTGTCTCAAGTGCTTGGCGAAGACGCCTGAAGGCCGCTACCGATCGGCGCAAGAGTTGGCGGACGATTTGGATCGCTTCCTGGACGGGCGAGCGGTCGAAGCGACGCCGATGACGGCTTGGCGACGGCGGCTGATCTGGTTGCGAGACATTCCGCTCGTGGCCGCGATATCCGGTCGGCACGCTCGCCCGACACCCGCTCATCGCCGCGCTCAATGGATGCTGCTCGCCGCCATCATGTCCGCCCCGCTGCTCGCCATGGCGGCTTGGTACGTCGACCACCGAATAGCTCAGCAGATGCCGAACCCGGTGCTCATCGCAGCCGGTTCCAAAGGCGGCGTTTACGATGCATTCAGCCGCGGCCTTCAGCCAGCGCTGGCGGAGAACGCCGGTGTGGAGGTCGAGGTAGTTGAGTCGGCTGGATCCGGAGCCAATCGACGACTGCTCGCCACTCGCGGCGCGCATCTGGCGCTGCTGCAACACGTCGACCTTGTCCCACAACAAGTGCATGTCATTGCGCCGCTCTACTACGAAGTGGTGCACGTCGTCGTTCCCATCGAATCGGACGTGCGGAGCATTGAGGATCTGGCGGGCCGGCGAGTTTCGCTGGGGCCGCGGAATTCGGGCATGCGAGCCGCAGCGACAGCCGTCCTGAAACATTATCAGGTCGACGTCGCGTCACTACGCGAGACCGAGCGCAGCTACGCCGATCTGCTGGACGGCGACGCGCGACTGGATGCGGCGATCGTGACGATTGGATTGTCGGGCGACCGCATCCGCGAAATACTCAGCAGCGGCCGCTGCAAACTGATTCCGCTCGTCGACACCGCCAACATCCGCCATCCCACACTCCGCCCGTTCACGATCGAAATCGAGCACTACCCGGCCGCCCAACTCGAAGCGCCCGTGCAAACCGTCGCCACACCCGCTTTCCTGGCAACCTATCCCGGCGCACCCGACGCGCTGGTCCGAACGACGTTGGAACAGCTCTTTGAGCGACCCGCGAACATCCCCGGACGCATCACCCGCGACCAGGCAAGCGCGTGGCCTGGGATTACGTTTCATCCAGTGGCAGGAGAGTTGTTTGGAATGACTAATGATCTTGGAATGCCTAATGACTAGAGGCTGTTTCAAAACCTTGTACGATGGCCTTCCAAGGCCGTCGAATTTGGAAATCCTCGGGAAACGACGGCCTTGGAAGGCGCCTTGGAAGGCCATCGTACGGCAAGACATCGGT
>JASMLW010000057.1 GCA_030748485.1 Pirellulaceae bacterium
ACCAGATCCAAGCGACGAGCCAAACAACTCCGCCGAATACGGCCACCGCGATCTTGAGAAACACGGGAATGTTCGCCGAGTCGACGGCGACAATATCTCCGGTCGTCAAGTCCCATCGAATCACTTCCCCGTCTTCGCCAAGCCCCATCACCGCCGACGAGTCGGGAGCGAATGCTACGTCGCAGATCGATCCGCTCAGCCCAGAGAACTCTGCTTGCTCGAAAGTATCGAGGTCCACGACTCGTGGTCCAAGATTGGTCCCGAACAGCGCAACGCTTGAATTCACATCGATGGGCTGAGAACCGTACTGTCGAGGCAAAAGGTTGTTCGGAACCCACGCCTCACTCACCACCGTTGCGTCTCCCTCGTCGCCGAAGCGCCACACAATCGCCGATCCATACGTTCTGGCCACCAGCCGATCATCGGCCCAAGCGAGCGCAAACGGATGTTCGTCGACCTTGATGATTCGAGGCGGTGAACTGATAGTGCGCAAGTCGAACAACCTGATCTCGCAGTTCGGTTCTGACGCGGTGTGCTGTGTGCACGACACGGCAAGGCGGTCCCCCGAGACCGCCAAATGAAACGGCCACCAATCGCCCGTACGAATCTCGTAGATCGTGTCCAGCGTGGCGCCGTCGAGAACCAAGATGCGATTCTGATGCAACGCAATCAACCGCTCTCCACTTGGCGTGAAAGCAATGCGATTGGTCAGCATCGACTCGGACAGCGGCAACTCTCTTTCCGCCAGCGTGCGACCTTCCAGTGTCGCCAATCGGATCCGGTCGTCCGCACAGTAGAACGCCAGCGCGCTGGTGGTCGGCGAAAACGCCGGCGGACCAAACGCATCGGCGTGAAAGATGGTTCGCCCCGATGGCCACTCGCGCAGCTCGAGACGACGGCGAATCGATGTCGAGTTCGATGAGCCGAGCGCGACCGCGTAGACGTCGTCGCGAGGCGAGGAGACGAGATCGTACCCGTTGTATGGGCTCCACACGATCAGCGGCAGCGACCAGTACGCGATGAGGGCGATTGCCAACAGCAAAACGCCGCGAAGCAGAAGCGATCGACGGGCCGCTCGGCAATTGGGAATCTCCGCGAGCATGTTCCAACACCGCAATTGAAGTCGACACGAATCCACTGGAGCTCATATTACCGGACGCGAAGTCTTCGCGTCGAGCGAGGGTGGGATTCTGCGGAGCATCAAAACTCGCGGCGGACGCTGGCTTTCCGCACGTCGCGGTAAAGTCGAGAAGCGTGAGACGGTGTCACTTTTTGGTTGTTTGGAGACTCACCGGCGCGTAGCATGAACGGCCTCACGACGACTTCCCCGTCACGGTTTTGGTCGAGTCGAGAATTCCGGATGCGCTTCTCCCAAAGAACTGCCAAAGGTATGACGCTGGTCGAGTTGCTGGTGGTCATCTCGATCATCGGAATCCTGATGTCGCTGCTGTTGCCGGCCGTGCAGGCGGCGCGATCGGCCGCGCGGCGCGCTCAATGCCAAAACAACCTCCGGCAGATCGGCATCGGCCTGCACCATTACCACGAGTCGCACGGCCGCTTTCCGTCGGGCATCATCGCGCCGAACCGAACACTGTGGTCCGGATTGCTGCTGCCGCAAATCGAGCTGAGCACGATCGAGGAATCGCTCGACTACAGCAGCGCCTGGAACGCCGCCCCCAATGCGGAGGCGTGCGCGACGTCGATCTCCGTCTTTCGCTGCCCGTCGGCGACCGTCGTCGAGCACATTCTTTTCAACGGCATTCCGCAGCGCGTTCCCAGCAGCTACCTGGCCTGCGCCAGCGGCCTGACGGCGTACGAGTCGCAGCCGCCGCGGATCGGCCAAGCCAACTCCGACGGCTTGTTCTATATCAACAGCCGCATGCGAATCGCCGACATCCGCGACGGCTCGTCCAACACGGTCGCCGTCGGCGAAGCGATCAACATCCTGACCACGCAGGGACGCGACGGACTGAACATCGCCAACTTCATCGATCATTGGTACATCGGCACCGTCGAGGGGATGGGAAATGAGATTTCGGAGTCGATGGGGTCGACCGCCGCACCGGTGAACGCTTTCAAAGATCTGTCTTTGCTGGTCGACGTCCGCGAACTCTCCTTCAGCAGCCGTCACTCCAATGGCGCCTTCGTCGTCTATGCGGACGGACACGTGTCATTCATCGAGGAATCGATCGATCGCGTTGTCTGGTCCGGTATGGGAACTCGCGAGAACGGCGCAACGATCTCGCCGCCGTGAGAACTGCGCTGCTCCGCGACACTAACACTCACGATGCGTCCGCAACTCGGCTACAATCGCTAACGGCGAGTCAACCATTCTCCGGCGAGGCGTGGCGTTGTGTCCGAATCCCCCAGCCAACCACCGGCGACAAACGAAACGAGGCGTGACGACGCAGCGGATCGGCATCCCTCCCCTGTGAGTTGGCGAGACTACAACTGGATTCAACTCCCCGTCTTTCTGTTGATGCACGTCGGTTGCTGCGCCGTTCTGTTCGTCGGCTGGAGTCCGTACGCCGTGGCGACAGGCGCGGTCCTCTATCTCTTGCAGACGTTCGGCGTCACCGCCTTTTACCATCGCTACTTTGCTCATCGAGCCTTCAGAACTTCGCGGGCCGTGCAACTCATCGGCGCCGTGCTGGGCAACGCCAGCATGCAACGCAGCCCGTTGTGGTGGGCCGCCTGTCACCGCCGGCACCATCGGCACTCTGACGAAGCGGGCGACTTGCACTCACCGTCGGTCCAAGGCTTCGTCCACAGTCACATGTTGTGGTTCATGGTCCGCAAGAACTTCGACCGGGATGAGATTCCCGAATTCGATAAATACGCTGAGTTGCGTTTTCTGGACCGCCACCCGTTCTTTGTCCCCATCTCGCTGGCGATTGGAATTGCGGCCGCCGGTGTGGCCCTGCACTCGTGGCGACCGGAGCTCGGCGTGACCGGTCCGCAAATGCTGATCGTCGGGTTCTTGATTCCCACGATCCTGATGAACCACGTCACCTACTGCGTCAATTCACTCGGGCACCTGGTCGGAGCGCGGCGATTCAAAACATCCGATCGCAGCCGCAACAACGGGCTCCTGGCTGTGTTCACCTTCGGCGAAGGCTGGCACAACAATCACCACCGCTACCCGTCGTCGGCCAGACAGGGATTCTATTGGTGGCAAGTGGACGCCACGTACTACTTGCTTTGCCTTCTCTCGCTGCTGCGGATCGTCCGCGACTTGAAGCCCGTCCCCGCCGACGTCCTGGCGGAAGGCCGTGGCGGCCCAGCGAGTTGAGACGTTTCTCCGTTTCATACTATCTATGGGATCCTCCGCCTATGGGGTCCTCCGCGTCGCACCGCCATCCTTGAGAACGAACTTTGCCTCCAGTCTGGCTACCTCGCTCGCCAAGTTCGCAGCGACTACGGAGTCGACAACGTCCGTGAAATTCTTGTACGCCGCGGGAGCATCGTCGACCGGGAAGTTCCGGCAGTTCGTCAGCACGTCGTGCGACGCCAATTCGCTGTCGATTTCCCGCTGCCGAAGTTCAACCTTTGCTCGCTTGCGACTAAGGCGCCTTCCCGCGCCGTGATTCACACTAAAACAATTGTCGGCGGCGCCGTCTTCAGCAACCATGACGACCGAACCGTCGCGCGGATTGCCCGGCAGCAAGATCGGATGGCCGCATTCCGCGAAAGGCGTTTCCGCAAGAGACGGATGTCCGGCGGGATAAGCTCGCGTAGCTCCCTTGCGGTGCACCCAGCACTCCCGTTCGCCAACCGTCTCACGACGGACGATGTTGTGGCTGAGAAAGTAGACCAACTGTCCGGAAGCGCCCGGAAAGACTTCGCGAAACGCGTCGGCCACGGCGGCGTTGATCAACAGGTGATTGATCGATGCAAAGTTGCCCGCCAGCCCCATGTCGTCCAAATAGGCGTTCGCTTCGAGACTGCCAACGGGCGCGTACACCAACTCGCGATCACCACCCGGATACGGAATTCGCCAATCGGAGAATTTGTTTTGCAACGACTGGAATTGACCGGTCGCCAATTGGAAACCGAATCCTCGCGATCCGCAGTGGGACAGGAAGGCGGCGCAATCGTCATTCAGTCGAAAGGCGGCCGCCACGCGCCTGGCCGCGTCGCTCGCGCCGATGCGGACCACTTCGCACTCACCGAAATGATTGCCGCCGCCCAGCGAACCGAGTTGCTCCAAGCGTTCGCACAACTTCGTTAGACGTCGCTCATGACGCAAGCGATCTAGCCGGTCGCCGAGCGCGGCGGTTGTGCCGTCATGTCCAACGTGACTGGCGTCCTCGCAGCGAGTTCGCCACTCGATCGGCACACCCAGCTGGTCGAGCACGTCGGCGGACGCTCCCTCGATCACGATCTTTTCGGCGAGTTTCTTTTCATAGCGGCGCCTGTGCTTCTTTCCCTTTCTCTCGCTTCCACCGGTGGGAACTCGACGGGCCACCGCCGCAAGCAGCCTGCGGCGAGCAGCGTCGTCGTCAAGTTCCGCGGCCGGAACGTCAAACTGGATTAGGCTCATCGAACATTTGATGTCCACTCCGACGGGGCCGGGATAGATGTGCGTAGGCGACACCATGACACTGCCCGTGGGAGCGCCAAATCCCATGTGCGCGTCGGGATTCACAACGACATCCGTGACGCCTGGGGCCCGCCGCGCATTGACGGCTTGCTGTAGGCAGATCGGCTCCAGCGATTCGCGAATCGCCGCGTTGGCGACCACGCGGATCGGAGCTGTGTCGTCGTCGAAAGAAAGGTCCGCCGTCGCGGGACCGGTAGGTTCTAGTTTGAGATTCGCAGTCGTATTCATGTCTCTGCACTCGCATCCAAGTGTTCGCGCGCCTGGCCAAAGATGCAAAACCGCCGGGAGCCGGCGCTGTTGCGCTGCCAGGATTAGAGGCTCCGCCCCGAGAATGAGGTGGAGAACTGAGCGGCGAGCGATTTAGACAATGAACTGGAGATGGCGCATCTGAGTGCAGTCTGGATTCAAGAGGGTGTCGCTCTTCAGACAGCGCACGGCGTCAATGGTTCGCGCCCGGACCAGGGATTTCCCACGATGGCGAGACTACTCACCCGAATCCATCGATGCGCCATTCTCCGGCGAATTGACGATTGTTCCGTCTTCAATTCGCAGCACGCGGGTGGCGAGACGGTCGACCAGACTCCGATTGTGGCTCACCAAGAGCGTGGGGATTTCGAATTCGTCAACAACGCGTTCGATGAACGCCGCGATGCGCTCCCGGAGCGCGGCTTCGACGGACGTCAGCGGTTCGTCGAGCAGCAGTAGCTTGGGACCCGACGCGATTGCGCGGGCCAGCGCCACTCGCTCCTGCTGACCGCCGCTCAACGATTGCGGGTAGCGGTCGAGCAAGTCATCCAGTTCCAACGTCTCGACAATCCGCTCCATCGAAATCCCCCCGGCTCCGCGGCGGCTGATCCCGTAACTGATGTTCGCTCGCACGCGCTGATGAGGAAACAGGCAATGGTGTTGAAACAGCAAGCCCACGCGCCGTTGCTCCGGTCTCAAAAACAGCCCCGACTGCGTGTCGGTCACCACGCGATCGCCCAGGCGAATGCGCCCTCGGTCCGGTTTCAGCAAACCGGATAGCAGCCGCACAATCGTGGTCTTGCCGCTCCCCGATGGACCGAACAGAGCGGTCACCTGCGAGTCCGCCTCAAACTGTGCGTCGAGTTGAAAGCCCGCTGAGTAAGCGTGGCGGCAGTCGAAGGAAACAGACGAACTCACGATAACTCAACTCCTACGCAGAGTACCGGCGGCTGCGGCGATCCATCCACTCGCCGACCATCAGCGCCGCGGCGGCGATGCCGACCGAAAACAAAACGACCGGCAGCGATTTCTCGATGCCGCCAGGCGTCTCCAACTGATTGAAAATCAGCAACGGGATCGTCCGCGTCTCGCCCGGGATGCTCCCCGCGATCATGATCGTCGCGCCGAATTCGCCCAGGCTGCGGGCGAAGGCGAGCACGCAGCCGGCGATAATCCCGTGGCGAGCCAGTGGTAAGGAGATGGTGAAGAACGAGTCCAGCGGACCGGCTCCCAGAGTCCGCGCCGCTTGCTCGAGTTGGCGGTCGACGGATGTGAACGCAACTCGAATCGCCCGCACCATCAGCGGAAAAGCGACCACCGCGGCCGCCAGCGCCGCGCCCTTCCAATCGAAGACGAACCGCAAACCAAACCACTCGTCCAAGTACTTGCCGAGGAACCCGCGACGGCCCAGCGTGATCAGCAACAGATAGCCAGTGACGACCGGAGGCAACACGAGCGGCAGATTGACGATCGACTCGACCAGCGTCTTGCCGAAGAACTGCTTGCGAGCCAGCACCCACCCGAGCGCAACGCCTAGCGGCAAGCTGACGGCCACACCGACGCTGGCCACCAGCAAACTCAAACGTATCGCATCCCATTCCGCCGCCGACAAGGAAACCACCTGCAACTTTCGTCTACGGTTGCGACGCCGGCGGCGCGAAGCCGTAGCGGTCAAACACAGCTCGCGCTGCGGCCGACTGGAGGAACTGGAAAAAGTCCGTTGAGGCCGCTCGTTCCGATTCGCTCTTTAACAGGACGGCCGAGTAGACAATCGAGTCGTGCGTCCGCGCGTCAAACGAGGCGACCACTTCCACGCGGTCCGAGATGCGGGCGTCCGTCGCGTAGACGATTCCCGCGTCCGCCTCGCCGCGTTCCACATAGGCCATCGTAATCCGCACGTTGGAACCGCGCACCAACCTGCCCGATTCGCGCAATTCGTCAAACAACATCAAGCTGCGCAGCGCCTGTTCGCCGTAAACACCCGCCGGAACGTTGTCGCCGGCGATCGCGACCCGGGATAGTCGAGGGGCGACTAGATCGGCGGGCGCTCCGACTTTCGCCGGGTTGCCCCGCGGCGCAATCAGCACTAACCGGTTCGACAACAACTCGACTGTTTCCCGCGCCATCCCTTCCTCGACGACCACGTCCGCCCACTCCTTGTTCGCCGAAATGAACAAGTCCGCCGGCGCTCCCGACAGCACTTGTTGAGCCAAACCGTTCGATGACCCCGTACTGATTTCGATGCGAACTCGCGAGTCGCGTTGTTCCAGCAGGCCGGCCACCTCTTCGATCGCCTCCGCCGTGCTGGCCGCCGCCAGGACGGTCACTTTCTCAAACTGGTCCGGCGCGACTCCCCGCGCCGATCCGCACCCCAGCGACAGCATCGTCGCCAAACAGACTAGCGACAACGGCCACGACCACTTCTGCGGCGGCAACTCTCTCAACATGAACTCAAATCTCCCGTCGTTCGCAGATCGTATCCGGGCAGCGCTTCGAGCAGACGCCGATACGGCGCCGACTGGACGACATCAACTAGAGCGCGGACGCGCGGATCGTTCTCTAATCGTGCCAGGAAGCAGAGGTCGTAGGCTTCGCGACGGAGTTCGAGAAAGCCGAGCCCCGCCTCTTCACTCGCCAAACGCAGACAGACGCCCGCATCGGCCCAACCACAGCGAATGGCCAGCGCCACTCCGCGGTGATCGGGAGCCATTCGCCGCGGCGGATTGCGGCCGTCGAGCAATTCGTCCAGACACTGGCGAGCGCCCGAGCCAGCCTCTCGCCCAACCCACCTCAAACGAGACGCCAGGGCGGCCCGTCTCGATCGCAGTTTCAAGTGGCTCGCGAAGGCGATTCCCTCTTGCCAGACTCCCACCCGCAACAAACGCAGGCCCGTGCCACACCCCTCGCGCACGACAGCTTCGTTGCCCTCGGCACTACCAGATGAAAGGTGCACGCCGGCAGCATGGATCGTCTCGCTCTTCAACAATCGCAGCGCGTCAGAGCTCGATCGGGTAAGAGGCAGCAGTCGAAAAGGCGTTTGCCGGGCGTACTCGGTGGCGAGCAACGCGACAGCCGGATCGCAGGTGGCGATGACCAGCACATGCTCGGGCTCACTCGTCTCGGAATCGCAAACCGAACTGCCATTCCAAATTCCGTCGTGCGCAACTTCGCCGACACTCGTCGGCTCAACCGGGTATCGCCAGCGGCGGCCTCCGACTTCGGCGCTCCAATAGCGGCATCGCGCGGAAGGCGACTCCCAAGCCCAATGCTCACCGCCACCGCCACAATCCACCTCGCCAAACAGCTGCTCGACCGTGCAGTCCAGACTCCGCGCGAGCGCCAGCGCGGCGCTGACGGATGGAGTCAGCCGCGCTTGCTCAATTGCACTCACCGCCGCCCGCGAAACGCCCGCGCGGCGCGCGAGTTCATCCTGTGACCACCGCCGGTCCGCACGTCGCTGCTTGAGGTTGTTCGTTTTATCTGATGCCATGATCGTATCACTCGACAGGCACGATCATAACAAGCAGCCAATGCTTCGCAAGCGGCCCGCCGCGGAAGCGCGTCGCGCCGGAGCCGAACGGTCGCTCGCATGGCGGATTCCAGTCGACCGGCGGCTTGCCGACGACCTTGGTTGCCAGGCATGCCGAGCGATAAAGTCATCACACTCAAATCTCTGCGGAACCAGCGTTTGCGGAACGAGATCGCGCCGAACCCCGATCGCCCGGCCCTGCGCAATGCGCTCGGGTCCTGTTGAATCGTTCCTTTCCCACAGGATCGGACGTCCTCATCGGAAAGATCCCCTTTTCCAACTACAATCTCGGAAACTCAATCTTGAGTTCTTGGGCAAGCCGGCGGCGCGGGGACATGAGCGTCACGACCCCGCCAAACCACTGGCTCTTCAAACACGATGGAACTTACGATGTTGAAGTTGCGTGTTGCGTTTCTCGCGTTGGCCGTCGCGCTGCCACTCGTATGGGGCAAGGCCAGTCCCGCGGATGACTTGGTTTCGTATTGGCCGCTCGACGGCGGACTGGACGACAAGGCCGTTGCCGGCAATTCGGACGACAACGGGAAATTCGTCGGTGAGGCGAGTTTTGGGAAAGGCCGGTTTGGCGAGGGGATTGTTCTCGACGGCTCGAACTATGTCTCCATCGCGAACAGTTCCGACCTGAACGCGGCGAACAAGAGCATCAGCGTCTCCGCGTGGTTTCGCGTGGATGATTGGCCCGAGCGGTGGGAGACCTTGCTCGCCAAAGGCCGCGGAAACCGCTTCAGCATTTCGCACCAGTCGCTCGATCCCGATCGTCTCGCCTGGTTCGGCGGTGTTGAGTCGGACATGGGCGAGGTGGGTGGCGGCTCCGTGAACGATGGTCGCTGGCACCACGTGGTCGGTGTGACGGTAGCCCACGCGCGAGCCATGCTGTTCATCGACGGCGAACTTGTCAAAACGCGCGGCCCCGACTCGGCCCGGCTGGGAAACTCCGACTCGCCTTTGCTGCTCGGCGACAACCCCGAGCCTTCCCGCGAGAACCGACGCTGGATTGGAGCCATCGACGACGTCGGCCTGTTCACGATCGCGCTCAACCCGGCTGAAGCTCGCGCCATCTACGCGTTGGCCAGCGACAAAGCGTTCGAGTACGACCTGGGCAAGGTCGCGCAGCTGATCGATCTGCACCGCCGGCGTCACCACCGGATCGCGCGGATCGGCGACATCGCGTGGAAGTACGCGCCGGCGGATCCCGGTGACGGACGGCCGTTCGTCGCCTTGGCTGAAAGCGGTAGCGGGGTCGCCGCCACACCTCGCCCGAGCGTCGCCTACTTAGAAACGTCGCGGCGGTTTATCAAATCGGGCGACACGGTCGAGCTGCGCTGGCGAGTCAGCGAAGACGCGCAACGAATCCACATCGATCCGCACCCGGGCGATGTCTCGAGGCACTCTGGAGTCGTCGCCGTCGCGCCTCGGGAAACGACCGAATTCACCATCAAGGTGAAGAACGAGTACGGCGAGAGCGAGGCCGTCTCGACCATTCACGTCGACTATCAGTTTGCCACGCCGCGCATCAGCGAATTCATGGCCAACAACAAATCGGAGCATCTCGACGAAGATGGCGAACGAGCCGACTGGATCGAGTTGACCAACCCCGCTCCGCGCGTGGCCAGCACTGACAACCTGTTCCTGACCGACAGTATCGACAACATGACGATGTGGCCCGTCCCCGAGATGCTGCTCGAGCCGGGTGAATCCGTCGTCGTGTTCGCTTCGGGAAAAGACCGCGTCGAGAGCCAGTTGCACGCCAACTTCAAGCTCGCCGCCGAAGGAGAATACCTGGCGCTGGTCCGCAGCGACGGCCAGACGACCGAAGTTGTATCGTCTTTTGGCGAACGATACCCCAAACAGAAGGCCGGCCGATCGTACGGCGTCGGAGCCGGCGGCGAAGTCGGGCCGCTGGCTGAGCCGACGCCCAACGCGGCCAACTCGCATGTCGTCGCCGACGACGTGAAAAAGGTCCGGTTCGGAACGGAGCGGGCGCTGGCGCAAGACCCCTTCGAACTGACACTCGACTGCGAGACCGAAGAGGCGGTCATCTATTTCACCACAGACGGGTCGCTTCCCGCGCCGGACAAGGGCGTTCGCTACGACCAGCCGATCTCGATCGAGACCACGACCGTCGTCCGCGCCCGCGCCTTCCAAGCGGGGATGCGGCCCAGTCGAGTCACCACGCACACGTACCTGTTCCCCGAGCACGTACTGAAACAACCAGCCAAGCCGGCGGGATTCCCCGAGACTTGGGAGTCCCTCCCGGCTGACTACGCCATGGACCAAACGATCACCGAGGATCCGGCGTACCGCGCAGATCTGCTCAAAGGGATCACGGCGTTGCCGAGTATGTCGATATCGATGCCCAATGAGGATCTGTTCGGGGCCAACGGGGTCTACTCGAACCCGCTGGACGGCGGGCGCGCCTGGGAGCGGGCCACTTCCCTGGAGTACATTCGCCCCGATGGAGTCGCCGGTTTCCAAATCGACTGCGGCTTGCGCATCCAAGGCGGCTTCAGTCGCAATCGCAAATTCCGCAAGCACGGCCTGCGCGTGCTGTTCAAGGACGTCTACGGGCCGACCAAACTGAAGTACCCGCTATTTGAAGATCCGGACGCGGCCACTTCGTTCGATACGCTCATCCTCCGCGCCGGATTCAACAATTCGTGGCAGGCCGGATCGAGCCGAGCTCAGCACCTCCGCGATGAGTTCATCCGCCGCTCGCTTTTGGAAATGGGGCAGCCTTCCAGCCGCGGGTCCTTCGTCCACCTCTACCTGAACGGACTCTATTGGGGAGTCTACAACGTCGTCGAGCGGCCCAGTGGTACGTTCGCCGCGTCGTACCTCGGCGGCAAGCGAGACGAATACGATGCGCTGAACTCTGGACAGGCCGTCGACGGGACGACCGAGTCGTGGCGGCGGATGCAAGATCTGGCGCGAAGCTCACGGCCCAACAACGTTGTCGAGTCGCTGAGCAAATTCGTCAACCTCGACAATCTAATCGACTACATGCTGGTCAACTTCTACGGCGGCAACGACGATTGGGACGGCCACAACTGGTACGCCGCGCGGCGGCGCACGCCGGGAGCCGGGTACCATTTCTTCGCATGGGACTCCGAGCGAACGCTGGAGAATGTCGAGGGCAGCGACAAAACCAAGACGAACAGAAGGAACAATCCGTCGTATGTTTTCAATCAACTCTTGCGAAACTCCTCATTTCGTCAGCGAGTCATGGCGCGAGTGCAACTGCACTTCACTGACGGCGGCGCGCTGACGCCCGCGGCGACGACCGCTCGTTACACCAAGTTGGCCAACCTGATCGAAGACGCCATGGTCGCCGAATCGGCGCGGTGGGGCGACGCGCAACCCGAAAACCGATTGACGCGCGACGACAACTGGATTCCCGAACGGGATCGACTGCTGCAGTCATGGTTCCCGCGACGCACCGACGTCGTGCTGGACCAACTGAACCGCGCCGGCAACCTCGGCTACATCAAGCCACCCGTTCTCAACCGCGTCGGCGAGTCGATCGTCGTTCCCGCCACTGCCGGCGTCGTTTACATCACCACCGACGGCAGCGATCCGCGGCTGGACGACGGCACGCCCAATCCCACCGCCAGAGTGGTCATGGGCTTCTCCATTCAAGAGGCCTTCCTCAAGAGTGGGTCGGAGTGGAAGTTCCTGGACGACGGCTCCGACCAAGGCCAGGCTTGGCGAGCCAAGGACTTCGACGACTCAGCATGGAAGATGGGAGTGGCTCGATTGGGATATGGAGACGACGGCGAAGCGACGAAGATCTCGTTTGGACCCGATCCCGAAATGAAGTTCATGACGGCCTACTTCCGCCGCACATTTTCCGCGCCCGCCGACAAGTCGTTTGACCTCGCGCGGCTGCTGCTCAGCCGTGACGATGGGGCGGTCGTCTATCTCGATGGCGAAGAGATCGTCCGCAGCAATATGCCCGGCGGCGAGATCAACTTCCAGACGCACGCGGCGTCGACGCACGACGACCATAAGTTTCTGCCGTTCGATTTGCCCGCCGAGCTGTTCACCGCCGGCGAACATACGGTCGCCGTCGAAGTCCACCAGGGTACGCCCGCGTCCAGCGACACCGGTTTCGATCTACGCATTCAGGGGGTGAAGGAGAATCGCACGGAGATTCCGCTCTCATCCTTCGACGTTCTCAAAGCGCGGACGTTTCTCAACGAAACCTGGTCGCCGCTCAGCATCCATTCAGCCGTCGCGTCGAAACAAGAATGACCTCCGACCGTCTCTGTCGGCTTCGCCCGCCACTCGCGTCGGCGACCCCGTCCCCAGACTCCGCGGCGCGTTAGAAATCGCGCCGGTTATGGAACCAAATCGAAGTCGCGACTGAACCAGCGACCAGGGCGATGCCGCCAATGGGTACTGCGGCGTAGAAACGGACACTGCCGACCGCCGAGGCAGCGTGATCTATCAAGGCGACGAGAGCGGTCTCCGGATGTTGCAGCATCTCACGCGTGAGGACGAAGTCGCTGCTCGGGGAGAAAAGAAACGTGGCAATGAGAGGGCTGGTTAGTAGGGTCGTTAAGGCGATCATCAGGACGGCAAAGGCAAGCGAACCACGCCCCAGACCGAAACGAAAGAAGCACGGGATGTAGAGTGCGACGAGTGTGACTGGCACGGCGCAGAAAGCAAGCACAGCTTGAGGCGCGCACAACACCTGATAGCCCGCCTCCTGGGCGCGGATGTTCAGGATCGCGCCGAGTCCGTACTGCGCGCCGAATCCAACGAGGAGCGCGACCAAGGCCATTGCATATCGCGCTAAAACGGCCTTGCTTCGTGACGGTGGCAGGAAGCAAACGAGAGTCTCGGCTCGATATTTGTCGTCGACGACCAGCGGAGCCAGAATCAGAACCATGGTCGCGCCGACGTTTAGAGCGAAGTACCCCAGTGGCTGCCGATACGTGCAGGCCGCCCAAAGAGCGTAGAAGCCGAGCCCGATGAACAAGAACAGCCGACACGCGATCAAGTCCTTTCGTATCAACGCGAACATGCTTCACCTCGATGACGGGGCGTCGTGTAGAACATGATGTCCTCCAACGAGGCTTTCTCGACGAGAACATCCCGGTCAAAGCGCTTTCGCACGTCTGGGCTTCGGGACGTCAACCCTTCGAATCCGTGTTCCCCCTTGCGCCAACCTTCCAAGTGAGCGCAGGTCGCATCGCTCAGGAGTTCGTTGTCTCCTTTGACGATTGCCCAATTCGAGAGAATCTCGTCCTTTTCCGATGAGAAGACCAGCTTGCCCGCCTGGAGCAGTGTGATGAAGTCCGCCACCCGCTCGAGGTCTGTGGTGATGTGTGTTGAGAACAGAACGGACCGAGTACCGTCTTCGATGTACTCGGCCAAGATCGTCAACAGTTCGCGACGCGACGCGGGGTCCAAGCCCGTCGTCGGTTCGTCGAGGATGAGCAACTCGGCGCGATGAGACAGCGCGAGACACAACGCGAACTTGGTGGCCATCCCTCGCGACAGCGCCATCACTCGCTTGGACAGCGGCAACTCGAAGCGATCAATGAGCCGCTGGAACTCCTTCTCGTCCCAACTCGCGTAGAACCCGGCGATGATCGATTTCATGCTCGCGAGGGTCAAGTGGCCGTAAAAGGTCGGCTCGTCTTGGACAAAGCCGATTCGCGCACGGGCCGTCTCGGCATGGATCGCGTTGTCCGAACCGAACAGCCGGATCGCGCCGCCATCTCGCCGCACCGCGTTCATGATCAACTTGATCAAGGTCGTCTTGCCGGCTCCGTTGGGACCGATCAGTCCCATGATGTATCCGGGCGGCAGCGTTAGGCAGACGTTGTCGAGCGTGAAGGACGCGTACGTCTTGCGCGCGTTCTCTATTTCGAGGACGTTCGTCATCAACCGAACTCCCTTCTCTTGAAAAGCACCACCGCGATCTCGCAGGAAACGACATTCAAGACAGCACCCGCGACGATAATCGCAGTTAGAAAGAGCGGTCCGCGAAGTTGCGCGCGGACCCGGGCGACGAAGTCGGAGATCGCGATGAACGAGTCCATGATATGCAGGTCGGGCGAGACGACCTGAAGGACGAGCAGCGCGCCCATCCCGAGGCTTGTCGTCACCACAAAGGCGCCGGTGAAGCCCCAGAAGCCGAACCGCAACGAGAGCGGCAACGTCAGGCCCAGTCCCAACGAGAGGGTCACGAGAGCCTGCCCGGCCGTTGACGTGCTCCAAATCGCCAGGAAGCTGTCAGCTGCAATCACCGAGTACAGCATCAGGCCTATCGATGTGAAAAACACGGCAAGCGCCCACGAGATGATGTACTTCGCGCCGACGACCTGACGCCGAGTTACCGGCAGGCTGCAGTTGAACGCGCCGGAACGGGATTTGTCTTCGATGGTGACGAGCAACGCCGGAAAGATCGTCCCGTAAACGCAGGCCAGCATGAGGAAGAAGCTCGGCGAAAATCCCCTCCACGCCTGCCAGGCCAACACACCCACGAAGACCGGAGCCCAGAGTTGGAATCCCGACTTGTGCATTAGCAAGTCTTTACGAATCAAGTTGAACATCAACGATTCTCCTCTCGCACCGGAACGACGATGTCGTCGCGATCTCAGAATTCCCTTCGTTCGAAAAGAGCCACAGCGATCCTGCACGAGGCGAAATTAAAGGCGACCAGAACACAGATGACGGCTGCGAGAAACAGGGGCTCACCAAGCCATGAATGCAGCCTCTCTATTTGATCTCGCGCCGCGGCGAAGATGTCGCCCAGCGACAGCCTGGTCGCGAGTGCCTTCACCGTGAGGTACACGACAAGCCCCAGCAACTGCGTTCCGACTCCCAAAACGGTCAGGCCAAGCCAGCCGAATCGCAGCGAAAAAGGAAGGGCGACTCCGAGCCCGACGGAAAGCGTCAGCAGAATGCGGTTGCCAGTCGAGACACTCCAGATCGCAGGGAGTCCCTCGGCCGCGAATATCGAATAGAGGACCAGGCCGATCACTGTGAAGATCAAGGCGAGGGCCCAGGAGACGGCGTACTTGGCGTGAACAACCTGACGTCGCGTGACCGGCAAGCTGCAGATAAAGGCCTCCGCGTGAAACACGTCCTCGCGGGCGATGAGGACCAGCGGCAAGACACTGGCGAAGATGCAAGCGAACGTGGTAAAGACGTTCGGGGAGTCTATTTGGCTGGCGAACCATCCCAGATAAACGACGGCCGCAGGCGTGAATCCGTAAAACGCCACTTTGTGAAGCAACAAGTCTTTGCGGATCAAGGTGAGCATGAGCGTTCCTCCGATTGAAGCAGCACGACGATATCGTCGAGCGAGGCCGTCTCAATCACGGCGTCCGACGGCAACATGGCGCGGGCGGCTTCAACGTCGTTAGTCAACGCCTCGCACCCGTGGGCTCCGTGTCGCACACCGCGGAGCAACGGCTGAATGTCGCCACTCAGGACTCCTTCGTCCGCTCTTACGACACCCCACTGCTCGAGGATCTCCTCACGCGGGCTGCAGAACAGGATTTGACCTTCGTGCACGCAAGTGATGTAGTCGGCGATGCGTTCGAGGTCCGAGGTGATGTGCGTTGAGAAAACGATCGCCTTCTGTTCGTCCTGCAAGATGTCGCGGAGCTTGTCGAGCAACTCGCGGCGCACGATCGGGTCAAGACCCGACGTCGGCTCGTCCATGAGGATCAACTCAGCATCGTGCGACAGAGCGAGACTCAGCGCGAACTGGGTCTTCATGCCGGTGGATAGCGTCTTGAACTTCTTTCGCATCGGCAATCCGAACTCGCCGACCAGTGTGTCGAACCGCGCCCGGTCCCAGTTCGGATAGAAAGGGGCGACGGCGCGACCAATGTCCTTGAGTTTCGCGTCGTCGTAGAATCGCGGCACGTCGTGAACGAAGCCGATGTTGCGCTTGACCTCCACCTCGTCCTGCAGGTTGTCCTTGCCGAACACGGTAATCCGTCCCGAGTCGCGCCGGATCAGATTCAGGATCAGCTTGAGGATCGTCGTCTTGCCGGCGCCGTTGGCTCCAATCAGTCCCATGATGTAGCCGCGCGGTAACTCGAAGGAGACATTGCGCAACGCAAAGCCCTTGTAAGTCTTGCAAACACTGTCGAGTTGGAGGGCAAGTTCTGTCATTCCTCTTCTCCTGTCAGCAGAGTTAGCATCTCGTGCAGCACTTTTGTGTCGATTCCGAAGCTACGCGCTTCTGCGACAGCTTCGATCAGCTTCTCTTCCACGACACGCATCTTCATCTCTCGCAGCAGCTCCAGGTTCTGCGCGGCGACGAAGCACCCCTTACCTCGCACGGCGTGGATGAAGCCTCCCTTCTCCAGCTCCTCGTAGGCGCGCTTGGTTGTGATGACGCTCACCTGCAAGTCCTTCGCGAGCCTGCGGATCGACGGCAAAGCGTGGCCCTCGGTCAACTGTCCATTCACAACTTGCGCCTTGATCTGCTCGGCAATCTGCTCGTAGATCGGGGCGGCCGAGGCGTTGGAAATGAGGATCTTCATTTGTCAGCTGCTGACCCGAGCTGCTCGGATCATCCAGTCGGTAGTTGGTGCTGTATATTGTGAATATATCGTACATATACACTAAATTCAATCAAGAACTCAACACATCCCACAACTCGCCTGGCGACAAGACCTTACGGCAAAGGGGCTGCGCTCGTTTCAGCCTGGAACGCGCAGCTCACCCCTTGTTAGCGCAGAAGCGCAACGGCTCACACTTGGCGAAGGAGAGCCGAATTCCAGTTGGCTGTATGGGGAACTACTCCATTGGCGAGGACGTGGCAGGCACCTCTCTATCCTCGACTTTGGTTCACTCGACGAATTCAACATGAACTCTGAGATTGAATTGCTCTCTGGCGACAGCAATACTGATTTGGACCCCGTGATTCTGACCACGGACCGTGATTTCTTAAGTGGACTCGCGCGGGCTTGGCGGCAAGCGGGCCTCTCCCAGGCAGAGCGCAGCCGCTGCAGCGCATCCCCAGTTTTTGGTGGTAGTCGTCGAGTAGCTTCGGTGGACGAACACTCGGCAACGATCGCGATGCTCTTGGCAATTGAACGCTGTCCTCGCAAGACAGCGTTTTTTTGTAGCATTCGCGAGACGACCAAGTCCGGGAGTCGTACCGTCCCGCCCTTGTTGTCAATTCTCGCCCGTGCGGAAGATTCGAGGGATGTCACGGGAACTGTGGAGCACACGGACAACTTGGACGCCGTCATCGAGTGGCCGGTAGAAGATGATGTATTTCCCCACCGGAAACGAGCGGATGTTCGCTCCGAGATCAGGACGGGCTTCCCCGGCGTGGGTGTGGCGTACGAGCAGCTTCAACTGCTCGTCAATGGAGTCGATCCACCGTTTGGCCCGCATTCGACTCTGCGACTGCTCAGCGATGTAGCAGGCAGCCGTCAGCACATCCGCTTTTGCCCTCGGCGACCGTTCAATTCGGGCCATCAGCCTGTTTCAGAATTCGCATCCAGTTGCTCATCAAGTTCGGCTTTGATCGCATCGGCGTCCCAGGGCTCGCCCTCACCGCGATCAAGTTCAGCGACGGCGACTTGGATGTCCTGACGCAAGATAGCGTGCCGCTGCTTGAGTTCCCGTAAAGCCCGAACGCCGGCGATAACAACATCATCCTCGTTGGCGAACTCGCCGTTGGCGATTGCCTGTTGGACAAACTCTTGCACGTCTCGCGGAAATGTTTCGATCATGTCGGCATTATAGCACGGCCAGTAGGACCGGCCATAGCGAACATGTCGCCTGCCCTTTTCGTAGGTTTCGCGTGACAACAGCGACAGCTGGCAGACGAGCACAAGCTACACGAACAACGGGCTCGACATCGCTCGCAGCGTCCTCTCCCAGACTCGTCTGTTAAGGAAGCGTTATGATCTCGTTAATTCCAGGACAACTTCGCCGATAGAGCTCATCTGTGGATACGGCGGATCGCGCAGAAACATCAACCAGACGCGCACTTTAGAGTCTCTCGGCGGATTTCCGACGCCACTCTGCGCCTCGGATGGGGCTCTGGTCGACAGCGGGCGACTTCCTAAGAATCTCCACGGACGCCGCGAACAGCGACGAAAGTCACGCTAGTGGCCGCGTTACTTCATTCGCCCTGTAATCGTTGAGTTTCGAGTGAGCTACTTCAGTAGAGAGGGATTCTTTGTTTCGCTCAAACATCGTCCTGTGTCTTTCGCTGTCGTCGATCATCGCGGCGTCCGGTTGCGGCTCACTTGGTCCGGGTGACGCGACGTCTCAGGCGAACACCATCCGAGTTGAAGGGTCCGACACGATGGTGAATCTGGCCCAGGCTTGGGCGGAGGAATACAACAAGACGCACCCGGACGTCAGCATTCAAGTTTCCGGCGGCGGGTCGGGCGTCGGCATCGCGAGTTTGATCGACGGCGGCGTCGACATCGCGAACACCAGCCGCAAGATGAAGGAGGAAGAGCTTCAGCGAGCTGAAACCAACACGGGGAAACGGCCGCAAGAGGTCGTCGTCGGCTTGGATGCGCTAGCCGTTTATGTGCACAAAGACAATCCGCTCGAGTCGATTTCGATCCCCGAGCTCGCCGAAATCTACGGGGACGTAGGGAAAACGAAAACCTGGTCGGCCCTGGGCGTAAATCACGCCGGCTGCAAGAGCGACAAAATCACGCGGGTCAGTAGACAGAGCAACTCAGGGACATACCACTATTTCCGGGAAGCTGTGCTCGGCGACGCCCGCGATTTCAAACTCGGCTCGATCGACCAGAGCGGTTCGAAAGATGTCGTGGCACTCGTGTCGCGAACGCCCTGTGCGATGGGCTACAGCGGCATGGGATACAAGACGGACGACATCAAGTGGGTGAAAGTCGCGGCGGAAGACGGCCAGCCCGGGGTGGCGCCCAGCGTCGACTCGGCGTCGGATGGAAGTTATCCAATCGCGCGGCCGCTGCAGATCTACACTTTGGGCGAACCGACCGGATTACTCAAAGAGTACATCGACTGGATCATGTCCGACGCCGGCCGGAAGATCGTCCTCGACCTCGGCTATGTCCCGATCGAGTCACCGGAAACATCGCCAGTCGAACTCGAGCCCGTCAACGAATCGCCAGCGGATGAAACGCCGGGCAAGGAGTAGCTGGATGTCCTCAGGTGACGCGAAGCTGGATGAGCAAAACGGTGGAGAGGCATCGCTTGTCCGCACTTTCCACATGATGGTCGACCGCTGCGAACCGCTGGTGGAGTGGACAATCCGCATTTGCGGCTGGAGCGCAATCCTGTTTGTGTTCGCGATCTTCTTCTTCATGGTCCATGAAGCTTCAGGCATGCTGTTTGGGAAGCTCGACCTCAAGGAGTTCCTCACCAGTCCCAACTGGCGGCCCAACTCGGTGGTGCGGCCGCAGTACGGGATCTTGGCGCTGATAGTCGGGACCTTGTCTGTCACGATCCTGGCGATGCTGATCGCAGTACCGTTGGGTCTGGGAGCCGCCGTCTACGTTTCGGAGTTCGCCGGAACCCGAGTCAAGGAGACGCTCAAGGTCGCCATTGAACTCCTGGCCGCTATCCCCTCGGTGGTTTGGGGATTCATTGGTTACATGGTGTTGGGTCCCCTCATCATTTGGGCGACCGACGCGCCGATTGGCATCAACGTGCTCAACGGCGGCGTCATCCTGGCGTTGATGAGCGTACCGATCATCGTCTCGGTCGGCGAAGACGCTTTGCGGGCCGTTCCCGATTCATATCGTGAAGCGGCGGTCGCCCTGGGCGCGAGCCGCTGGGAAATCGTCTATCGCGTGCTGTTTCCCGCCGCCAAGAATGGTTTGTTGGCGGCCGTACTACTCGGGGTCGGCCGCGCGATCGGCGAGACGATGGCGGTCTTGATGGCGACAGGTCACGCCGTGCAGATCCCCCACAGCTTGCTCGACCCCGTCAGAACACTCACCGCCACGATCGCCGCGGAACTGGGTGAAACCGTGAAGGGCGACGATCACTACGGCACGCTCTTCGTCATCGGTCTCGTCCTGTTGTTCTTCGCCCTCGCCGTCAATCTCACGGCGGATTTGATCGTGAAGGGAATTCGAGGTGAGCGGCATGACTGACCGACAAGCAGTCGCATACTACTTCATTGCCTCCGATGCGGGCGGCGACGGAGACGGTTCTCGCGAGCGTCCGTTCTCGTCGCTGCTCGCGGCGCTGGAGGAATTGCGAGACCGGGCGACGGCACTCTCGGATCCGGCGGATGGCAAGGCGGTGGCGATCGTGTTTGTCGATGGCGGGTCCCCCACGGTCTCATCCGCTGATGAGCGTGCGCACCAGTTCTTCGTCGACGCCTTCAGCTCCCCCGGCGGGGACGGCTCCGCGGCGGAGCCCTGGAACGAATTCGCGACGGCCTTCGCCGCGCTCGCCGAACGGGCGCGAAAACGACAGCTCGCCTTGTCGATCGGGCAGCGCCTCGACATCACGCGCCGCGAAGTGTTCACCGCGACCGCGCTCGAACGCGGGAAGAAGCTCAAGGAGTCGATCGCCAAGTTCGTCTTCCTCTGCATGGCGTTGATCTGCGTCGTGCCGGTGATCGCCGTCCTGACGTTCTTCATCGTCAAGGGATGGCCCGCGTTGTCGCTTGACTTCCTGCTCGAGAATCCCCAACAAAACCTGACAGCCGGCGGCGTCTGGGCGCCGCTCATCGGCACGTTTTTTCTCGTGCTGACATCACTCATGGTGGCTGCTCCGATCGGGATTCTGGCGGGCGTGTACCTGAACGAATACGCCGGCTCCAACTGGTTCACGCGGATCGTCAACTTGAGCGTCGTCAATCTGGCCGGTGTGCCCAGCATTGTTCACGCCTTGTTCGGCGTCGGCGCCTTTGTCCACTTCGCCCATCTGGGAAAGTCGCTGTTGGCCGCCTCCTGCACGGTCGCCGTGATGACGTTGCCCGTCATCATCACGAGCACGCGGGAAGCTCTGGCCGCCGTGCCCACCTCGTTTCGCGAAGCTTGTTGGAACATGGGCGCCAGTCGCTGGCAGACGATTCGTACGATCGTCCTGCCCAACTCGATCGCCGGAATTTTGACCGGGGTGATCCTGCAAGTCGCCCGCGCCGGCGGCGAGACGGCTCCGATTCTGTTCACCGGAGCCATCCTGTACACGCACGTCGCCGATTCAGGCTGGGCGTCATGGGCTCCCTACGGACCTCAGGACAAGTTCATGGCGCTTTCGTACCACTTGTTCGCGCTGTCCACGCAGATTCGCGGTGTAAGCGACGAACTGCTGTACGGTACGGCGGTCGTGTTGATCGGATTAGTACTGCTGGTGAACAGCGCGTCGATCGGACTGCGCGTCTACATGCGGTCGAGGAAAAAATGGTAGCCGCGCCGTCCAGCCCCGTTGAGCAATCCTGATGGATACACACATTTCCTTTCGCGACGTAACGGTCACGTACGGCGCCCACGTGGCGCTCGGGGACATCACGTTGGAGATACCGAGGCATCAGATCTTCGGCGTCATTGGACCGGCCAATTCGGGCAAGACGACATTGCTGAAGTGCATCAACCGCACCATCGACTTCGTCAGCTCAGCGAACGTCCGGGGATTGGTGCGAGTAAACAACGAAGACGTGAACCGCCTGCGCAATGTTTACGATCTGCGACGTCGGGTCGGCATGGTCTTTCCGCTGCCGGTGGGTTTGCCGTTGTCGATCTACGACAACGTTGCGTTCGCGCCGAGACGGGCGGGCGTGTACGACCGCCAGGAACTCGACGCGCTCGTGGAGAAGTGCCTGCGACAAGCCATGCTCTGGGACGAAGTGAAGGATCGCATGAAGTCGCTCGGCACCAAGCTGTCGGGAGGGCAGCAGCAGCGGCTCACTTTGGCTCGCGCGCTGTCGCATCGCCCGGAGATCCTCTGCCTGGACGAGTTTTCGATCGCCATCGATCCAGTCACCACGATGAAGATCGAGGACGTGCTGTTGGAGCTCAAGAAGGACATGACGATCGTGCTGGTCACCAATCTTGTTCAGCAGGCTCATCGGCTGGCGGATCAAACGGCGTTCTTCAACAGCTCGCGGCTCGTTGAGGCGGGACCGACTGAAAAAATCTTCACTGAGCCCGACGACAAGCTGACGCGCGACTACGTGACGGGAGGCTTTGGATAATGAACACGGCCGCGGAGAGGGCGGAGCGAGTTGAACTCTGCATCAGAGCCCGCGACTTGAAGCTCTGGTACGGCGATTTTCAAGCGTTGAACGGCATCGCGCTGGACGTGAAGCAGGGCCTTGTCACCGGCCTGATCGGCCCCTCGGGCTGCGGCAAGACAACGCTCCTGCGCTGCTTCAATCGCATCAACGAACGCTATGGCAATGTCACGACGACCGGTGAGATCACGATCCACGGCAAGAATATTTACGACGACGATGTCTCGCTCAGCGAACTCCGGAAATCCGTGGGAATGGTCTTCCAGCGCCCCAACCCGTTGCCCATTTCGATCTACCGCAATGTCCTATTCGGCATCCGCGTGCACACGCGCCGCCGCGCATTGAACCGCGCGAAACGCGACGAGTTCGTCGAATCGGCGCTCCGCGAAGTCGACCTCTGGAACGACGTCAAAGACAAGTTGCGGATGAAGGCCACTCAACTGACCCTCGAGCAACAGCAGAAACTGTGCATCGCCCGACTCCTGCCCCTCAAGCCGCGAGTCATCCTGATGGACGAACCGTGTTCGGCGCTCGACGCGGAAGGCACGGAGAAGATTGAGTCATTGCTGGATTCACTGCGAGGAAAGTACACGGTTGTCATCGTCACTCACAACATGGCTCAAGCGCGGCGAGCCAGCGACGAATGCCTGTTCATGTTGATGGGCGAATTGATCGAACACGCCGAAACCTCGGAGATGTTCTTCAATCCCCGGCACGAAAAAACAGAAATGTATATCCAAGGCCGCTACGGATGATGCTCGGATTCTCAGCTTTCACAGATTCACATTGAATGGGCCGACGCCTCGCCAGACGCGCTCGTGCGACCAGGAGCAGATCATGAAAAAGTTTGAGAGCGACTTGCAAGAGTTGCGGGGCCGCTTGGCCAGGATGGCGGCCCTCACGCAGTCAATGGTCGCGTCGGCCATGTCGGCCGTTCGAGACCGCAGGCAAAATGTCCGCGCACAAATCGATGAACTCGAATCCCAACTCGATCACATGCAGACCGAGATCGACAAGGATGCGATCCGCCTGCTGACGGTCTACAGCCCGGTCGCCTCACAGCTGCGCTACGTCCTTGTTGTGACGCACATCACAGCTCAACTCGAACGCATCGGCGACCAGGTCGTCAATGTCTGCGAAGGGCTGGAACTCATGCAGAGCGAAGTGGACCAGCATGTCCTACCCGACCTTCACAAGATGAGCGAGCTCGTCGCTCAGATTGTCGAGGACGCGTTCGCGTCATTCTTCGACAACGACGCCGACAAAGCCGACGCCACGCGCAGTCGCGATGACATCATCGATGCGCTAAACGCGCAGATCATCAATCGCCTGCTCAGCGACGAAGTGCTGCACGGCGTGCTCAAGGGCACGCGAGACATCGCCGACGCGCTCGCTCAGATCCTGATCGCTCGGCATCTTGAGCGGATCGCCGATCAGGCGGTCAACATCTGCAAAGAGGTGATCTACCTGGTGCGCGGGGACGATGTTCGCCACAGCGCAAACAAACACGGCGCAAACAAACACAGCGCAACCTAGCGGCGAACCGGCTCGCGTCCTCTCGTGATCACGCCGGCCGTACGCGGCGGTCAGCCTCTTCGAGCAGGTCGAACACAACGGGGTCGGAGACCACTTGCTCGAGTCGCCCGCGGAAAGGAACGGCGCAAGCCTGGTCAATTGCTGGAATCTCTTCCGGCGAAATGGCGTTCAAAGCCATGTCGTCATCCTTTACTCAACTGCGACCGTCCTTGAGATCGCACAGGTGTCGCAGGAATCCAACCAGAAACTCGGGAATCCAAACTGCGCAACTGCGAGTCCGCTCGATGGGCACCGAGCGTATCAATGAGCCGCAAAAATGGCAAGCGAAATTGCCAGGGCCGAGCAGATAGCGATGAGTTGTATCGCTCGTCGCCGCCCAACACGCGACGCGACCGTCGGTCGATGCGAGTCGGAGCTAACGAGCGCCTTCGACATCAGCAGCCTGTTGCCGAATTCGCTGCAGTGTTTCAGAGATTCCACCCGTTCGTTCTTTCAATTGATCGAGCACTCCGACCACTCGCTCGGAGTCCTTATCCTTCGCGGCGTCGAGCAATTCGCGGTACATTTCCAGCGTCCTGTTTTCAACGGGAGCCTGCGGACTCTGCTTCAGTTGCGCGAGCGCGATTTCAGCGAGGGTCCAGTTCCTTCGCTCCACCGCCGGTTCGAAAACCCAGGACCAATTGAAGCCCTCCGTCGACACGTCCAGCGCTTCGGTCAGTTGGGCGGCTGCCTGATTGCGTAGGGCCGTGGGCCGCACGGTCTCGTGCCGTGTGGCTGGATCGGGTGCGACTTGCAGAATCTCATCGCACGCCAGCAGAACTTTGAACCATTGCCCCTGACTGCGCAACACGAGCGCGTGGTGCCAGAGAGCGTCGATCAGCTTTTCTTTGGATTCCTGCTCACGAGCCAGTTCGACCCACCGCAAGACGAATCGCGCCGAATCACTCCACCGCTTCTCCGTCATTGGCACCAGTGTGAGAATTCGAGCGGTGTCGAGTTTGACGATCGTGTTCGGATCGATCGCCTTCAGCAACTCGTAGGCTCGCCGCCGATTCTGTTCCGACTCATGGTGGTCGATTCGATCTAAATGGATCGCGACAGCGAAAGCCCCGATGCGGGCGTGCTGTTGCACGTCCCGCAGAAACCCTTTCGAGCCAATTGCGTTCTCGTAGAAAAACTGGATCTTCAGCCGATCATCCGTTTCAGCGACGCCGAGATCGAGTAGCCGCCGCGCAATCACGGTGCTCAGCGTCGCCTCCGGATGCGCTTCCACGATCGCAATTCCAGTTTTCATCAACTTCAGCTTTGCGGGTTCCGCGCGCGGCGAAGCCTGCCATTGCTGCGCGACTCCCAAGAAATCCTCAAACGCCCGCTCCGTGTGCGGGGGAAGCATCCACCGTCGGCACCGCAGGAGCGGGACGAATTCATCGCGAAACTGCACTAGCAAGTTGACGAGTTTCTCAAACGACAACTCCGAGTCGTCGGCGGACAAGATCTTGTAGAAGACCCGTTCACCCCCCGAGTTCAAGTCGTGACAAAGCCGCCCCACGAACTCCACCAGGGCGGTCCAGTCTCGTTGGTCCGCGACGGAGAGCTTCGTCGCTTTGATCCGAGCAGCGGCGTCGTCCTGTCGGCCCCGTGTCGCCAAGGCCAGGGCGGAAATCAAAGCAAAGTCGTCATCATCCGGAAAGAGGTCCAGCGACACATCAGCTAGTTCGATCGCCAGGTCCATGTCAGCGAGACTCAACGCCAGCAGGCTGGCCATGCGGCGAGCGCCGTGGTGGTGGCTGTCCAACTCCACCGCCTTCTGAAAACGATCCAATGCTGGAAGAGAGCCGCCGGCGCGCAGCCCTGCGACGAAGTGACGATCGGCCGCGGACAGATGCTCCGTCTCAATTACTCGCAATAGTCCTTCGACTTCGCCGTACTCGGACACTCCCGCCAACGCCAACTGCGCCTTGAGCAAGTCAACCTGGGCCTGTTGGGACGTCGTCGTGGGAAAAGGCTGCGCCGCTTGGACGTGCGCGTTCGCAGCGGCAATGTTGCCGTTCATTATCTCGCAAGCCGCCATCCGCAGGTGCAGTGGTCCAGGTGTGGAAATGCCTCGGTCGATGGCTTCTCGATAACGCTCGACTGCCACGAGTGTGCGCCCCTGGCTTTGGGCAAGTTTGCCGGCGTCGACAGCGCCCTGGACAAGCAGCTCCATCGACTTCTGTTCGGCCTCAGTCGCGCGATTCCGCTGTTTGACGACGGCGAAATACTGCAGCGACCCACCCAGCGAGAGTCCCGAAACAAGGACCAACAGCAACGCCATTACACTGACCGCCGGCGATCGCATCGCTCGCCGCGCTAGCCTTTCGCTAAAGCTGAGAGGCCTGGCAAGAATCGGTTCACCGCTGGAGAACCGTCGCAAGTCTTCCGCCATCGTGTGCGCGGATTGATAGCGATCCGCCGCCGATTTGGACATCGCTTTGAGGCAGATCGTCTGCAGGTCGGTCGGTATCGTGCGATCTCGAACTCGCGGATCCGTGGGTTCTTGCTGAGATGAAATCTGACTCAGCACGGAGGTGGCGGAGCCAGAGTAGGGGAGAACTCCCGTCAACAGCTCATATAGAATCACGCCCAGCGAATAGATGTCGCTAGCTGGCCCGACATCCATCACCCCCGTGGACTGTTCCGGCGACATGTACGCCGGCGTTCCGAGCATGTCGCCGTGCTCTGTCAACGTCGAGTCTTTCTCCAGGAGGGACGCCAAGCCAAAATCGGTGATCATCGGTTGGCCGTTGTCGCCGAACAATACGTTGGCCGGTTTCAGGTCGCGGTGCACAACGCCACACTGATGGGCGTATTCGACGGCGTCACACAAGCGAATCATCCATTCGTTGACGGACGACCGCTCGACACCCTTCGACTGAATGCGGTCGGACATCGTTCCGGCACGCAACAGCTGGCCGACGATAAACGGTCGTCCCTGGTATTCGCCGAATTCGAAGACCTGAACGATCCCCGGGTGCGACAACCTCGCCGCGGATTCGGCTTCGCGCATGAAACGTCGAAACGGACGCGCACCGGCATCCATCGGCTGACGGGAAACTTTGAAAGCCACTTCCCGCTTCAGTCGCAGATCCTGGGCCCGATATACATCTGCGGCGCCCCCGTGTCCGATCTTCGCAACAACTTCGTATCGATCGTCAACCGTGCAGCCCGCAAGCGTGATACCGGGAGGATGGTCCGATTCGTCGGCAATCGAACCTAGAGGATCCGTGTCACTTTGATTCTCACCCGGCTCTTGAAGGCACGAATAGAGCTGAAACTGATCCTGCAGCATGGCGGCAATCGCCGGAAAGCGATCTAGGTAGTCGTCAGGGCGCGAAGACTCATCCGGCGCCTGCTCAAGCCGCAACAGAAACTCGTTGTAGACGATGTCCACCTGCCGATCGGGGGACTGGTCCAACTGGGGAAAGCGTCTAAAAATCTCCTCCGCCGAAGCGAATTCGGAAGTTCCAATCGTTCTCCACTGGTCTTCGAGAATCCGCTGGCAGAGTTCGTCCAAAGCGCGGTCACTGCCATCATTCGGAGTCACCGCACTCATATCGGCGTCAACTGGTTGGCGTTCTTTGTTTGACGGATTGCGCGACACAAGACACGCCCCTCAGGAGTCGATACCGAGTTCATCGATGACGCGCTCGCAAGTGCGAGAGAGAGTCTTGCGAACCGATTCAGCCGTACCGCCAACCTGCTGGGCGATAACGGACCATGTCTCTCCATTTCGTCGCATCGCGGCGATCTCGCGCTCCTGACTTGTCAGCAATGCCGAAACTCTGGTAATCAATTCTTCCCGTTGGATGATTTGACTCGGCGTCTCAGTGGTCGCGCGCGGGTTGACGGCGCCCTCGATCGGGATCTCTTCGCCATCGTCTGGCCGCCGAACTTGGTCGCGTCGATACCGATCGATCACTTTGTTTCTCGCCATCTGACAGAGTAAACGCAGCAATTGCTGGGGGTGGTCAAATTCCAGCTCTCCCAAGGCTGCTTTTATGAAGAATCTTCCAAAGACGCTTTGGCAGATGTCGACGGAATCCAGCGTTCTCCGCAGTTGAGCACTCGTCAGACGGAGCCGTACTTCTCGCCGGATTTCTGGCTCGTACACACGAACCAGTTCCGTTGCCGCCTCCTGGTCACCCGCGCGAACTCTGGCGACAAGAGCTTCGAATTCGATCTGATTGAGTTTAGGCATGAAGCGTGCGGCCATCGATTGAGAACCATCTTTGAACCTACTCTCGGCGCTGGAAGACGTCAAAGAGCGAATATCGCGCCATCGAGCATGACGGTGCTGTTCGCTTCCCGTCCGCGAGGCGTTTCCGCCGTTTCGCCCGATCACGGGCGCCGAGAGATTTCGACCGAATTCTCGTTCACTTCGAGATTTGCTGTCCGCCTCGAAGAAAGGGTGCGTTGGGTGTTCTGGTTGGACCCGACTGTTTTTTGCCGTGCACATCAGCACGGGCTGTTCCGGTCAGGGACCAATCGCCATCGCCTCTGCGTGGAACGTCTCCAATCGTAAACGCGGGCACCCGTCGCCAGGAGAGAAGAGATGATCGACTATATTCGCTCGCTGCTGGGAACTCGTCCTTCTCGCCGGTCCTCTCATCGCCGCAATCGCCGCAATCGCCGCCGGCGTCTCGAGCGTCTCGAAGATCGCCGCGTGCTGGCCACGATTGTCTGGGATGGGGGCGGCGGCGGCAGCGCCTGGAGCGACGGGGCCAATTGGTTCGACCAGACGAACAGTGTCAACGACGTGGCCCCGGCGACCGGCGATGACGTCGTGATCGCTGTTTCCGGCCCCGCCTATAACGTCAACCTCGATATCAACATCGCCACCGGGCAGACCGTTGAGAGCCTGAACAGCTTTACACTGAATTCCGCCGACGCGACGTTCGTTGACTCAGGTAGGACGCTGACGGTTGACGGGGCGTCTTCGATTCTCGACGGCACGGTCAACCTGACGAACGCCACCGTGGAAGGAACGGGCGTATTCACCAATCAATCGACCGTCAACGCAGGAACGGGTTCCAGCTTTGGCGCGAACGTCTCACTCGTCAACGAAGGTGATTTCACTCTGAAGTCGCCCGCTACACAGTCCGCCGTCGTCACAATCAACGGATCGTTTACCAACTCAGTCGGCGGCGACGTGCTGATTCAAGCCATCGGCGGCAATCAAAGCAGCACTGCGCGGCTGGTCGCCAATGCGGGACTGACGAACGACGGTACGATTACCCTCGACTCCGTCGGTCAATTTCAGCTGACCTACATCTCAAGGTTGGATGTCAACGGCGGTAGCCTGATCAACAACGGCTTCATCGAGACGTTGACGATGGAGGAGTCCGGCGCCGCCGGTCGGCAGCTGAATGCTGAGATCGACAACCGGGCTACCGGCGTTATCGACGTCAACTCAGTGGTCACTCTGACCAATCTCAAGAACGGAGCCGATCACAAGAACGCCGGCCAGATCAACCTCAACAATGGCTCGATGTCTATTTCGGGAATCGGCAGTTTCGAGAATCAAGGCACGGGTGCGATCAGCGGTCGCAATTTGACACTCACCGGGCAGGGGGCTGGGAGTGGCGCGACGCTTACTAACGACGGCTCCATCGCCTTGGCGGCCGGCGGGCTTGGCGTCACCGGCTATGCGGCCATCGTCAACAACGGGGCCATCAACATCACTGGCGGCAATGCGGCGTTCGGAAGTTACACCTCGCTGACGAACACCGGCGACATCGACGCCGGCGCCGGCCGAACGATCACTTTCACTGGCGGCTCAATCGTTAATCAGCCAGGCGGCACGCTGGATGGACTCGGCGTAATCACCCTCAACTCAACAACGTTCGACATTACGACGAGTTCATACGGAACAGGCTCATCGTTGGCGGAGTTGAACCTGAATTCGAGCGCTGTCGCGGGCTCCGGGACGTTCACTAACCAGTCCGTGCTGAACATGGGAAACGGATCCAGCTTTGGCGCCGCCGTTTCACTCGTCAACGAAGGCGACTTCATCCTGCGGTCACCGGCCACTCAGTCCTCGACCGGCACAGTCAACGGTTCGTTCACCAACGCTGTCGGCGGCGACGTGCTGATTCAAGCCATCGGCGGCAATCAAAGCAGCACTGCGCGTCTGGTCGCCAATGCGGGACTGACGAACGACGGTACGATTACCCTCGACTCCGTCGGTCAATTTCAGCTGACCTACATCTCAAGGCTGGATGTCAACGGCGGTAGCCTAATCAACAACGGCGTCATCGAGACGCTCATCATGGAAGAAACAGGCGCCCCCGGTCGGCAACTGAACGCCGAGATCGATAATCGGGCCACAGGCGTTATCGACGTCAACGCAGCTGCGACCAACCTCAAAAACGGAGCCGATCACAAGAACGCCGGCCAGATCAATCTCAACAGTGGCTCCATGTCCATCACGGGAATCAGCAGTTTCGATAACACTGGAACCGTGTCGGGCCCGTTTTCGCTTTCCGCCGCGGGCGGCGTGGGAAGCGACAGCTTTGTGAACACCGGAACGATCGACGTCGGGGGAGTGTTGAGCTTGAGCAGTTTCTCGGATGTCACCGGCACGGGAACGGCCGGCGGCGATGTCACCGTGGTCAGCAGCCACGTTAAGCCAGGACTGTCGCCGGGGATTTTCAATGTGAGTGGCTCGTACACGCAGACAATCGGCGGTGGCAGCCTGACAATCGAGATCGGCGGCGACTCGCCCGGAAACGGCTCGGGATTCCACGATCAGTTGAACGTCGTAGGCGCCGTCACCATCGCGTCCAACATGGCGTTGAACACATCTCTTTTTGGAGGCTACACACCCGTCGGCGGCGATTCGTACGTCGTGATCAACAACGCGGGAACAGATCCTGTGGTGGGAACATTCAACGGGCTTGTCGAAGGCGCGGTGATCAGCACGAACTTCCACGGATCGGGGGAAACGGCGACGATTACCTATCAAGGCGGTTCGGACAACAACGACGTGGTCATCAACATCGTCGACAACACGCCGCCCGCGCCGCCGAGCGATCCCGACCTTGACGGCGGTAGCGATTCCGGTTCCTCCGACACGGACGCCTACACAAATGTGACGCTGCCGTCGTTCTCCGGAACAGCGGAAGCCGGCAGCACAGTCGATCTCTTCTCAAACCTCGCCGGCGCGCTCGGCACAGCCACCGCCCATGCAATCACTGGAGCCTGGTCGATTGTCAGCTCAGTCAACTTGGCGGACAGCGTTCATCAGATTACCGCGACGGCGACCGACGCGGCGGGAAACACGAGCGCCTCGTCCAATGCGACGAGCGTGACCATCGACACGATCGCGCCACCAGTCCCCGGGACTCCGGACCTTGCCGCGGCCAGCGACACGGGCCCCTCGTCGATCGACGACAACACGTCGGACAATACTCCCACTCTGTCGGGCGGAGCCGAAGCGAATGCAATTGTCGAGCTGTTCGCGGGCGCAGCATCCGTGGGCCAAACAGTGTCGAACGGAGCCTGGGTTCTAACGACGGGGTCGATCAATGACGGCAACCATCTGTTCACCGCCGTAGCGACCGATGTCGCTGGCAATCTGAGCGGAAGTTCCACAGCGCTGGCAGTCGTCATCGATACGGTCAGCCCAGATGTGACCGTCGATTTGGCTGTTGGGCAGCTCGACCCCGCGTCCTCCTCGCCGATCAACTTCGCCGTCGCATTCACGGAACCCATCCTGGGGTTCGACTCAGCGGATGTGACGATAGGCGGGAGCGCAGGAGCGACAACTGCCGCCGTCACCGGGGCTGGCTCGACCTACAACGTCGCCGTCTCCGGCATGACTCAGGGCGGCAGCGTGACGCTCGATATCGGAGCCGGTGTCGCCAACGACCTGGCGGGCAACCTGAACGCCGCGGCCAGCGCTATCGACAACAGCGTGGACTACTGGGACGCGGTCTACGACTTCTCTGCTGCAACATTCGCCGCCGCGGAGTCCGATGCGACCTTCGTTTCGAATGTGGTCGAGATCACACGGTCCGGCAATACGCTGATCGCGACCAACGTCGATGTCGCCCTGGCCGGGACCACCGCCACGCCGGGAATTGACTTCAACTCCAACCCAGTAACGGTCGCGTTCGCCCTGGGTGAAACGACGAAAACCGTCCCAATACAAATCTTCGGCGACGACACGGTCGAACTAGATGAGACCGTTGGACTCTCCTTTTTCAACTTCAGCGGCACGGGTCAGGCGGGAACCTCGAATGCGTCCGCATCGATGACTATTACCAACGACGACACTGCGGAAGCGACGATCGTCGCGAATGATCCGACCGCCGGAGAAGGCGGCGGCGATGGTCAGTTCACCGTGTCGCTCAGCGCCGTGAGCGACTCCGACACGGTGATCACCTATTCCATTGCAGGCTCGGCGGACAACAGCGAGGACTACTCGACCTTGAGCGGCGACATCACCGTCCCGGCCAACCAACTGTCAGCAACAGTTGATGTCGTCGCGCTGCAGGACCTGTTGCTGGAAAACACCGAGACGGTCGACTTGACATTGTCCAGCGCGGTCGGCAATCCGGGAATCAGCATTGGTGCTGCAAATGGCGCCTTGGTCAATATCTCGGATGACGAGTCTGTGTCAGTCGAGTTTCTGTCCACGACCAGCAACCTGACCGAGTCGACGATCAGTCAGCTCATACAGCTGCGACTGACCGGCGCGGCTGGAGTCGCACTAGCCCCCGGCGTCACCGTCTCCGCTGACGTCATCGACAGTGGTGCTGGCTCTGGAATCTCAGGGGTTGACTACACAGCGTTCGGAATCCGCACAGCGAACTTCGGTCCCGGGGCCGCAGTCGGCGACATCCAAACCGTCGCACTGGATGTATTGGACGACGCAATTGTCGAGCCCGATGAAGATGTCCACCTGGCGATCGCGACTGTAGCCGGACCTGGCGCTTCGGTCGGGACCCAGATCGACCACGTCGTAACTATCTTCGACGACGACACGATTACTGTCGAATTCAGCGAGGCTAGCGGAGGCGACGCGGAAGCTGATGGAGCCAATCTTCCTGAGATCTCCGTCACTGGTGAAATCCAGTCCGGATTCTCCGTGCAGCTGGACGTCGCTGTCACTGGAGGCACTGCGACGGCAACCGATTTCGCCGCCCCAGCAATGCTCAACATTCCGAGCGGGGCGTATGTGGCCACTTCGTTTGCAATCCCCCAGTTCACAATCGCCGATGACTCAGTCGTCGAGCCGGATGAGTCAATCGTGCTGGGCGGAATCGCCGGAGCCGACACAACGGTTGGGCAACAGGATTCATTCATCTACACGATTCTCAATGACGACGCGTTGACGGTGGAGTTCGATCAGCCCGCTGGCAGCGACCTCGAGGCGGTCGGCGGCAATCTACCCAAACTGCTAGTCACCGGCGAAGTTCAAACTGGCTACTCAGTCTCAATTCAAGTCACCGCGTCAGCCGGGTCGGCGACCGGGGGCGGCTTGGACTACGACGACCCAACCGCGCTCGCCGTCAGTGGATCTCTGTCGGCAGATGCGTTTTCGATTCCAGGCTTTGCGATCATCGACGACCCCGCGGCGGAATCCGATGAAACGATCGACTTGGCGCTCGCCGCCGGCAACACCGTCATCGTCGGCGACGCAAATGGAGATTCGACGACCGAGGCGACGACGAGTTACTTGATTGTCGACGACGACAACCAGGTGAATGCTCCTCCACAAATCACTTCACTGAGCACGGACGCCACCTTTGAAGACAAAGGGCAGATCGGCGAGGACGTGGAACTGCTGGCCTTGTTCACCGACCCCGACACGGGTGATACTCACACAGCGGTGGTCAACTGGGGCGATCAGACAACGTCGCTCGCTAGCGTCAACTCGTTGACGGGGATCATCACGGCGACGCATCAATATCAGACGGGCGGGATCTTCGACGTGTCCGTCACGATTGAGGACGGTTCGGGCGCGTCGGACGACGACGCCACGCTGGCCGTTGTTCAAGGAGTCCGGCTGGCTCAAAACGGGGAACTTCAGGTGGTCGGCACCAGCCGTAGCGACAACATCCACATCCACAAACACCACCACCATGTGAAAGTCAAAGTCCGCAGCGGCTGGAGTCGGCCGGTTTGGTACTCGTTCGCCGCCAGTGAAGTGAGTTCGCTGATGGTGATCGGTTGCGACGGCAATGACCGCATTCATATCGCTCACGGGTTGAATCATCCGGCGACAGTGATAGCCGGCGCGGGTCACGACCTGGTCATTTCGTCAGGCGGAGACGACTCGATCGACGGCGGCTCGGGAAATGATGACATTTACACCCATGGGGGGCGCGACACGATCGTCGACGCGTCGGGTCGAAACAGGATTTGGTCCGGAGCTGGCGACGATCAGGTGACCACAGGCTCCGGGAACGATTGGATTTGGACGGCTGGGGGCGATGATCAGATCAATGCTGGAGCCGGCGACAACTGCGTCCACGGCGGACGAGGCAGCGACGACATTATCACCGGCGCCGGCGACGACTTCGTTCATGGGGGCGACGGCGACGACGTCGTCCGCACAGGCGATGGTCGCGATTGGATCGATGGGGGCGCCGGAAACGACTCGCTATTCGGCGCAAGCGGCAACGACCACATCTTCGCTGGCCGCGGCAACGACATCGTGTTTGGCGGGGCGGGATGCGACTACATCGACGGCGGCGGCGGCCACGATCTGCTCTTCGGCGGCGCCGGAAACGATTACCTCAACGGCGGCCGTGGCCATGACATTCTGATTGGCGGAAGAGGCCGCGACACGCTCTGCGGTGGTCGAGGGAATGATCTGCTAATCGGCGGGCAAACCGCCATCAACTGGGAAACCGCGTCCAACCATTCCGCCCTGGACGCGGCGCTATCGGAGTGGGCCGCAGGCAACCTAGCCAACACGCTGGATCTACTCGGCCCCATTCTCGACGACAACGAAAGAGATCTTCTCTACGGGCAACAAGGTTGCGACTCATTCCTTGCTGGACTCGGCGATCAGGTTTGGCAGTGACGCGCCACTTCTAGGTCTCAACCACGCTCGAAATCGGCGGCGGAGTCCTCAGGCTCCGAGTCGACACGATCGCTGTAGTCGCTGGGATGCCCAGAGAGTTGAGCTAAACCACAGCGTACAGAGCCGTACAGAGCCAAGAGCTCGACGAGGAGCCCCTTCATGCGACTTCGCCACGTCACGATTCTATTGATCGCCTGTCTACCCACAATTGCCGACGGCACCGACAACCATTGGAACCAATTTCGCGGACCAAACGGCAATGGGCGGGCGGTTTCACAAGATCTGCCGATCGAGTTTACGGAAGCCAAGAACGTTCGCTGGAAGACGGCCATCCCCGGTGTCGGTTGGTCGTCGCCGGTCGTTTGGAAGAATCAGGTGTGGGTCACAACGGGTCGCCAAGGCGGCCGCCAGCTCTTCGCGATCTGCGCCGACGCTCAGAGCGGCGAACTAATCCACAACGTCAAAGTCTTCGACGTCGACGCGGCCACGCGGGAGTGGAACGCGGCGGCGCGCGGCGGCGCGAGAATGGAACGCGGCGGCGCGCGGCCACGCGAGAATGGAGCGTTGGTTGCAGCCGCGACGCCTGGTTCACCCGTGCTCAAGCACGGGCCTATGCCGCCTGCGGCGGATGGGGGCGTAAACGCCCCTGGTCGTGTGCGGCGGCGTCCTGCCTCCTTAGTCATTAGTCATTAGTCGTTCGTCATTCCTTAGAGCGCATTTCAAAACCGATGTCTTGCCGTACGATGGCCTTCCAAGGCCGCTGCTGTGAACATGTTTATTTGGGCCCAGCACGGGCCTCTTGCATGATTCGGTAGACGGAGGTATGGCCTCCATCAGGATATTGG
>JASMLW010000058.1 GCA_030748485.1 Pirellulaceae bacterium
CATTAGAGCGCGTTTCAAAACCGATGTCTTGCCGTACGATGGCCTTCCAAGGCCGTCGTTTCCCGAGGATTTCCAAATTCGACGGCCTTGGAAGGCCATCGTACAAGGTTTTGAAACAGCCTCTAGTCATTAGTCACTAGGCCTTCCTTAGTCATTAGTCACTAGACCTTAGTCATTCCCTTCCTGAGCGTGTCGCGGTTATCCTGGTACAGCGTCACGCCCGTCGGTATTTTGATGACCCGTGAACACCCAGTTGCAGAATCCGATCACAGCACTTCGGAAGACCTGATGAGACAACACTTGCCCATCGTCAATTGGACCGCGTACGTCGTCCTGTCGTTCTCACCGCTGCTCGCTCACGGGCAAGGCGACGACACGGACGCCGCCAGCGCGCTTGTGCTGAATGAACTGCTGGCGTCCAATCGATCGGGAAAGCTGGACGACGAGGGCGAGACAAGCGACTGGATTGAGCTGCGGAACATGAGCGATCGTCCACTGCGGCTGGGCGGGTATCGTCTGACCGACGATCCACAGAACATGACCAAGTGGACGTTGCCAGACCATCGAGTCTTGGCGGGAGGTCACTACGTCGTCTGGATGTCGGGCCTCAACCGCACGTCACTTACGGCCGAGGCGTTCACCGCCTCGGCGACAACCATTCCATTCCAGATGACGTTGGTCGAGCACGGGACCGATTGGAAGTTCTTTCGGTTGCTGCCGGGCGGCAATCCTTCTCAGCCCGGCTGGACGGCTTCCGATTTCGACGACAGCAAATTCACAGTAGGGCCGGCCGGCTTCGGTTACGGCGACGACGACGACGCGACCGAGTTGCCGGTGGGAACTACGGCCGTCCTGTTGCGACACGAGTTCACGTTGGATCAACCTTTGACGTCCGACTCACTCGTGCTCGAGGTCGACTACGACGACGGGTTTGCGGCGTACTTGAATGGGACGCGGGTAGCGGCTGTGAATGCGCGAGACGGAGAGCCTCGCGCCGACGACCTGGCGACCGGCAGTCACGAGGCGGGCGCGCCGGAACGGTTCGACATCTCAGCTCACGTGGGACTTCTGCGGCCGGGCCGCAACGTGATCGCCGTCGCTGGGCTGAATATCAGCCGCGGCAGCACCGACATGTCGATCAAGGTGGCGCTCGGAACTCTCCCGCCGGTTAGCCACGCCAGTTTCCGCCTCAACAAGAGAGGCGGAACGCTCTACCTGGTGGCTCCCAATGGAACAATCGCGGACCAGATTCAGTACCCCCAGCAGACACCCGATCAAACGCTGGGCCGGTCGGCGTCGACGCCGTCGGAGTGGGGCTACTTTCTCACGCCAACTCCAGGAGCCGCCAACACAGGACCTCGCCAACGCGCGCCGGTGAAGTCTCGAGTATCCTTCTCTCCCAAACCGGGAGCCAGTGAAGCGGGCGTCGAGATCGTGATCAATGAGGAATCCTCAAGCGATGTGCACATCCGCTTCACGACGGATGGATCGGATCCCGCGCCGACCAGCCCTACTTTTTCAGAGCCTATCAAGTTGGACAAGACGGCTGTGTTTCGCGCGGCCGCATTTGTCGGAGCCGAGCGGGTGAGTCCCGTAGCTTCGGCGACTTATCTGATCGGCCCCCGACCAAAACTCCCCGTCGTCTCGGTGTCGATGAAGCCCGAGGACTTTATCGACATTCATTTACAGAAAGCGGGCCGTGGCCGAGGCGGCGAACGCCCGGCGTTTCTCGAACTCTTCAACCCAGCCGGCAAGCGAGAAGTGGCGACCGGTTTCGGGCTGCGGCTGCACGGTGGAGCGGGCCGCCGCGGCGGACTCGAAGTGAAGAAGTCCTACCGCGGTTACTTTCGCCGCGCGTACGGCGTAGGTCGATTGGACCACCCGATCATTCCCCACGCCGGCGTCGAGGATTTTGACAAGCTTGTCTTCCGCGCGAATTTTGGCGATGGACGCTCCGGTGGAGCTTACATTCGAGACCAGGTGATTCGCGATCTACATCTCGACATGGGCGGCGTCGCATCGAACGGCTGGTGGTGCGTCATGCTCATCAACTCCGCCGACCACGGAGTCTACAACGTTTGTGAGCGGATGGACGAAGAGTTCTTTATCTCCCACCTGGGCCCGGGCAGCTACGACGTGATCAAGACGGGCGAAACCGTGCTCAGCGGCAGTCGCGCCGGTTGGGACGAACTGAGAGACTACATCCGCGGCACGGACTTCTCAATCAAGGAAAACTACGAACAGTTGGCTCGCCGAGTTGACATCGAGAACTTCACCGCCTACGTCATCCTCAACTTCTGGGCGCAGAATTTCGATTGGCCGCACAACAATTGGTACGCGGCGCGGCGCGTTCCCGACGGCAAGTGGATCTTTCTCTGCTGGGACGCCGAGTGGGGTTTCTGGGGTGGTCCTCACCGCGAGAACGACGATCCGTACGCGTTCATCGACAGCGGTGGAGCCTACGGTTATGGCCTGACCAGATCGCTCTTCTTCGCGCTGCTCGGAAGTCCAGACTATTGCAACTACTACCAGCAACAAGTGGAGCGGCATTTGAACGGGGCGTTGTCAAAGGCCAATGTCATGGATCAGATCCGCCGGCACCGCGACGCGATTGCGGTGGATATCGAGCACGAGTTCGAGACTCGCAAATACGACAAGGAGCGCTGGCGGAGAGAAATCGTCCAGGTTGAGGAGTTCACCGAGCAGCGCGGACGGCTATTTCAGAAATACACCGACGAGTATTTCTCGCGGCGGGAAGCGGCCAGCGGCGAGGACCGAGTGGCCCTGATCGAGGATGTCGATGGACGGCGGCGCGTGATCTACCGCGCGGCCGACGGAGCTATTCGCGAGTTGACTTCCGCCGCGGGAGACAAGTGGCGAGATGCGGCGGTCAGCGAGTTGGCTAAGTCGCCGAAGTCGCTCGGCCGGCCGAGTGTCTACTCACTTGCTCCCGGTGACCGGCGAGTTCTCTACCGGGGCGAGTCGGGCGGGCTGCACGAGTTGAAGTGGACGGGTGGAGCGGACGCCACTTGGCGGCATCTCGATCTCACGTCGCACGTCAATATCCGGCCGGCCGGGCGCGACCCAACCGTCGTGGTCGCGGATGGCGTTCCACACATCGCCTACGTCGACAACACGGGGCGGGCGCGAGAAGTCTGGTTCGACGGCGACTGGCGGCATCACCCGCTGCCGGCTGCGCCGCTGCCGGAGAGCGAAGTCGTTATCTCTCGGACAGGCTCGAATCTGCATGTGACCTATCGAACTCGGTTCGGCGCGCCGTGTGAACAGACGCTCTCACTCGATCGGGCGACGGACGAACGCCGCAGTTGGTCGCCGCGCATCATCCACCGGTTGCCGGCTCAGGGACGACCGCTTAGTTTCAGCTCGAACGGCAACAGACAGATCATTTTCTGGGCGGCTGAGACATGGCCGCACGGCGAGCCGTTCATTTTTCTCCACCGCTTTCGCGGTCCCAAGTACGGCGGACCCCGCCACGCGCTCGTCCATTCCTGGCACGACGGCGAGCGCTTCTGGCGGCTCGAGCCCATCGGACAGCCCGCTGATCTGGCGGCCGGCAATCCGTGCGTCGTGCACGACGTCAAGCAGGACATCCACCACCTTGCCTTCCGCGATAAAGCCGGCCACGTGCGCGAAGCGACGTTGCGAGACGGGGAATGGCGAATCACCGATCCGACGGCGGCCGCCAAGTCGCCGCTCGCTGCGGGAGAGCCCGCCGGTTTGGTCTCGGCTCGGGATGGCGCGCGCTACTACGTCTACCGAGGCCGCGACGATCACTTGCACGAACTTCGCTTTGACGGCGACTGGACTCACCGCGACCTCACGGACCTCGCCGCGCAGCGGTAGGACTCAATCGAGTTCCTCGACCACGATGATGACGGAGCACAAGAGATCATCATTCGCTATGGCAATGCGAAAACCGTGTTCCTGACGACGAAGGATGGATTTGTCCGCGCCAACGGAGCTGAAGACTGAATCTACGCATCCCCGATTGGGGAGCGGGCGAACTTTCGGCGATTCCCGCGGTTGAACCTTTGCGATGAGCCCGATGCGTGCGTAGAGTGGAGCAGTACCGCCACGCTGTTTTCACCACCTTCAAATTGGGTGCCTGATGACCTCCTTCGACGTTTCCGGGTCCGAGCGATTGTTGGCCAGCCTCTTGGAATCCGTCAACGACGTTGCCTGGTGTACAACGCTGGACGGCGAACAACTGCTGTTCGTCAATTCGGTCGCCGAGCGAGTCTACGGTCGCTCAATAGCAGAGCTGCGATCCAATAAAGAACTCTGGACAGAGGCAATCCACCCGGCGGACCGCGCGGAGTTTGAACAAAGCCTGGCCCGCTTGCTCGACGACGGCCAAGTGGAGTTGACTCACCGCATCGTTCGTCCCGACGGCGATGTTCGCTGGCTTCACTGTCGCATGTCGGTCGTCCACGACGCCAGCGGCAGGCCGCTCCACGTCAGCGGCGTGGCGACGGACATCACCGAACGGACGCGGGCCGTGGAAGCGCGACAAGAGTCGGAAGCGATGTTCGATTCGCTTGTCGAGGACTTGCCGTTGAACATTGTCCGCAAGGATCTCGACGGCAAGATCGTGTTCGGCAATCAGCGGTACTGCCAGGCGATGGGAGCCACTCTCGAAGAGCTGTTAGGGAAGACCGATTTCGATTTATTCCCTGTGGAACTCGCCCGAAAGTACACAGCCGACGACCGTCGCGTGCTCGATGCGTGCGAAGTGTTTCATGAAGTCGAGGAACATCGCACCAGCCAGGGCGAAGTAGCGTACGTCGAGTTTCTCAAAGGTCCCGTGCTTGACGCCGCCGGTTCGGTCGCCGGCATTCAAGTCATGTTTTGGGACGTCAGCGATCGTCATCAAGCGGATAACGAACTGGATTATGAGCGGCATCTGTTGAGAACTTTGCTGGAGAATGCGCCCGACAGTATCTACTTCAAAGATGAAGACAGCCGATTCCTGAGAGTTAGCCGCACGCTGGTTCAAAAATTCGGCCTATCCGATTCGACCGAAGTCATCGGGAAGTCAGACGCCGACTTTTTCACCAAAGAACACGCCAATCAAGCTCGCGAGGATGAACAGCAGATCATGCGAACGGGCGAACCGATCTGGAACTCGGTCGAGAGGGAGACCTGGAGTGGAGCAGATGATACGTGGTGCGCGACGACCAAATTGCCGCTTCGCGACGACCGCGGAGAAGTTATCGGGACCTTTGGAATCTCTCGCGACATCACCGATCAGAAACGGGCGTCGATGGAGTTGAGGCGGGAGCGAGACTTGCTCAAGACGATCATCAACAATGTTCCTGATCTGATTTTTGTAAAGGACCGAGCCGGTCGATTTGTCGCTGCCAATGAAGCGCTGCTCCGCCTCCTCGGGGCCGTTCGAGTTGAGCAGATCGCCGGCAAGACCGACTACGACTTCTCGCCGCCTGAATTGGCCTGCAATTACGTGGCCGACGATCAAATCGTGATGCGCAGCGGAGAACCGTTGCTGGACCAGGAACAGGTTCAACGCGACACGGAAGGGAAGGAAGTCTGGCTGCTCACAACCAAGGTCCCTCTCCGCGAAGCTGACGGAGAAGTCACCGGGCTCGTCGGGATCGGCCGCAACATCACCAGACGGAAACGCGCCCAGGACGAAATGAAGGCGGCAAGAGATCTGGCCGACAAGGCCAACCGGGCGAAGAGTGATTTTCTCGCCAACATGAGCCACGAGATCCGTACGCCGATGAATGCGATCATCGGCATGACGGAGCTGTTACTCGATACAGCCACAACCGCAACTCAACGCGAGTACCTGCTAATGGTGCAGGAGTCCGGTGAGTCACTGCTGGCGCTGATCAATGATATTCTCGACTTCTCCAAGATCGAGGCCGGCAAGCTCGACCTCGACTGCGCGGCGTTTGACATCCGCGAGACGCTCGGCGACACGATGAAGTCGCTGGCGCTGCGAGCGCACGCCAAGGAACTGGAACTCGCCTTTCGGGTCGACCCGGATGTTCCCAAGACACTCATGGGCGATGTGTTCCGACTGCGACAGATCATCGTCAACCTGGTCGGGAACGCGATCAAATTCACGGAGCACGGTGAAGTCGTCGTGAGCGTCAACTGCCTGGCGGAGACTTCCGGGGCGGCGAATCTGCAAATCACCGTCCGGGACACGGGAGTCGGCATTCCCAAAGAAAAGTGCGCCACGGTGTTCGACGAATTTGAGCAGGTGGACAACTCGACCACACGGCGATTTGGCGGTACGGGACTCGGCTTGGCGATCTCCCGTCGACTCGTAGCGTTGATGGACGGCGAAATCTGGCTGGAAAGCGACCTCGGCCAGGGCAGTGAGTTTCACTTTACGATCGACTTGGACGTCGCCGCGGACCACAGCACCAGCGTCGAACGCGACCCGCCGGTGGTGGTTGGCGGGACGCGAGTACTGATCGTCGACGACAATCAGACCAATCGCTTGATCCTGACCGAAATGCTCAGCAACTGGGCAATGAAGCCAGTCCAAGCGGCGGGAGCCGAGGAGGCGCGCCGTTGCCTGCTCGACGCCTTGGAAACGAGCCAACCATTTGGGCTCATCCTCTCCGACGTCAATATGCCGGACGTCGATGGGTTTACCCTCGCCGAATCGATTCGCGCCGACGAACGACTAGCGCGTACGCCCATCGTTATGCTCACCTCAAGTGGCCGACCCGGTGATGACGAACGTCGGTCCGAGTTAGGAATCTACGCCCATCTGCTCAAGCCAGTTAAGCAGTCCGAATTGTTTGACATCATCGTGCGAGCACTCGGCGTCAACAGCGCCGAGGAGGCGTACGACGAAACCGGCCCGGATATATCTCAGCAGCCCGCGGGCGCCACTTCGTTGCACATCCTGCTGGCAGAGGACAATATCATCAACCAACGCTTGGCGATTGGCGTACTCGAGCAACAGGGACACAACGTCACCGTCGCCAATAACGGCGTGGAAGCCGTCACGGCGTGCGAGCGGCATCACTTCGATCTCGTCCTCATGGACGTCCAGATGCCCGAGATGGACGGCTTCGAGGCGACGCGGGAGATTCGCTCTCGAGAAAAATCCGGCGGCGGACGCGTGCCGATCATTGCCATGACAGCGCACGCTATGAAGGGGGATCGTGAACGCTGCCTGGAAGCCGGCATGGACGAATACCTCTCCAAGCCGATACGAGTCCCGAAACTTGTCGAGAAACTGGCCTGCTTGGGGACGCCCGGCCGCATGCCGCAGATTCTGTCCCACAACGCCGAGTCGACGATCGACTGGCAAGCCGCCCTGAAAGCGGTCGACGACGATCGCAGCCTGCTCAACGAACTCTTGGAGACTTTCCTGGAGCAGTCGCTCGATCTGCTCACTGCGATTCGCACAGCCGTACGCCACGGTGACTCGCTCGCCCTCAACCGCGCCGCGCATGAACTGAAGGGGGCCATGTTGATCGTGCCCGGCACGTCAGCCGCCGGCTCAGCGCTAGCGCTCGAACAGATCGGCGCAAGCGGCGACCTGGCCGCCGCAGAATCGAAACTGAATGAGCTTGTGGAGAATCAAGCGCTGTTGCGTGAACAGATTCGCCGCTTCATGCAGTAGGTCCTCCCTGCCGGGGAGGACATCGCGACGAAGT
>JASMLW010000059.1 GCA_030748485.1 Pirellulaceae bacterium
GAGTCGGCGACGTTCGCGACGGTGAAGTTGCTGGGGTCCGTCGGCGGGTCGAGTGCGTATCCGTGAGTTTCCGCGCCGAATTGCCGCAACCAAAGGCAGAGCCAGGAGCCCTTGAAACCCGTATGGCCCGTCACAAAAACACGCTTGTCGCGAAAGCCGCTTTGCAGAAAGTCGGTCATACTAAGCTCGTTGGTCATGCTAAGCTCACAGTGTCAGCGGTTGAAGTTTGGATCGAGTCGAGTTCGCAGCGGTAGATGAAACAACGCACGTGGTCCCAGTAGGCGGTTGGCAACTGAGCCACTTCGACCAGCCAGCTGTGGTCGGCGAGCGCGTTGGCGTCGCGCCGCGGGATCATGTAGGCGATCAGCAATTCGCGCGGGCTGCGGAGCGCGGATTGCCTGACCTGCTCGAGCGTTTTGGCGAGAACGTGGCCCGTGAACGAGTTGAACAGCACGACGTTCTGAACGTCGTCGCGCAGCGCGTAGGACGTCGCGTCGGCGATTTTGATGTTGGCGCGTTCGGTGCGCCAACGCGGTCGGGTGAGGGCGAGATGCCGGCGGGCGATTTTCGCTAGTGGCTCGGAGTACTCGACTCCTTCGACTCGCGAGAACGGCCGCAGAGCCGCCTGCACGACGACGCGTCCCATTCCACATCCGTAGTCGAGCAGCGCGCCTGAGTTTTGAGACTGGAAGTAATCGAGGAGGATGTCGAGGCATTTGTAATCCATCGGCTCGTAGCAGTGCCGCTCGCCCTCGTCGTCCGTCTCCAGTCCGTAGGCGCGTTCGCGGGTGTTGATGCCCAGCCGCCATTCGCGAAGTCGCCACGCCGCTTGATGGCAGGACCAGCCGATCGCATCCCGGGCTCCACGGCGCCGCCAACGACGGGCAAGTCGATTTGGTAGATCGGCCAGCTTTCGCCAGCCTGGTTGATAGACCGTCATGAGTCGCTCTCCTCCAGCGGCGTGATGAGTCGATGCGGGATTTGACGAGTCCAGCGAGCAGCGGCCCGCGCCCAACCGTAGGACTTCAGCGTTTCCCGCTGCCGTTCCCACAACCGCCCGAACCAATTCGCCATCGTCGGTTGTCGCAATGTGCCGACAAAGACCTCTTGCCGATCGTTCGCCAGGCGTTTCTTCAATTGGTTTTCGCCGCGGCCCAAATCGATCCGGTTGACGTTCCGGTTCAGCGCCTCCTGCACAAGACGCCAGTGAAGGATTGCGCCGGGTGAGCAGTCACCGAAGCGGTGGTCGTAAGCCGGGATCCACGCGCTCAACGTCTCCGCAAACCTCAGTGAGATCAGGATCGCAATCGGCTGATCACCGGCGAACAGCGCCGACACGACCGCAGCCATGTCCGGCTCAGTCGAGATCACGCACTGCTCAACCAACTCGCGCTGCCACGGCTCGGCGAAGTAATCTCGAGCTCCCAAGCGGCGGGCGTAGTTTCTTTTCCAACCGACCGCCAGACGGGATAGCATCGGCGCGTCGTCAACGCGCCATTCAAATCGCAGCGGACCGTATCGGCGTTCGGCTCGTCGTTCCTGCCGCCGCATCTGTTCGAGAAACCGCGAGCCGGCGAGTTGCGAACGCGTATAGTTGTCGAGCCCGTCGCCCAGGTCGATCAAGAACGACTGGTCCGGCTGCCGGGTGCGCCAGCTGGAGCTATGGGCGATCCAGTGATCGAACTGGAACGTGCTGGATTGCGTGGCCGACATGATGTCGCGTGGGTCCAGGCTCCATGACTGGGGAGCGACGACGGCCTGCATATCGCTCAAGGGAAACCCGCATGCGCGCAGTCTTCCCCGCCGCCCGGTGTGAACCGGTAGAAAACCGCTCCGGCCGGAGTTCTCGATAACCAGCACTTGGACGTCGCCGCACACGCGATCCACCGCGTCGGCGAAACCGGGTGACAGAAAGGCGTGAGCCAGCCTGGCGTCGGACCGCATGATCTCTAGCCAGTCTCGCCTTTGCTCCGGGGAGAGTTCCGCGGGTCGGCGGCGATCAACTTGAATCATGGTTGACCTCCCGTCGACGCCGTCGACCTCCGATTCCCTTCCATCGTCGAAACAGCGCCAGGGGGCGTCGCGCGATTCGACTCGATTCGGCCCATTCACGCGCTGACGCCCACGCGCGATGCGCGATCGGCTCCCAGGAGTTGCATGTCATCGCTCCCTCGACGACGGCGGATGCGCTGGTCCGCAGCTGTCTCTTGTAGCGTTCGCCTCCTTGTCCCAACTCGATGCGAGCAACGCCCTGCTCGGCCGCCGCTTGGAGGATGTGCAACAGCAGGATCGAGCCGGGCGATTCGGCACTGGCCAGTGGGTCGTACGCGGGGAACCACCAGGAGAGAACGCCGTGCGACTGCAATCCGAAGTGGGCGGCGATCGTGCGTCCGTCGACGCGCAGTCGAGAGAGCACTCCGCGAAACTCGGCGGACTCCACCGTCAGCAGACGCCGCAACAGTTGCCGAGGCAACTCGTCTCGCAACACGGGCGTCGTGCCCGTGCGGACGTGCTGTCGAGTTTTCCAATCGACGAGCAATTCGAGGGTGTCGATGTCCTGGCAGGCGAATTCGAATTGAACATCGGCGTATCGTCGGCGGAGGCGGCGCGCCTTGCGCTCGACCTGAGTTAGAAAACGGCCGCCGCGGCCCCGCAACAACTTGCGGAGGTCGGCGTAGCCATCGGCAATGTCAATGAACGACGACTCGCTGCGCCGAATGGCGGATTCCTCAAAGCACGGCTGTTCGGCCTGCCCGCTGTCGAAGCGGAATCGGCTAACGCCCATGGCCTTGAGCAGGTCTTGTGCCGAGGGGGCGAATCCCTCTTCGCAGACGACGCATTGCACTTCAGACACTTCGGCGGCGAGCGGCGCCCCTGAGGATCCGCTTTTGACGAACGGGAGGAATCCACGGCGTCCCGCCGCATCTTTGCCGTGGACGACGTGCACGCCGCCGCGCAGTGTCTCGACGACGGAGGCGAGCGCCGGCGAGCTGAACGCGTTCGCCACGCAGATGCGGTCGCGCTGGATTCTTGTCCAGGCGGCGCGGTCATCGGCTGTGAGCGCTGCGAGCGGATCGCACTGCAACGCAGTTCCTCCACTCGAATTCGCGTTCGTGGTGGCCGTAATCATCGGGGCTGGCAAGTCGAGTGAGGAAGTGAAGGAGAGGTGAAAGAGCGAAACGTGAACGGCGGACTAGGTTGCGACGAATTCACACGAGACGCCCTGGCTGGCGACGGCCCGCCGAATCTCGCGTTCGTAGAGTGGGTTCGTGATGACGACGGCGTGAGGTTGGTAGTCGCGGAGGAACTCGGGACCAACGATCTCCTGTCCGCTGCCGGGAACGAACAGGCCCTGCCGGCGGGGGTTGATGTCGACGGCGAACTGAACGCCGTGGGCCGGCAGTGAGTTCAGGAAATTCACACCCTTGCCGCCCGTACCCCAAACGACAACTCGCCGGTTGTTCTCCCGCCAGCGGTTGAGCCGCTCCGTCCAGACGTTGAGGTTTTCCGCGTGCGATTTCTGAAACGACGTGATTTCTGGAGGAGGGCTTCCGGCGTGGGCGATGGGCTCGTACTCAGTCTCCGTCTTCGAGCGGCCCGGCCAGGAAGCTTCGACGTAGGCGTACTGGTCGCCTTCGTAGCAATTGCCGGCTCGGGCGATTTCAAAACCGGCTCGGCGAAACAACTGGGCGAACGTCTCGGCGCTGAAATAGTTGCACTGTTCGTAGAGAATGCTCCACGAGTGTTGCCGCTCAATCGCGCCGTATCCATTGAAGACTTCGAAATACCCCGGCGTCGTGCGGTCGCCCAGTATGCGACCTAGATCACTGACGAATTCGACCGGCCGCTCAAAGTCCTCCATGACCGACAAGCAGCAGAGGAAGTCGCACGGCACGTCTCGATGAGCTGTCGTGTAGTACTCAGGTATCAGCGTCACTTGACCATCGCCCACGCGTTCGCGAACGACGATGTCGCGCGACGGGTCGAAGCCGACGCAACGATTTCCCCGAGCGGCCAGTTTGCGGAGGAAGAAACCGTCTCCGCAGCCGACCTCGATCACATCTTTCCCGCGCAACTCGTATTGTTCACCGAGCCGGTTGGCGACTGAGTCGATGAATTGCGTGAATACATGGGAGAAGGCGAGCGACGCATCGTACCGCGAATCGAAGAACAGTTTGCCCGGATCGAACGCGCGGTTGAATACGTGTCCGCAGTCGAGACAAAAGGCGAGTCGCACATCGCCTCGCGGAGCTCGTGTCGCGGCGTCCGGCGATTCGGCGAGGATGCAGACGTGCACGGGCGCAGCGAGCATTTCAAAGAAATCGTACAGTCGCTCCCCTCCGCACAGATTGCACTGCGCGGCGGCTGTCGACTCGCCGTTCGATTGAGGTTGTGACGAACCGGTGTTCACGGGTGTGTCTCCTGGGCGAGTGAGCTGGCGACATTTCGTTTCGCGGCGGTGAGTTCGCCGCCCGCCGCTCCCGCTCCACGCCCCCGACACGCCGATCCAATCACCGCTGACCACTTCCGCCATTGCAGCAGGTAGCGAGCGATGACGGCCAGGCACTGAAGGCGTTGGGCTGGAGAGAGCGGAGCCCGCCGCACGGCGGACAGGAATCCGGTCAGGTTCCGCGTCCGCGTGTTGGCGAATTTGCGCGTCGGATCAAAGAACGCCTGTTGCTGCTTGGCGGTCTGCAGGTTGGACGAAGCGGAGGCGTGAACGCGGTGCTGAAACAGCGCTTCGGGCACGTCGCAGAAAGGTCCCCGCAGGGCGAGCTCGGACATCATCACTTTCTCGCTGCCGTAAAACGGTTGGATGAGCCGCGACTGTGTGAGCACCGAGTGACGCATCACACCGTAACAACGCACGCTCCACCCACTGTGCAGCAGCACGTCGGCGAATCGCCGCGCGGGATCTTCCGCCGACGCGTTGACGCCGCGGGTCGACCGACCTCCGAGCGTGGGGTCCGGCAAGCCCAACGGTTCGCCGTGCTCGCCAATTTTCTCCGTGTAGGAGTGGCAACAGACCACTTCGGGCCGTTCGTCCATCACCCGTACGCAGCGTTCCAGAAAACTCGCCTGGCAGACATCGTCGCCGGCGCTCCATTTGAACAACGGCGCACGGGCTCGCTCGGCCAGGTAGTTGAAGTTCCAGCAAACGCCCCGATTCTCGGAGTGCCGGACGTACTCGACGCGTTTGTCGCGCGCGGCCCACCGCTGAGCAATCCGCCGTGTTTGGTCAGTCGAACCATTGTCAGCGACGATCAGTCGAAAGTCGCCAAAGCTCTGACCGACGTGCGACGCGATCGCTTCGTCGAGAAACCGTTCGTTATTGAACACCGGCATGCCGATGGTCAGTCTCGGATCGTTCATGGTGGGACGCTCGCCGTCTATTCGGCGCTGGTTTGAGTTACGTGGAAGCGGTGGCGAGATACTGTTCGCGAATCCAGCCGTACGTTTTCTCGAGACCGTCTCGCAGAGAGATCGAGGGCTCCCAGTTGAGCAGCTGGCGAATCAGCGTGTTGTCGCTGTTGCGACCGTTGACTCCCTTGGGGGCGTCCAACTTATAGTTGCGAGTCAGTTCGACGTCTGCGAAGGAGGCGGCCATATCGACCAGTTGGTTGATGGTCACCAGTTCGTTTGAACCCAAGTTGATCGGTTCCAGGATGTCGCTTTCGGCGATGGCCAGGATTCCGTGAATGCAATCGTCGATGTACATGAAGCTGCGAGTTTGTTTGCCGTCGCCCCAGATCTCGATCTGGTGATCGCCGCTATCGACGGCTTCGAGCACCTTGCGGCAGATCGCAGCGGGAGCTTTCTCGCGGCCGCCCGTCCAGCAGCCGTGCGGGCCGTAGACGTTGTGGAATCGCGCGACGCGCGTCTCGACGCCGTAGTCTTCCCGGAAGTGGCGGCACAGTCGTTCGGCGAACAGTTTCTCCCAGCCGTAGCCGTCTTCCGGCATCGCCGGATAGCGGTGAGGATGGGCGATGCGGCCGGCCGTTGCCGTTGCGGGTGAAGAGTCGCGGCTCCTCGACGAGAGGCATCGATGTCAGGACCGGCAGCCCCAGTCGGTTCTCGACTTCGTCGACCGTGACAAAACCCGGTGTCAGGTAGTGGGACATCAACGCCAGTCCGATCGCGCCGATCGCGCCGCAGACAATCGCCGCGGCGAGCGTCAGCAGCTTCTTCGGCCGCACGGGCTTGCGCCGCAGCGTGGCCGGCTGGATCACGCTGATGTTCGAGATGCTGGCTTGCTCGAGCACCTGGTCGAGTCGAGCCTGTTCCATTTTCTCCAGGTACGAATCGACGTGAGTCTTCCACTGGTCGACCGCTTGCTGCTGGCGAGCGATCTGCACCTGATGGGCGTTGGTTTCCCGCAGCTCCACTTCGCAGAGACTCAACTGTTCGTCGAGTCGTTGTTGGCGCGCCTCCATGGCGGCGACGTTGGACTGCTCTGTCGCCAACTGCAATTCCAAAGGGTGCCGGTTCGGATGGACCGTCTGGGTCGTTTCGGTTCGCCGCGCTGGTTGAGAATCCAGCACCTGCCGGGCGCTAGCCACCTGCTCGCGCAGCTGCCGCAACAGCGGGTGGTTCTCCGTAAAGCTTGTCGATGCCTTTTCCAGCCGGATTTCCAGGTCGTACAAGTCGCTGCGCATATCGACGGCCGCGCGATTGGGAGCGTCGAGCGACTCGGCCTTGAGTTGCGCGGGAATGTCGGCGATGAGATCGGTGATGGCTCGGCCGCGGGCGCGGGCGCCGGCCAGCGCCGACTCGACCTCCAGCTGCTCTTTCTCCAGTTGACCGCGCTTCGCTTCCAGATGTGAGCGACGTTCGACGATCGAGGAGACGGAGTGTTGATTTTTCGTCGCTCGCAGATTCCGCTGAGCGTCCGCCAGCTGGACTTGAGCCTCGGCCAGTTGCTCAGCAAAGAAGTCGGTTGAACGGGAGTTGCGATGCGCCGCCAGGTGAATCGCCAGGAATTCGTCGACCGTCGTTTGCGCCAGTTGTTGCGCCAGTTCGGGTGTGTCGGCTTCGCACGTGAAGGCGACCAGGTTGGAGCGATCGGGAATCCAGACGGTCGTCGCGGAGGCGAGTTCAGAGACCGCTTTCTCCTTCTCCGGGGCGAGGTCGGCCAGTCCGATTTGCGCCGCCGCTCGTCGCGCTCCGTCGATCGCCCGGCCGATACCAAAACCGCCGGATTCGCCGGCAGTCGCTTCGCCGGACTGCTTGCCGAGGACGACGTCGACGCCCAGTTGCTCGACAACTCGTTCCGCCACCGCCCGCGATGAGAGGACCTCCATCGCCGAGCGAATTTCCGTTTCGCGACTCTCGTGGACGCCGATATGCTGGGTGGTCGTCGTGGTGGGATCGAGCCCCACCGACTCGCGGCCGACACGGACGAGCAGTTTGGCTTCTGATCGGTAGGCGCGGGGACAGCAGGCGACGCCAACCAGGGCCAAGCAAACCGCGGCGGCGAAGAAGACGGCCATCCGCCGTCGCCGGCGGACGAGAATCCGCACGATTTCCGCTGCGCCGCGACGGTGATCCAGCCGCTCAGTCATAAGGCCACTCAAATCTCACGAGGTAAATCTGCTTCGCAAACCCGCGAACGGCGGACGATTAATTTAGATTAATTAAATAGATAATAAATACAAAAGAAATGTCCGAGTATTTATCAAATTTAAGATCGACGGCGAGTATACCTTTAAAACTAGGGGGAAAATGACTAGACTGCGACGTGCGGCGAGTTTGTTTTGCGAGATTGGTTGTCTATTGAATCGCCATTTTAAGCGACTAGTATGAGTTGTATACATATTCAATAGAACGGAGGTGCGCAGGTGAAAGTCGTGCTGTTTTGCGGCGGGTACGGGATGCGGTTGCGGGAGTACTCCGAGCAGGTGCCCAAGCCGATGGCGACGATCGGCTACCGCCCGATTCTCTGGCACATCATGAAGTACTACGCGCACTACGGTCACCGCGATTTCATCCTCTGCCTGGGTTGGCGGGCGGACGTGATCAAGTCGTACTTCCTGCAGTACGAGGAGTGTTTGTCGAACGACTTCGTGATGTCTGACGGCGGCGCCCGCATCGATCCGCTCAGCCGCGACATCCAGGACTGGCGCGTCACGTTTGTCGACACGGGAGTGAAGGCGACGATCGGCGAGCGGTTGCGGGCGGTCGCGCCGCACTTGGATGGCGAGGAGACGTTTTTGGCGAACTACGCCGACGGACTCACCGACCTCCCGCTCACGAGGCTCACCGACTTCCATCGCCGCCGCGGCGGGGACGCCACTTTTTTGGCGGTGAAGCCGAGCCAGACTTTTCACTGTGTCGACGTCGACGCGGACGGCCGCGTGAATTCACTGCGGTCGGTGGAAGCCTCCGACGTTTGGATCAACGCGGGATTCTTCGTGCTCAACCGCGCCGTGCTGGAGGACATCCGACCGGGAGAGGACTTGGTTGTCGAGCCATTCCGCCGACTCATTTCGCGCGGCGCGCTGTCGGCTCTGAAGCACGACGGGTTTTTCGGCTGCATGGACACATTCAAAGAGAAGCAGCTGCTCGACCAGATGTACACGCGGGGCTCGGCGCCGTGGCAGGTCTGGGACCGACTCCAACCGGCTCCTCCGCTGACCGCGCCCGGGTCGGCGGCGGCCGCCGCGCCGATCAGTCTGCCCGACAGGAGCCGCTGATGTTTCTCGACGCGCGACGCCTGGAATGCGTACTGTGTCTCGGCTGCCACGCCGACGACATTGAGATCGGTTGCGGGGCCACGCTGCTCAGATTGGTTCGCGAGAATCCCGCCCTCCGCGTGCACTACATCGTCTTGGCGACGGACGCCGTCCGCGGCGGCGAGGCGAGGACTGCGATTGAGCAGTTACTGCCGTCGACGAGAATTGAGATCGACATCCACGGTTTCCGCGACAGCTATCTGCCCTACCAGGGCGAGTTGGTGAAGGACTTGTTTCACGATCTGGCGAGCCGGGTCGACCCGGATCTGATCTTCACGCACCATCGCGAAGATCTGCATCAAGACCACCGGCTCGCCGCGCAACTCACATGGTGCGCATTCCGCGACCACTGCATTCTCGAGTACGAGATCCCCAAGTACGACGGCGATCTTGGCCGGCCCAACTTCTTCACATGCGTCGATCGCGACGACGCCGCGCGAAAGATCGACGTGATCACGACTTCTTTTGTTTCGCAAGTTGACAAGCCGTGGTTCGGCGATGACACGTTCCGGTCACTGATGCGATTGCGGGGAATGGAGTGCAATTCGCCGTCCGGCTGGGCCGAGGCTTTCTACGCTCGCAAGCTGCGCTGGTAGATCGTCCAGATTGCGGCATTGTCGCCGTCGCTACGGCGCCGATTGTTCGTGACCCCGATCCTCGGTGATCCAAGCGCGTTGGGTCGATCGGCAAAGCTCGAGGAGTTCGAGCGCCATGGTTCGCCCGCCGCCGTCGTTTGTCTGGGCGCCGCTCGATTGTTCGATTCTCTGGGCGACGGCTTCGATCGGCGCGGCGCCGAACCGATTGGCCGCCTTGCGGAGCCGCGAGACGACGATCGTCAAAGCGGTGGAGTCGCCGGCGTCAATGGCGTCGGCCAGGTTCTCGATTTCCTGGCCGATGTGCAGGGCCGTCTCTTTTGTCACCGGGATCGACTGGAACCCGTTGCGATCCGCCTGCCGGCGATCGATCGACGCGATAAAGTGGCCGACCAATTCGGGATCGAATTGGGTTCCCGCGCAACGCCGCAACTCGTCGCACGCTTGCGAGAACGTCTTTTGCGATTCGTGCGGTTTCCCTTTGACCATCATATCGAAGGCGTCGGCGATCATCAGAATCCGGGCGCTGAGCGAGGCGTGAGTGAACTCGCCGCGCCCCTCCAACGCGCCGCTGTTGGTCCACGCCCGATGATTGCGGACGATTTCGATCAGCGACTCCGAGGCGAACGCCGAGCGTAGGATTTCGATCCCAATTTCGTCGTGCGCTCGCAGCAGTTTCCACTCCTCATCGGAAAGCTCGTCGAAGTCTCCGAGCAGGCAGTCGGGCAGTCCGAGTTTGCCGACGTCGTGAAGCAGGGCGGCGACTTCGAGGTTGTAGACATCGCGTTGCGGCATGAGCGGCGCCGCGGCCGTCACGCAGTAATCGGCGACGCGGCGCGAGTGTTCGGCTGTGCGAAGGTCGCGGAACGCCATGGCCGAGATGAGTCCGGTGACGGCGAAGAAGGGGATCGAGACGTCCTGGTCTTCGGCTTGCGCCGGAACTCGCGAGATCAACGACTGGTCGATTTCCAAATCGGCGGGAACTTGATCAAATCCGACAACTCGGTTTCGCCCGCTGTCTTTGGCTACGTACAGGCACTTGTCGGCTTGGTCCATCAACTCGTGAGGGTCAGCCGCGCCGAGGGCGGCCGTGGAGACACCCAAGCTGGCGGTCAGCGAGCCGTGAGGAAAGGTCTGGCTTTCGATGGCGCTGCGGTGACGCTCGGCGGCCGCCTGAGCGCCGGCCATGTCGAGGTGCGGGGTGAGCACACAGAACTCTTCGCCGCCGTAGCGAGCCAGTATGTCCTCTTCGCGAAGGGTCGAGCGAATCGTGTCGGCCACCAGTCGCAACACCTGATCGCCCATGCTGTGGCCATGATTGTCGTTGATCGACTTGAAGTGATCGACATCGATCATAATGCAACCGAGCGGGTGGCCATGCCGGGCGGCGGCCGCCCACAGCGCTTCAAACCGCTCGAAGAACGCCCGCCTGTTCAGGCAGCCGGTCAAGGGATCCTGTGTGGCCATGACCCGAAGTTGCTCGTTCTGCGTGCGAATCTTGTCTCGCGAATGTCTCAGCACGTCGAGTGTTTGAGCGAGCTCACGGCGTTTGCGGTCGAGCGCCGAGATATCCTCGAAACTGACGAGCGCGCCGCGCGTCTTGCCGCGGTCGGTCGCCAGGGGCGCCGAGTTGACCAGGAAGGTGCGGTCGTCTTTTTTGCGTTTGAGGCGAACGGTTACGGCGCGTGTAGTGAGTCCGTGCTGCAGCGTCAACCACCACGGCAACGGCTCGGCGGTTGTTTCGCCTTGGGCGACGGTCGTCTCCCAGGCCAGATCCGAGATCGACTGGCCGAGCAGCGAGTCGGCCGGCCGCCCTGCCTTTTCTCCAAACGCCGAATTGGCGAAGGCGACCCGTTCGTGTTGATCGATCAACACCAGCCCACTCGTCAGGGTGTCCAAGGCGGCCCGCACTCGCGGCGGCACCACCTTGTTCGGATCGAGATGGACGAGCGTCCGCCGCATGAACAGGAAGCACCCCAGAAAACCGGCGGCGGCGATGAAGGCGACCAAGCGGGCGAACGAGTTGGCCAGCGCGCCCCACCAGCCCCCCTGCTCCACCGCCAGGTAATGACATTGGACGACGCCCCACCGCCGATTTCCCCCACCGGCGAAAATGGGAACTTCGTAGATGTCCATGTCGACCTCGGAATTGTCGTCTGCAGCTTTGTCGAGTCGGGCGACCTCACGTCCATCGGTGCGGGAAACGACCGCGTGCAGCAGGTCCGTGTCGCGCCGCCCGATCGTCTGCAGCCCGGCGTCGATCTGCGCCGATTCGTTACTAGCGGCGAGCATCGAAATGTAGACAGCCAACGCCTCGCAGCGAGCGGCTCGCTCGCCGCGGAGCAAGGCCGTGCGATCGGGGATGAGTCCGAGACCGTGAGCGCTGAGCACGAGGGTGACCAGCAGGAGGGCGAGCCCAGTGGCGATCCGTGTGGTGGGCGAGATGAACCGATTCATGCTTTTCTCCGTCTCGGCGGCGATCCGTCGTGAGTTCGCCGCTGGTTTTTCTTCGCGGCGGCCTCGTCATCCGCGTCGAGTTGTTCGGCTGATTGAGCGTCTTCGACGATCGTCTCCAGCGTTTCGCGGTCACTGTTGCGGCGCGTGGGCGGCGCCTTGGCGTCGAACGAATCCAAGATCGGCAGCGGATCGATCATTCGCCAGTTCGGCATCGCGGACAGCAGCGTGGTCATCAGGTAGGAACTGCGCAGCGCCCAGAATATGTAGCCGATCGAAAAGGCGGCTGACGCCAGCGAGGCGGCTCCGACCTGCAGTCGCAAGGAGCCTGTCTCACCGTCCACTGCATGGCGGAATTGATCGAGTTCCTGCCAGAGCGCGCTGCCGGTCAAATCGGGTGTTTGAGATCGCGTGGAGACGGCGACGGCGGTCGACGAGGATTGAGCTGGATTGACTCTCGCCACAGTGGCGGGCGAGGCGATGAACTGGAACGATCCTTCGTCTTCGACTCGTTGGAGGGGTTCAGAGCTGACGACTCGCTCCGCAGAAGACGGCGCGACCTGTTGTTGCCTCAATAAGGCGCTGCGAGCGGTGGCCGCGTCAGCAATCGCTTCGGTCGGCAAGTCCGGCTCGGCGGGCAATTGCAGTTCTTCCTCTTCCTCGGCCTCCTCCTCCTCCTCGGGCACTTCCGCCGGCCCTTCCGGACCGCCGACGTCTCCCGTGACGGAAATCGTCACGGTGGCGACACTCATCAGACTGCCGTCGGACACCTGATACGTGAACGAGTCGACACCCTGAAACATCGGGTCCGGCGTGTACGTGTAGGAACCGTCCGCGTTGAACGAGAGCGTTCCGTTTGACACGCCGCTGATGAGTGATGCGGTGAGCGCGGGACTATCGGGATCGATATCGTTGCCGAGTACGCCGGGGGCGGCCGCGATCAGCGCGCCGCCGGCCGGCGCGCCGACGTTGTCGTTGACGCCGACGGGCGCATCGTTGACCGGACTGACGGTGATTGTCACTGTGGCGGTGTTCGAATAGCTCGACCCGTCGTAGGCGCGATACGTAAACGTATCCGTGGTGTTTTCGGACCCGTCGTGATCGTAACTGAATGAGCCGTCGGCGTTCAGAACGAAAGTGGATGCGTCGCTGGGGGCCGTCGAGAGAACGGCTGTTATCGATCCGCTATCGACGTCGCTGTCGCCGACGAGCACGCTGTTGACCGTAGACACGGTCAGCAGAGCGCCTTCGGTGACTCCGTACGAATCGTCATCGGCGACCGGCGCGTCGTTAACAGGGGCGACGCTGACCGTTTGCGCGGCCGTCGCGCTGGCTCCGCCATCACCGTCGTCGACGACAAACTGTATCGTGCGGGGGGCGGCGGATGGATCTTCCGAGACATTCTCATAGGTGACGTTGCGGGCGATCTGTTGCGCTACGAAGGGTGTCGCCAGCGGGTTAAAGCTGACGACGAGCGGCGTCGAACCATTCGTTCCACCCACAAAGGACCCGACAACCGTCGGTCCGCCGCCAAAGTCGAACGTGACGTTGGCTCCCGAGACGCCGACGTTGCCAAATCCAGCGCCTTGGTCGCGAATCGCCAAGCGGTCGTTGGCCGTGCCGCCGACCGCGAAACTGACTGCCAAATCGCCCCCGTCGAAGTCTCCACTATCGACATCTCCAACTGTCACCGTTCCGTCGATCACCGTGGGGGCGTTGTTTTCCGTGTAGGCGGTCGTACCGCCGCTCGTCGTGACGGTCGGATTGTCATTGGCATTGGAGACCTGTACATACGCGTCGGCGGACGAACTGGCCGCCCCATCCCCGTCATCAACCGTGAGCCGCACGCGTCTGGTCGTCGTCGCCGGATCGTCGCCGGATCGTCGCCATCGGTGTTCTGGTAGGTGATATTGCGGAGCAATTCAGTGGTGGCGACAGGCGTCGCCGCCCCATTCAGTGTGATCACCAAGTTGGATCCACTGCCGCCAGTCGCCGCGCCGATCGCGACGCCGCTGTACGACACAACGCCGCCGGCGAAACCGATCTCGCCGACGTTGTTGCCGACGTGGCGAACAGACAGGACATCTTCACTGGGGTCGCCGCCGGTGATGATCGACACGGTGACGTTGCCTCCCGCGAAGTCGATCGAATCGGCGTCCGTGACGGTGGCGTCGTCACCCTGGTCAATGACCGCGGCCGATCCGCCCTCGGCGAACATCAGTGTGTCGCCGGCGAAGTTCGTGACCACGGGCGCTTGATTGCTGACGTTGATATTGAGGGTGACGTCGTGATCGCCCGAGCCACCGCCATTGCCGTCAGTCAATGACAGCCTTAACGTCCGCGCGCCGCCAGTTGGGTTGATGGCGTTGGTGTTTTCGTACGTGACGTTCTGGGCGAGCGCGGTGAGCGCCGCGGGCGTTGCACTAGTGTTCAGATTAACTGTCAGGGTCGAGCCAATTGTCGCCGTACCGATGGGCGCGCCTTCGTAGGAGACGACACCCGCGGCAAAGCCGATTTGGCCCATGCCGGACCCTTGATTGCGAATCGAAAGAGAGTCTTCCGTGAAGACGCCGCCGGTGGGAATCGAAACGGTCAGTTGGCCGCCGTCAAAATTGGGCGAATCGGGGTCCGCCACCACGGCGTCGCCGCCCTGTTCAACAACGACAACGCCGTCGCCGATGTTGTAGGAGAGGCTGTCGCCGTGCAGATTCTTGATGTCGGGATTGTCGTTCTCCGCCGTAATGGCGATGTCGCGACTGGCGACTGCGCTGTTGGACGAACCGTCATTCACGAGAAAGTCGATTGTCCGCGTCGCCGTCGAGGGGTTGTCACTCGTGTTTTCGTACGTGATCGATCGAAGGGCCGCTTGATAGGCGGCAATCGTGTCGCTGCCGGTCAACGTCAACACGCCTGTTCCAGATGAGTAGTTGCCGCTGATGTTCAGCGTATCCGTAAACGCCAACACGTCTTCGCCCGAGACGAAGTTGGCGGCAATCGTGATCCGCGCACTCTGCAGAGTCGTGTCGTCGACGTCCCCGACGATCGCGGTCGCGGTGACGTTCTGAGCGCCGTTGTTCTCGGTGTAAGCCAGAGCGCCGCCTTCCAACGAGCCGACGGCGGGTGGGTCGTTTGTCGAGACGACGCTGATCGTGGTGGTCACCTCGGCGCTGTCTTGGGAGCCGTCGTTGGCGACGACCTGCAGTGTCCGATCGCTGGTGTTGGGTGTCTCCGACGAGTTGTCGTAGGTGACCGTCCGCAGGACTGTTTGGTAATTGGCGACCGTGTCGGAACCCGAGAGAGTCAACACGCCCGTTCCGCTGTCGTAACTCTTGCTGATCGACGTGCCGCCAACGTTGGCGTCCAATGTCTCGGCGGAGCCATCGGGAATCGCCGCCAGCGAGAGCGTCAACGACGCTAGATTTGTGTCGTCAGTGTCGACCACGGTCGCGTTCGTGTCGGCGATGCGAACGGCTCCGCCGTCTTCGACGAAGCTCGCCGAATGGTCTCCGCCGGCCGCCGCGCCGTTCAGATCGACGACGGGCGCCGCGTTTTCAAATCGCTGGAAGAAGACACCGTTCTTGTCCGCGTCATCGCCTTCCCAGACAGCGATGAAGTCGCCGTCGGACGTGATCGCGACATCCGGTCGCTCTTGCTTTCCGGATGTCGTCGTGTTGACCAGTTCCTCAGCTTCGAACCCGGTGGCCGAGTCGTACTGGCGGGCGAAGACGCCGTCGCCGTCACCCGTTCCGTTGCCTCTCCAGACAACGACAAAGTCGCCGTCATCGTCGAGTGCGACGCGGGGGTCTTTTTGATCTCCGGACGTCGTTTGATTGATCGCCGTCTCGCCGCCGACCGCCGCACCGGTGGAATCGTAACGCTGGGCGAAAATGCCTTTCTTGTCGGCGTCGTCGCCCTGCCAAACGACGATGAAGTCGCCATCGGTGTCGACCGCCACGTCAGGCGTCTTTTCGTCGTTCGCTGTCGTCGTGTTGACCAGCACCTCGCCGCTCAACGTCCCACCCACATTGTTGAACGCGCGCGCGAAGACACCCTTGCTGTCCCCCGTTCCATTGCCGGACCAGACGACGACAAACGAATCATCATCGGCCATGCCGACTCGAGGATCCTTCTGATCACCGGAAGTAGTTACGTTGACCAGTGTCTCCGACCCAACGCGGGAGCCGGATGAATCGAAGGCTTGAAGATAGACGCCCTTTTTGTCGGCGTCGTCGCCTTCCCAGACCACGACAAAGTCGCCGTCGGAGGCCATGGCGATGGCGGGTTCCTCTTGGTCTCCGGAGGTCGTCGTGTTGACGAGCACGTCGCCGCTCAACGCCGTTCCCGTCTCGTCGTATCGGCGGAGGAAGACGCCCTTCGAATCGCCGGGACCGTTCCCCTGCCAGACGACGACGAAGTCCCCGTCGGCGTCGACGGCGACCACCGGGTCCTTCTGGTCATCTTTCTCTTCCGCATTCGCGAGCGTTTCGCCGCCTTGAGCAGTTCCACTCGAATCGAATCGCTGAAAGTAGACGCCGTCCTTATCGGAGTCGTCGCCTTCCCAAACGACGACGAAATCGCCGTTGTCGGCGACGCCCACGGAAGGGTCTTTCTGGTCGCCGGACGTGGTGGCGTTGGCCACGGTTTCGCTGCCAACCGGGCTGGCGCTGTAGAGAATACGGTCCTCGAGCGGGCCGGCTTCAAGCACGGCGGGCGCGCGAAGGGGACCTCGCTGAGCGCGTCGCCGCCAGCGTCGAAGACGTTCCCAAATGCCCCGATGATGTTGCATGAAGTCGATCTAGAACTGCGAGACCTACAGTGGCGTTGCCACACAAAAAGCGAGCTACCGCTCGTTTCAACGTCGTCCGCTCCCGTTGGTGTCGATCGAGTTGTCCCTATACTCCTCGACGCCAGGAGTGCCGTCCGCAAATCTAGGTCACGGCGGACGTGGCGACCTGGTTGACAGTCAGGCGGGACGCCAGTTTCGTCTCGTGGCCAGATGCTCTGGACCTGTCGGAGGAGATCAGCTGCCTGGCTGGCGCCTGCAAAAACCCTTGCACGAGCAGACGACGCACGATCGTTAGAATCGGCGCGAGCGAGGTTTCAGCGCGTAGCCCGCGTTCGGCCGAGAATTCTCGCAGCGAGTTTTGCAGCGTTTCGCGACCGCGCAACTTGGCGAGAAATTGGGCGGTCGTCCGATCGATGCGGCCGGAACTGATGAACTGCTCAGACCGCCGCAGACGGACTCCCGCTTCCCGCCAACCGTCGTCGCCCAGCGTGTTCGTCTCGTGCAATTCGAGTCCGTCGGCAGTGGTCAGCTTGGCGTTGAGCAATTCGTCATCCGTCCAAGTCTCGACAGCCGCGAGGGCGTTCATTCGCTTGGCGACTTCTTCTCCAACCGGACCGCAAGCTCGTTTTGGGGCGTCGCTGAAGTGCGTCCACGGGACGCCATTCTCCTGTTGCTCGACAGTGATGAGGCCGGTGCTGATTGCGCTGACTCGCTCCTGCTCGAAGAACGTCAACCACCGATTGCGAGCGGCGTCCAGTTGCTCGCCGACGGCGCCTCGCAACCAGAATTCGGTGTAATCTTCCGGCGAACGCGTGCTGCTGCGGAGCACCCACGCGCCCACATCCCCACCTCGCCACCAAGACGCCAGGCGAGCTTGCCAGTCCTCGTCGTGGATGTGGACCCAATTGACGAGAACTTGTAGTCGGCCACCGGGTCGCAGTCGCGGAATCGCCTCGGAGACGAGCCGCCGACAGAAGGTGTCGAGTCGTTCGCCGCTGTCGCGGTAGAGGGCCGATTGGTCGGGAGAAACCACGAACGGAGCGTTGCAGACGATCAGATCGTATTGCTCGTGTTGCGCCGGTTCCAGGAGTGACCCTTCGCGCAGTTCATCGATGCGGGCGCCGTTCAGGGCGGCGTTCAGTCGCGTGAAGCGCAGCGCGCGAGGATTGCGATCGGTCGCTGTTGTCCGGCGACTGTGTTCGCTGAGCATGATGGCTTGCAGCCCGCAGCCGACGCCGATGTCCAAGGCGCTGTCGACGGGAGTTCGCACGGTGTGTTCGGCAAGCGTGATCGAGCTGCCGCTCACCGCCATCACGCGATCGATTTGTCTCGGTCCATTCGACAGGTCGCTGGCGAACAGGCGACCGGCGTAAGGGTCGATCCGAACGAGTGGTTGGACTCGATCCGCGGCGATCCGTGCGAGGTGGTGGCGCCGCCATCCGCGCAGAGCCGTTTCACCCAAGAGCCGTTCGGCCTCGCCGGCGGCAACCGGTTGGCAATGTAAAAAGAGCCTTTCGAGAATCCGGCAACGGTCGCCCGCTACTCCGATCGCGCGTTCAACTTTGCGCGATTGATCGAATCGCGCCACAAATCCCCAATCGCCAAACGCGTCTCCGATCGCCCGCAGTTCGCTGTGGGTCGCCAAACTGAGTTCAATTGGGAAGGGCAACGGATAGGCTCCATCGTTGGTGAGAATCAATCGGAGTCGTAGCAACTGTACGTTGCAAAAATGCAACGTGTGGCGAGTTTGCCCGGTGCGGCGACGACCGTTTGTAACGGTTGCGCGGATTTTCGCAGGCGGCGCCTTAACTTCGACGCCGGCAACGGTCGTAGTGGTGACGCCGTTGGGTCTATGGCTGGGGTTGCCAGGCGCCGATATTGAAAACGGCAGGTTACTCGGGGGCGGCAGGTCTGCGCGCGGATTCGCATGACGGGTGAAAAAACAAAACAAAACAACAGCGCACTACTTTCGGTGTGACCGCAGTCGCTCTGATCGCTGTTTGCTGCGCGGCGGTCGGCGCGTGGGGACAAGTGGCGGCTCCACACACAGAGCGAGCTGCCGCGCGGTCGTCGCTGGAGTCGATCGAGAGAATCTCCGAATCGTCAGCGACCCACGTGCCTGCCGCGCCGCCCTTTCTCAACCCGGCTGCCCCAACGCGGTTTCGCGGACCGGCTGCGCCAGGCGCTCCGTCTCCCACGCATCGCCCGCCGGGCGTTCCAACGGGGCCCGCTGCGACAGTTCCCGCGACCACCGCCGACTGGTGGTCGAGTATGACATCGCTGCCGCTCTTCCCAACTCGTCCCCGCCAGCCAATTGACCTCGACCAAATCACGGCGATCGCTTTGGAGTCATCGCCCCGCGTGCGTTCACTGCGGTTGCTTCCCCTGATTGCTGAAACGGCGATCGTCGAAGAGTCGTCTGAGTTCGACCCGGTCGTCTTCGCCGAATCGAGAATCGACAACGTCAGCGATCCGGTCGGCAACCTGCTAACCACGGGCGGTCCGCCTCGTTTGCGGTCCCATGACTTTGCTCAGGACTTCGGCGTTCGCCAGCGGACGGCGACTGGCGGGCAACTCGAGCTGTCGCAGCAGTTTGGATTGGAGGACAGCAATTCAGTCTTCTTTTCACCGCGCGACCAGGGCAACGCTCGGATGACGCTGAGCGTTTCTCACCCACTCCTCAATCAACATGGCAAAGCCTACAACACGGCGTTGATTGCGATCGCTGAGTTGCAAAGGGATCAGGTTTCGCACGAGTCGTTGCGGATGGTGCAGGATCACATCCAGCTACTCGGTGACTCGTATTGGCAGTTGTATCGGGCGCGGGCCGTTCTAATTCAGCGGCGTCGACACGTCGAACGGGCGCGACGGGTATTGCACGATCTAGAGGGACGGGGCGAGTTGGATGCGAACCGCGTACAGATTCTTCGCGCTCGGGCGGCGTTGAAGCGACGAGCGGCCGACTTGGCCAAAGCGGAAGCCGACGTGCTGAACCTGGAAACTCAACTGCGAGCCAAGGCGGGAGTCGCGACCGGCGATGGTGCGGCTGAGCTACTGATTGTCGGCCCGGCGGCTTGGGTGTCCGTGCCCGTCACCATGGCGGACGGCATAGCCACGGCGTTGCAACATCGACCCGAGCTGGCCGCGCTTACCGAGCAGATACGCGTCGCTCTGGTGCGCCACGGAGTTGCGGAGAGCGAGCGTTTGCCGATCGTCAACATGGTGGCCGCAGCGTATGTCACCGGACTGCGCGGTGACTCTGGCGTCGGCAATGCATTCACGGACCAATTCGTCAAAGGCCAGCCCGGTTACTCGGCGGGCCTGCAGTTTGAGATGCCTTGGGGCAACCGTCGCGGCGATGCGCGAGTCCGCCGCCGCCAACTTGAAATCGCGCGATTGCAGGCGACCCTGCAGGACGAAACGATGCGTATCCGAGCAGAAGTCGAGACGGCCGTTCGCAATGTGCGGACCGCCTACGAGCAACTCGGTTCACGCCGCGAAGCGGTGACCGCCGCCAGAGCGGAGGTCGACTACCTGCGCGGGCGCCGCAAGCTGCTCGCCGGCGACGATCTCAGCGCCGCATCGGTGCTCAACTTCGAAATCGACGCGGAGGAGCGATTGGCCGACGAGGAACAACGCTTGGCCACGACTCAGACCGACTACGCAATTGCCTTCTTGGCTCTCAAGCGCAGCATGGGCGTGCTGGTCATTTCGCACGCCCATTGATCAGTCGCGTCGCGTCGCGCCGGTCAGCTGAACCGGCAACGGTTGATTAGAGTGGTGCCGATAGGGCGGCGATCGGAGCCTACGGAGCCGGCGCATCGGCGGCCACTCGAAACCCAATATTGGCCCAGCGGTCGGTCGGCGCGAAGTGGCCGCGGGCGGCTGATCGCGATCCGGCCACGCCGTAGCCCCAACTGCCGCCGCGAAATACTCGTTCGCCGGATCGATTCGCGGGCGGCGTCGACGCGTCGTAGGGGAGAAACTCGTCAGCGCACCATTCCGCCACGTTGCCCAGCATGTCGTGCAGACCCAGCGGGTTGGTTTCGAAACTTCCCACCGGGCTGGAGAACGCGAAACCATCATTCCACTCGACGGCGCGGCTCGCCCCGCGAACGATCGTATCGGCGCGAAGTGATCGTTTGAGCGAGCCGTCGGCGATGTTTCCCATTCGCCGCAACCGTTGGGGATCGGAGCCGAACGGCCAGGACGTGGTCGTTCCGGCGCGACAGGCGTACTCCCATTCAGCCTCGGTTGGCAGCCGGTACTTGAGGTCGTGTTGGGAGTGCGTTGTCAACCAATCGCAATACGCGACCGCATCGTGCCAGCTCAGATTGCAGACCGGATGATTCTCCCGCTGTGGGAATCCCGTGTTGCGCCACGAGTAGCGTTTGCCGGGCCGTTCGAAATCTCGTCTCGCGCGGTTGTATCCCCAGCCGCCTTCAGGCGAACTCGCAGATTCAGATGTCGTTTTGTAGCCGGTTTCGTCGACAAAGGCCTGGAACTGTTTGACGGTGATCTCGTATTGTCCCATCAGAAAATCGCCGCCGATCTCGACTTCGCGGCGGGGACGTTCCGAAGCTTGTGCGTCCGGGTCGAGTTCATCCGAACCCATCAGAAACGAGCCAGCTGGAATCCGTTTGAGACGGATGTCGAAGGAATCCAACAACGGCTGCTCGGCGGCGGCGTCGGCCAAGCATCGACTCACTTCTGTCGAATCTAGTTTCGGCGTCGGCGCGTTGTCGCCGCCCTCTTTGTCTTGGACGGCGGCCGGTTGAGGCGAAGAGTTGAGTTCGTTCTTGGGAACGGCGGCCGGTTGAGGCGAAGAGTTGAGTTCGTTCTGCGCGCGGTCCACCTGTTCTCGCAACGTATCGTCGGCAAGGCGACCCACTTGAGCGGCCATCTCGGCAATCCGATGCTCGTGTTCGGCGGCGAGTTCTTGATCGATCCGGAGGCGTTCCTGTTGCCTCCGCAAGTCCTCTTCAACCCGCCTCAGTTGGGAGCGTCGCAGCGCGGCGTCTTGCGCCAGTTGCGCGCGCTGCAGATCAGCTTCCGCCTGCAATTGGGCCGAGGTGGTTTGTGACCGGACGAAGAACACGACTCCCAGCGCCAGCCCGCCCGCGGCGGCGCCGATCGCGATCGCCACGCCAGCGATCAAGATCATCGACCTGGCGTTCGGCTCCTCGCCTGAGACCGGAGTCGCGTATTTAACAGCTGGCGGCGGCGCCGAGGTCTGCGGCGGCGCGTCGCGCTCAGATCCCATGTTGACGGTCGCCGCCACAGCGTAGAGCGTTCCATCGCCGTTTCCGGCGCCTGCCGCTCTCATTTGGCCGTCGTACGCGCGGCGGAGTTCGGGGTCGAGCAGGCAATGAACGGCGGCGGCCACATCGTTGAGAAGCGACCGACACTCCTCGCTGTGGGGTCCCGTTTGCTTCGTCCGCAGGAACGCAATGACTCGGTCCGCAGCGTTTTCGATCACGGCGTTCGACGATTCAAAATCTCTCACGCCGATCAAGCGGTAGTGGCTCGCCGGCTGCTCATCACCGGGGATACCGAGCCAGTGATAGTGGGGGTCAAAGGGCGAATCCGGCATGGTTACTCCTGCGGGCCAACCTCGATTATGCGTATTGTAGCGACTGGGAACGTCGGAGCCCGAGAAAGCCGTCTCTGTGACGGTCCAGCAACACGCAATTCGGTTGAATCCCCACGGCCTGGCAGTACTGACGCCTCAGTTTGACGTACGTTATTGCGCCATTTTCGGACAGCCCACACCTGACTCGACCAGGCGCGATTGATGAAGCGGGATTTGCACTTCACACACGTTGTAACGATTGTCGCCATCATCGCGCTTGGCGGCGGCGCGGCGGCGCGGGCCGAAACGGACGCCTTCGTGCGACCGTACCGGACATCTCATGTCGCCGCTGTCGAGGTCGCGTTGGTCGAGACGATTCACGTCAAGATCGGCCAACTCGTCAAGCAAGGCGAGCTGCTTGTCACGTTGGACCATGACACTCTGAGCGCAGCATTGGAGTTGGCGGAACGGGCGGCAGCGCAGCGCGGCCGGCTGGAAGCGGCCCAAATCGAGCTGCAGCTCAAGCAGACGCGGCACGCCAAACTAACCAAGTTGCTGGCGGCGGGACATTCTCAGCAGGAGGAAGTTGATCGCTGCGCGGCCGACATTCAAATAGCGAGAGCGATGGCGAACGTCGCCGAGAACGAGCTGCAACAGCGAATTATCGACGCGCGTCGAGCGCGCTCTCAACTGGACCGACGTTTCATTCGCGCTCCGTTTGATGGGGTCGTTTCGGCGATCCAGAAAGAGGTCGGCGAGCAAGTCGCGCCCAACTCGCCCGAGCTGGTCGTGCTCGTCCAGACGGATCGACTACTCGTCACATTCACAACGACCGTCGCCGACGCCAAACGAGTCGGGGCGGGCCAGCCCGTCCAGATCAGCATCGATGGCCAGCCGGCGGAGGGCGTTGTCGAAGCGATCAGTCCGGTGATCGACGCTGAGAGCGGCACGATCGCCGTTCGCGTCGCGATCGACAACCCGAACCGGGTCTATTGGGCCGGGCAACGCTGTGTGCTGCGGTTGGATGAGGCTGCGAAGAATCGAACCAGCAACGACTGAGTCGAGCATGTTGCCAGACTTGCGATCGCCGTCTGCGAAGAGCGACACCCGCCGTCCACGCGTCGACGGGCCGGCCGCGCGGCGAATTCAGCCCCAGCATCTTGTCGCAACCGTTCAATTGCTGCAGCGCGCGGGCTCGGCGAGCCACGACGCCGCGGCCGCCCAGCATTTGGTCGAAGCGCTCGCATCAACTTCCCCTGGCGCCTACGCCGTGGTCGCCGCGCGCAGGCGTGGCGGTTGCCGGATCATAGCCAGTTCCCAAGCCGCCCCCGCTCAGTCGGACGAGATACTCGGCGTCGCTGAAGAGACGATCATCCGCAACGAGGCGGCGAGCCTGGATCGAACCAACTCAAATATCTCAGCCGGGAAACCACTGGTCGCCGACGGCGACCAAGCAATTTGGGCTCGCCCGCTGCGCGACGACCAGGGCGAGCCGATCGGCGCCGTCGTCGTCTTGTCGCCAACACGATCGGCAACTCCGGACGTCTGGGAGTACTTCGTCGCCAAGGTGGAGCCGGTTCTCGCCCGATTTCGCGTTGCGGCGGCCCGAAACCGATTCGCTCGCGCGAACGCTTGGCTTGCCGGTCGACGAGGTCTGCTCTCGTGCGCCCTTGTTTGCGGACTGGCGGCCGTGTTGTTCACACCCGCGCCGCAGCAGATTCGCTGCGAGTGTCGCGTCGAGCCCAGGACTCGCCGTTTCATCGCGGCGCCCTTTGATGTGCAATTGAAGAAGACACTGGTCGCGTCGGGCGATATCGTGGCTCGGGGACAGCCGCTGGCGATGCTCGACGACCGCGATTTGCAATCCGAGTTGTCCAGTGTCGACGCTCGAGTCGAATGGGCGAAGAAGGAGCGTGACGTCGCGCTGGCGCGAGGCAAGACGGCTGACGCTCAACAGGCTTCGCTCGAAGCAGCGAAAGCGTCCGCCGAACGAGAACGTCTGCGGCTTCGACTGCGCAACTTGACTATCCGCTCGCCTTTGGAAGGCGTCGTGATTGAATCGGCGCTCGAACATGCCGAAGGGGCTCCGCTCGCTACCGGGCAGCAGCTGTTTGAAGTGGCTCCGCTCGACCGCGTCGTCGTCGAAGTGGCGATTCCCGAGTCAGAGGCGGCGCGAGTTCATCCCGGCATGGCCGTGGCGGTGAAGTTGGCGAGCTTCTCAGGACGAATCTGGCGGGGGACCGTGGTGCGGTTGCGGCCGCGAGCTGAACTGCGAGCGGACGCCAGCGTTTTTGTCGCGGTTGTGGAGCTTCCCAACGCGGACGGCGAGTTGCGGCCGGGCATGGAAGGGCGAGCCACGGTCACAGGCGCACGCCACCTGCGAATCTGGAATTGGCTGCACGGGCCGTGGGAGACCGCGCGGGCTCGGCTGGGATGGTAAGCCATGTCTCACGTCAGCAGGGCTCCAACTGAGCCGACGATCGACAGCGCGCGTCCGCGGCCTCGTCGCGATCTGCGAGTGACTCCACAGTGCTGTGGCGAAGATCGGCACGTGGTGATCGAAGATCCTCGCGAGCAGCGGTTTCACCAAGTCGGCGAACTGGAGTATCTGTTCCTGACGCAGCTGGACGGCCAGACGACGATCGCCTCCGCCTGGCGCGCCGTGCAGCGCCGCGACGCGCATTTCGACCGCGAACGCATGCAGCGATTCGCGCGTTGGTTGGTCGCCAACAAGTTGCTTGAGTCGGCATCCGCCGGCGGCGAAACGTCGCCGCGGTCGAGTCGCTGGCGCTCGCACTCGCCGCTGCTGTTCCGCTTGCCGCTCGGCTGCCCCGACAAACTCCTTGAACGAATCGCACCCACAGTCGGCGCGGTGTTCAGCCGCCCTGGACTCTTCATCTGGATCGCGTTGATGTTCGCCGCCGCGGTTGCGCTCGCCGGCGACTGGTCGCGGTTTGCCGCGGAGGCTCGCACCATCGCGGGTCTGGACGGCTGGTGGTTGTTGCCCGTTTGCTGGTTGGTCCTCAAGCTGATTCATGAACTCGGGCACGGCGTGGCCTGCAAACGCGACGGCGGCGAGGTGCGTCAGGTCGGCGTCGCCTTCATACTGTTCGCGCCGGTCTTCTTCATCGACGTCTCCTCGACGTGGAGATTCCGCAGCCGTTGGCGAAGAATTCGTTGCGCCGCGGCGGGAATGTACCTCGAGCTTGGAGTGGCCGCCCTCGCGTCGCTCGCGTGGTGCTTCGTCTCGCCACACACGGCGCTATCGAAATGCTTGGCGCAGTTGATCCTGATGGCGAGCGTCTCGACCCTCTTGTTCAACGCCAATCCGTTGATGAGATTCGACGGGTACTACGTACTGTCGGACTTGCTGTCGGCTCCCAACTTGCACCAGCACGCCCGTCGCGTTCTCGCGAACGGCTGGGACCGCGTCGTTTTCGGATTCGAGCCGCCGGTGGGGATGGAGCGGCTCCTGCCGTCGTGGTTGTTGATCGCGTACGGGATCGCCTCGTTCGCGTGGCGTGTCTTCGCGACGTCGGCCATCTGTTACGGGGCGGTGCGTGTCTGGGGAGTTTTCGGAGCCGCGCTCGCGTTGCTCAGCTTGGTGATTTGGTTCGGCCCAGCCATGCGACGATTCGCACAGACCTGCATCTTCGGCAAGTGGGGACAGACGCCTCAGCGGTGGAGGTTGGGGCTGGCGTCGGCGCTGGTTTCAGTCGCCGGCGTTTCGCTTTGCCTGGCGCCCATCGGCGGTCTGGTATCGGCGCCGGCGATTGTCGTTTTCGAGCCACGGGCCGAAGTTCGCACAACGGCGACCGGGTTCGTTCGCGAGGTGTGCGTTGAGGCGGATGAAGAGGTTCAGGTTGGCGACGTGTTGATGCGAGTCGAAGACAACGACCTCCAAGCCAAAGTCATCGCCTTGCAGGCCGAGGAAGCGCAGTTGGTGCTCCAACGCCGACGTCTGCAGCACTCGGGGCGGTTGGGCGAACGGGCCGCCGTCACCGCGAAGCTGGACGCCAAGCGAATCGAACTCGACGAACACCAGCGCCGCCGCGAACGTCTGACGATCCGCGCAGCTCGGGCGGGCCGCTTCACGCTGGACGATCCGGCTTCGTTTCTCGGCAAACACGTTGTCGACGGCGATCTGTTGGGGCATGTGGTCGCGGACGACGCGCTCGAGTTGCGGATTGCCTTGAAGCAGTCTCAGGTTGAGCAGTTCAAGGCGCAGTTGGGACAATCGGTGCGAGTGACCTCGGCCGGGTGGCGTCCGGCTGCCGCGACGCTCGTCGCGCTGGAGCCGCGAGCGACCCGAAAAGCCGCGTCGCCTGCGCTCGGCGCACACGTGGGAGGTCCAATTCCCGTCGCCGCCACGACCGTCGCTAATGATCAGGTCGAGTACGCTGGACCGCGGATCCACGCCACCGCGCGGTGGTCGGAATCGTCGTCGGCCGCCGCTGGGTTGCGCTGCCGAGTTTGGCTGCGCCGCCACCGCGAAACGCTGGCGACCGGAATCGCTCGCTGGTTGTCAGCTCAGCTCGACGCGGTGAGCCTGTTCTGAGTTGTGAGCGGGATCTGAGTATTGGCAGGAGCGGCCGAACCAACTTAGGTGTCGCCCATCACATCGAGCAATTGTCCCTCGGTGATCGGCGCGTTGGCGTGGCCCATCACTTGGATGAGATGTGTTTCGCCGCCCATGTCGGAAACCAGCAGCTCGGCGGCCTGGCTATACTTCTCCTCGATGAAGGTAGTCAGTTTGGCCGCCACACTCTTGGCTTCTTCGCTGGTTCCTTGAATGGTGATGTCGTGTCGGTGTTCGCCCGTTTCGACTCCAGAGGTGTAGATATTGATCACTTTCATCTCATCCCTCGCCGCACAAATTCAAGAAGGAGTCGATGTCCCCGCTGGTCGACTCGCGCGCTACTGTACTCAGTCCGGTCGCGGATTGCGACCTGAATGTCCGCCGGCGTTGTGAGACCGGTCCACGGCAACCGGTGACGCCAGTTCGGCGGCGAGATTGAGCTCGCGATATCGGAAAGCGGCGCGATTTGCGAAGCGAATGCGCGAGAACTGGTCGCCAGGACGAGGAAGTTCACGAAGTCGGCACAACAC
>JASMLW010000060.1 GCA_030748485.1 Pirellulaceae bacterium
TGGTCGCCATTCTCGATGTACTCTGGCCACACCGATTCGACGGGAGCGATCAGGTCCGCTGGATCATCGATAAACATGATGACCGCTTCCTACCATGGCCAGCGGTACTGCTTGATCGACGCTTGCTCGGAGACTTCGCGATTCACTCTATCAAAGAACGGATCGTCACTCGTCACCGGCGGCTTCACTTCGCAAACGGTTTGGTAGAGCAGTGGATGGTCGGGAACCGATAACCCCTGTCCGCGGCGAATCATGACTGTCGCAATAATGGCGACGGGGAACCCGCAGAATGGCAGCGGCTCGTCGAATCGCGAACCGAAGTCGTCGCACATCGCGGCAAAGTGAGTCGCGAACGACCGATCGTCGTTCCATGCGGCCAACACGCGCCCCAGCGGACCTTCGCACTCTTCGGCGCACTCGGCGAGCAGCTTCTCCGCGCTGGCGGCCGACTGTCCGTGGTTGGCGTTCGCCCAATGCCAGAACAGACCGACGGCGTACGGCACGATCGGCTCATCGCCCAAGTCGATCGGTCCAAAGATATCCGGTCGCGAATACTCGGCTACCAATCGCTTGCCGCACCATTGCGCGTATTGGATCTCGCCGAACACTGCCGCCGTCAACATCGAATAGGCGGACCACTCCATGCGAATCGTGGGAATGGAGAACTCGTCGATCTCACCCTCCGTGTTGTTCCGCACCCAATCGCCTTTGGCGTGGCGAATATGATTGTCGTAGGCGATGTAGCGCCAGACGCGGTGCAGATCGATAAAGCCGCTCTCGTCGCCGTTGAGCAGTTTCTCCAATCCGCGAATGCCCACCGGCAGCCGTGTGTAATCGCGCATCTTAAACGCGACCAACGTGTAGTCCTGAGCAGCCACTTTTTCGAGAACTTTCTCCTGCTGCCGCGCATCCGAATCTCGACTGTTGTGTTCGGCGAGCCATTGGAGCAATTCTCGCGGATTGAATCTCACGCCCACGTCCCTCTCGTCTCACTAGAGGCTGTTTCAGAACCTTGTACGATGGCCTTCCAAGGCGCCTTCCAAGGCCATCGTACGGCAAGACATCGGTTTTGAAATGCGATCTAAGCTCACACGTGCTAGTCGAGCATTTCAGTTCCCCTCATGTCCGGATGATCATTTTGGGCTCCCCTTTCCCGGGGGCGGCAGTTTGGCGAGCCGCTTAATGTACTTCTCTGGGGCGAGACGCACGGTCGACGCGCAGCCTTGACAGCAAACATAAACAACGACGTCGCCAGCCCGCACTTTCACCGTCTTGGGTTCGGCGACCAGGATCTTGCCGCTCACCGGACAGACCAGCTGCCGTTGGATCGCGATCACGTCGGGCGGGGGAGTGCGGCGGAACGCCTCGCTGACTCGCAACGGCGGTTGGCCGCTGGGGTTGAGCCGGTGGATAACGACCGACGCCGTCGCGTCGCCGTTGCGAATCTTCGTGAAGTTGACGTCGGCCCGCAAGCAGGGATCGCCCGACGCGCGGTCGACCGTGGGGTACAAATCGTAGTGACGTTGCTGACGACTCCCTTTTTCGCGCAGCGACAACCGTCCGCGCACTCCGCGCGTGGCGACGGCCTTGCCGTCACGATCGGCGATGTAGATGCGAACAACTCGGTCGGAAAACACGATCTCGCAGCGGAACGGATCGACGGCGTGCAATAGGCCGCCGTGTGGTCCGCGACGCGGCTGCTCGCTTGGTCGCTGCGCATCGCCGGCCTCAGCGACAGGCAACGTCGCCGGCGGCTCAACCGGCGCGCAGCGTCCCGACGGGGCCAAGAGAATCGCCCCAGCGGTCAGGAAGATTTGAAATACGATCCATCGCATAGTAAGTGAACTCCTTAAGGTGTTCAGCGCGGCCTCCTGCCGCACTCCGTCGGTATTCTCGTTAGCCGGTGGGCAGGGCGACTTCCGGCTCGTCGTCGCCAGTGGCGTATTGCGGCACGGACGTTGTGTTCATTCCAAACAGCAGCTGAAACTCGCAGAGACCGCAATAGACAACCGGCACCACGAACAGCGTCAGCAGTTCGACCGTCATGCCGCCGAACACGGGCCACGCCATCGCCTTGGCCACATCGGCTCCGCGACCGGTCGACACCAGTACGGGCACCAGCGCCATGATGGTGGTGGCGGTCGTCATCAAGCACGGACGAATGCGCCGCAGCCCAGCTTCAATCGTCGCCTCGCGGATATCTTCAATCGTGTTGATTTGGCGTCGAGCAAAAACTTGATTCAAATATGTCGCCATCACCACACCGTCATCGACGGCGATTCCAAAGAGAGCGATGAACCCGACCCAGACGGCCGTGTTCATCGCGACGTCGTTAACCGCCAGCAAGATCATGCCACCCGCGAACGCGACCGGGATCGCGGCGAACACGGCCAGAGTGATCGACACGCGGCGGAACTGCAGGTAGATGATGAGCAGGTTGGTGAGGATCACGATCGGCACGACCCACGCGAGCCGCCAGTTGGCCTCCAGTTGATTCTCGAACGAACCGACCGCCTTGAGCGCGTAGCCTTGCGGCAGGTCGAGCGACTTGGCGGCTTGCGCAGCCTGCAGCGAGCTCTCCACAGCTCGAACCGTCTCGAGGTCGCCGGCGATCCCCGAAGGCGCGAACGACACGTGCGCGACCAGCCGCGCATCCTCGCTGTTGATCACACCGGGTCCCCAAGTCGTGGTCATTTTGGCGAGCATTTTGAGCGGCACGACCTCGCCGGAATGGGCGACTACGGGGAGTTGAGTCAGTTCGTCGATTCGTTCACGCAGGTTTCGCTGATAGCGAATTCGCACGGGGTAGCGCTCGCGCCCCTCCACCGTGCTGGTCAAGTTCATCCCCCCCACCGCCGTCTCGATGATCTGATTCACCATCGTGGTGGACATGCCATAGCGAGCGGCCGCTTCGCGGTCAACATCAAATTCGATGTACGGCTTGCCGAGCACGATGTCGGGATTCACGGTGGCTCCGTCGACGTGCGGAATCCGCTTCAAATGTTGAGCGACGGCGAGTGAAGCGTCAGCCAACTCCCGCAGACCGTCCCCGTAGATGCGGATCGCCATCGGAGCCTTGATTCCGGACTGCAACATCACGACGCGCCCCTCAATCGGCTGCAGCGGAGACGCGGGCGTGACGCCCGGCAACGTAGCGACCGCGTTGATCTCCTTCCAAATGTCCTCCGTCGTCACCCCTTCCCGCCAGTGGGCGGGCGGCTTGAGCATGACGTAGGTTTCGACCATCGCGGCCGGAGCCGGATCGAGCGCCGATTCAACTCGGCCGATCTTGCCCAGCACGTCCGCGACCTCGGGGATTTCCTTGATCAACGTGTCCTGCGTCTGCAAGATCTCCATCGATTGGGAAAAGCTGGCGGCCGGATAGAGCGTCGGCATATAGAACCAACTCCCTTCATCGAGCGCGATCCAATCGTCCGACGCCAAACCGGGAAACGTCCTCATCAATGCTCCGTAGCCGGGCGTCTGGTTGAGATCGGCTCCCAAGAAGGACGCGCCTCGCTCGACCGGCGCAAGCACTCGGGGAAGTCCCAGCCAGGCTCCCGCGCCGAGCACGACGAGCAATCCGGGAAGACAGAGAAAGGCCAGCTTACGGCGCAGAAAACACCGCAGCGCCGGCTCGTATACGAACCGAATCAACCGGCTCAACGGATTGCGCTCCACCGGGCGCAGGCGTTCGGCCAGCAGAACGTATACCGCCAGACTGCCGACAGCGAAAGAGAGAGCGGTGAGCGCAAAGACTCCGAGCGATAGGGCGCTGGCCGCCCGCTCACCCCAGACAAACCAACAGGTTGCGGCCAACAGCGCGCCGCCGGTCAGCGCACTCTTTAGTCGCCCGCGCAACGACCACCTCGTCGACACCAACAGCATTCGGCTGAGCAAAGGGACCAGTGCGACGGCGACGATCAGAGCGGCGAGAATCGAAAACGTCTTGGTCCACGCCAGCGGCGCGAACAAGCGGTAGTCGCGCCCGGTGAGCATGAAGACCGGCAGGAAGCTGACGACCGTTGTCGCCACCGCGGTCACGACCGCCGGCGCGACTTCGCTCGCCGATCGAACGATCACATCGATACGAGATTCGGCGGACGGCAACTGGGCGTCACGACGCGCGTCCCAGTCGGCCAGATCCTGGTAGACCGATTCGGCGACGACGATTCCCATGTCGACCATCGTGCCGACCGCGATGGCGATTCCAGCCAACGACATAATGTTGGCGTCGACTCCGAACAGGTTCATGGCGATGAACGCCATCAGCACGGCGATCGGCAGAGTGACTGCGACGACCAGACTGGCGCGAAAGTGCAACAGAAACAGGAGTATCACGACAGCGGTGATCAGCACTTCCTGCACCAGCGCCGTTGTCAGCGTGCCAACCGTCTCATCGATCAACCCGGTGCGATCGTAGACGGCTCGCACTTTAACGCCCTGCAGGCTCGGCTCGAGCTGTTCGATTTTGTCGCGGAGGCGTTCGATGACCGCCCGCGGGTTTTCACCGAACTGCATCACGACGACACCGCCGACCGCCTCACTGCCATTCAGGTCGAGCGCCCCCCGCCGAAACTCGGGACCGAGCTGCACGTGTCCCAAGTCGCGGATCCGCACGGGGATCCCGTCGCGCGACACGACGACCGTGTTCTCGATGTCTTCGATGGCCTGCGCGACATCGCCCGCGGCGCCGATGAACCCGCGGCCGCGGACGATGAACTCCATCCCACCGGACTCGACCGTCTTGGCTCCCACGTCGAGATTCGATTCCTTGACCGCTTGGATCAGCCGGTCCAAGGGAATCTGCTGAAAGCGGAGGCGATCGGGATCGACTTCGATCTGGTACTGCCGCACGTAGCCGCCGACGCTGGCGACTTCACTGACTCCCTGCACCGCCTGCAGTTCGAACTTCACGACGAAGTCCTGCAAGCTCCGCAACTCGGCCAGGTTCATTCCCGGCGGCGGCTCGAGCGTGTAGTAGAAAATCTGCCCCAGGCCGGTGGCGTCCGGTCCGAGCGTCGGCGTCACTCCATCGGGCAGTTCAGAAACGGCTGTTCCCAATTGCTCGCTGACCCGCGCACGCGCCCAGTAGAGGTCGGTGTCGTCCGAGAAGGTCACCTGAACAAAACTGTAGCCGAACATGCTCTTGCCGCGGACGCTTTCAGCGCGGGGGACGGCCAGCAGCGCGCTCGACAGCGGATAGGTCACCTGGTCTTCGATGTCTTTGGGCGATCGACCCGGCCAAGCCGTGAAAACGATGACCTGGTTTTCACCGACGTTGGGAATCGCGTCGATCGGCACTTGTTGTACGGAGTACCAACCGGCGGCGACGATCAACACCGTGACGATCATCACAATCAGCCGCTCGCGAACACAGAAATTGATCAGAAACGACATGTGCTACTCGGGTGTGGTTTGCCTGTTCATCTCCGGCTTCACCGGCTTCTCCGGCCTCTCCGCCTTCACGACTCGTCCGCAGTGGAGCATCTTGGCGCCCCAGTAAGGGTTGACGAGTTTTTCGTCGGCCTGGAGCCAATCGCCGCCGCCGCCTTTGACCATCGGGCAGAACATATGGAGAAAGGCGGCCTTGCTCTGCTCGCCGCGGATTTCCGCCGACAGCCGAACGACCGCGTGGCTGATCGGACGGAACGATTGGAGCCGGACCGCTTTGATGTCGGGGTCCTTCAAACCCGAGGCGTGCTGAGCAATCGTCTCGAGTTCGTCCAGCGCCGCAGCCGACAAGTCGGATTCGCTGAGCGACTGCGCGAGCTGTTGCAGAGCGTCGCCATCGGCGGCGAGCGGCAGGCGATCGGCGGCCAATGACCTTTGCACTCGGAAGTAGGCGTCGAAAAGTAGTTCGAGCACTTCGCCGACGGGTCCACTGACCTTTGTCACTTGTGAGTCGTCGATGCTGAGCGGGCTCTTCCGCCCGTGGGACGCGCCCACCGCGCGTGTCGGATCGATCAGGCTCGGATTGCCGGCCAATTGCATCTGCGAGTCGATCAAGAAATTGCCGGCCGTCGCAACCATCTCACCTGATTGCAGCCCGCCGAGCACCACGACTCGATCGCGCAGAATCGGCCCCAGCGTCACGGTGCGGATCTCGAATCGCCCGGGCTCGGTCTCGACGTAAACAACGCTGTTCGCGCCGGCCAGCAATAGCGCCGATCGCGGTACGGACAGCGACGTCGGTTGCTTGACGGGAACGTCCGCGTACCCGAACCGCGACGTCGGCACGAGATCCATGCCGCAGATCGAACACTTGCCCGGCGCGTCGCTGACGATCTGCGGGTGCATCGGGCTGATCCAGCGCCCCGCCAACGCTTCGTCGTAGACCTCACCGCGCTGCCCGATGGGCACATAGATGGAGGCGTTCGCGTAGTCGCCCGGACGAAGCCGCCCATCGTCGTTGAGAAACTCAACGCGAACTCCGACCGTGCGCTTCTGCTGATTCACCGTCCGATCGACGAACGCGACGCGGCCATTGAAAAGCTCGCCTGGCAGCGATTGCATCTCCGCCTCCACGCGCTGCCCGTAGCGAATGCGAGCGGCGTCCTCCGGGTACAACTCGAGCATCAACCAGACGGTGGACAAGTCGGCGATTCGATAGATCGGCTCACCCGCCTTAATGTACTTGCCTTCGACGGCCAGCTTCTCGATGACAGTGCCGCCGATTGGCGAGTAGAGCGTGAGGCGTGACTGAGCTTTGCCGCTCTTCTCGAGCTCGACGATCTGCTCCTCCAGCATGCCGAGTTCGCCGAGTCGATTTCGGGCGTTGCCGAGCAGTTTCTGTTGAGCCTCTCGAACGGCCGCCAACGCGGCTCCCGACATCCGCGCCAATGCATTGCGAGTTTCCAAGAACTCAACTTGCGCCGAGTAAAGCTCGGGGCTGTAGACGACCGCCAGGTGATCTCGTTTGGCGACCTGCACGCCCGTGTAGTCGGCGAACAGACGCTCCAGACGACCATCGACGTAGGAGGAAATCGTCGCCATCCGACTCTCGTCGATGGCGATGGCGCCGACCGTTCGGATCGTCTCAGCTACGACTTGGCGCTCCACCTTTGCGGTCTGGATGTTGGCCAGCCGACGTTGGGCCGGTTCGATCTTGACCGACAGCTCGTCGAGTGCGGCTCCGCCGCCGGCCGCAGCCGGCACTAACGGCATTCCGCAGATGGGGCAGGATCCAGGCCCCGGCTGACGAATCTGCGGGTGCATCGGGCAGGTGTGAATCGGCGCCGTCGCCTCCGTCGACGATGAGCCGGCGATCCCGCCCGCCGAAATCCAACCGATGCGCTGAGCTACCCCTAGTGCGACAATCAGCATCAAACCGACGAACAGGTAGATCAATGGCGTAATCAGGAAGGTGAGCCGCCGCAACAACAGTCTTGCCGAAGAGCCAGTCGAACTCGCTGGACTCGATTCGTTGGCAGCCATTCTGAAACTCCTCAATAATCGGATTGCTGGTTCGGTCTCGCGGCGTCGTGGAGGCCGGCCCCAAATCCTCAACGCAACATGAGCGATCCCCGAAACGTGGAACCGCACCTTCGATCGCTCCCGCCAGCCACGTTGAGTTGGACGGCAACCAGTCGGAGTCGGCCGTCCTCGAGGACGACTCGTGCGCGCACGTCCCATCCGTGAACGGGGATCGGGAACAAAGCGCGCAGCGCAGACCGGAGATTAGGTCCGCCAAACACACAGCAAAGCTTGGGCGCTCCGCCGTGCATCACCCAACGCGAACTGAGAATGTTCGCGCCGTCCCGACGCGGCCGGCAGCGTGGGCGCGGCCGCGTAGTCGAGTGCTCGAGTGTTGGCGTCCAGCGTCGGACGCGAAGAGTCGCCAGGCGTCAGCGGCTGATCGCCCTCGCAATCATCGCACGCACAGCAAGCCGCGGCTAGCCGCGAACTCGGCGTTGCCTGTGCGGAGTCGCAACAACGAGTGGCCTCACAACACGTGGCGGCTGTGAAAACTCTCGTTGAGGAACAGCATGCGTTTGTCTTCTCGATCGTCGCCGCGGCCCACGACGAGCCATCGCATCGGCACATCCCCAACGCGGACTGCAGACCCAACACGCCAATCAGCGCGGTGAGAAGTAGTCGGTGGCGTTTCGGATGCGAATACATCAGATTGACAATGACTGACTGATGACTGACTGATGGGATGGCGAAAGGAGAGGTTGGAGTATTATCCGCACGAATGTGCTCTCCGGCTAGTTGAATCTACTCCGTTTTACGCCGCCGAGACGGATTTGTTCGTGTAACGGCGCCGGTCCTACTCGTTGGACAGCTCGTCCGCGGTCGCCTGCCGGATCCGCGCCAATGCGGTCGCCAGTTGCCCCACTGCGCGGTGGTAACCCAGTTCAAGAGTCAGCACTGTGCGAAAGTCGCGAATCAGCCGATCGAATTCGACCACTCCATTCGAGTACGATTGCTGATCGACGTCGAGCGTCTGTTTGGCCTGCGGGAGGATCGTCGACTTGTAGAGCGACGCCGTCTCTTGAGCCGCCTTGGCCTGTTCCCAAAGGTCGCGGAGCCGCGCGTCGTACTCGTGCATGAGTTCCTCAACGGACGCGTGCGATGCGGCGTGCAACCAATCGGCTTCGCGCTGCTGAGCATCGTATTTTTGACGCCATAGCGGGATGCTCAGCTGAGCGCCGATGGCCCACGCGTCATCGCCCACATCGACCGCGCTGGACGGCGGCCGGTTGTTGTCCGTCGCATACCAACTGGCGCTCAACGAAATGTCGGGCCGCCGCTTCAATCTGGCGATCTCCATTCCCCAACGAGTCGCCTCGGTGCGAGTCAATGCCGCGGCGATCGCCGGCTGATTCTCCCACGCCTGTTCGCGGAGCGACTCATGTGACCAATCCGGCAACTTCACTTGCAGCTCGGCCGGAACGGCGATCTCGGTACTCGCATCGCGCCCAACAACTCGATTCAAAGACGCCTTGGTCGACGCCAGTTGTTGCTTCAGCGTAACGACCTGCTCCTCCAGCTTGCTGTACTCAAGAGTGCCCAGCAGGACATCGCCCGAGGCGGCTTTGCCGATGCCAACTCGCGCGTTGGCGACAGCGATGAGCGATTTCAAGAGCCGCTGGTTGGCCTGGCTGACTTCCAGGTGCTTGCCGAGCACGAACAGCTTGTACCAGAGCACGTGCACGTCCGCGCGAATCCGCAGTCGCTCGACCTCGTACATTTGATGAGCCGCGACGGCGTCCAGGTAGGCTCGCTGCTGCTGCGCGTCGAGCCTGTGCAACCAGGGGATCAGTTGCCGAATCGTCAGATTGGCTCGCTGTGAGCCGGCCGCTGTTTCGATCGGCTGCGCGAAAACGTTCGCCGCCAGCGATGGATCGGGCAGTTGGCCGATGTAGTCGACGCGCTCCCAGGCGGCCGCCGCCTCCTGCCCCCGACGGCGAAGGGCTGGACTGGATCCCTCGGCCAACGCCAACAACCCGGTCAGTTCGATCGACTCGGCCGGCGGACGCGGTGTCTCAAACTGCTCTTGCTGCTCTTGCTGCTCAAGCTGCTCTTGCTGCTCAAACGAGGCCGGAACGACGGATTCGAATTCGGTTGAGTGGAGTCCATCTCCAGCGGGGGCCGGCGCCGGCAAAATCGCCGGCAAAATCGTTGACTCGTCAGCCGCCTGTCGCGTCTGTCGCGATGCGCATCCTGAGAGAACCACGACGGCGAACAACGCCAGTCGCGCGGCCGGCAACGCGCTTTGGCGCCGTAGGGCACGCCCACACAACGCGTGTCCCTCTCGCCGAGGGTTTCGCCAAACCGAATCCAACTTGCTGGTGCGCACGGCCCATCCACCCATCGCAGTCGCTGCAGCTAAAATGGCGCGGTTCCACCATCTCTATCGGCAATTCTCGCCCCTCAAGTTTGCCAAATCGTTAGAATCGCCTGCTAGCATTCCTCTTCGTCTTCTCTGCGATCCTCCGCGCCTCCGCGTCCTCTGCATTCAATACGCCTTCATGGTGCAAACAACTGGCGGCGACGCCATTCAGTAGCAGGCGAGTATTCGCCGACTGTTGCTGCGAGTCTCGGCAAAGTGGAAAATGGCCGGGCGATCAATCTCCACACTAGAACATCACCGGCATTGACAGCGAGCAACAAGATGAAGTGTCACCAAAACATCGACCGCCGCCATTTTTTCCAAGCGAGCGCGTGTGTGGCGGCCGGGCTGTTGGGAACGCGCGAGGCGACGGCGGCCGACTTCGCCAAGCCCTCCAAGGAGGCGGCCGGACTGACGTCGTATCTAAAAGACGGCAGCCTGCAATTGCGCTACGACAATCTGCCGCTGCTCGGCTATCGCGCTCAACCGTCTCTCAAATACCCCTACTTCTATCCGCTCAACGGCCCGGCGAGCGGGTTGTCGCTAACGACCGAGAGCGCATTGCCGTACCCGCACCACCGGGGGCTCTGGCTGGGCTGCGATCCGCTCAACGGCGGCAACTACTGGGCTGACAACGGACTGGAGTCGGGGCAGATCAAGTCGCTCGGCCTCAAGCTGGAGACCGACAACGTGGCGAACGACGCGGTGGCTTTCACCGAACGATGCTCGTGGGTCCGCGGAGAAACCAATCCGATCGACGACGAACGCCGTTACACGCTCGCGCGCCCCGACGAGCGTCGAGTCTTGATCGATTGCGAATTCAAGCTGCACGCCAACGAGGACATTTCGATCAAGCGCGCGAAGCACTCCTTTTTCGCCATGCGAGCCGCGGCGGATATCTCTCCGACTTACGGCGGCACGCTGTTCAACTCAGCCGGCGGAATCAACGCGGCCGGCACGTACGGCAAGCCGGCTGACTGGTGCGGCTACTTCGGCAAGCGCCGCCTGCGTCCGGACGTGGTCGAGGGCATCGCGATCATGAACCACCCCGAGAACTTCGGCGGAGACTGCCCCTGGTTCACGCGCGACTACGGTCACTTGTCTCCGTC
>JASMLW010000061.1 GCA_030748485.1 Pirellulaceae bacterium
GACCGCCAACTGGCCGCGACAAAACCGATTCAAGGCGTGAATGCGAGCCACGAGTTTCGCGGCTTCATTGCAGTGGACGCTGACGGAGAGTTGATCCCGGCAATTGGGCGAGCGCGCGCGACATCCGGTTCGGGTTGGCCGGGTGTCGACGCGGGGGATGGAGTTACGATGGACGATCTAATGTTCACGACACCGCAACCAAGTCCAATCCGCTGAAACATGGCGACTCCCATTCGGTTGCAAATCGAATCCGACCGCCTGGCCGACTATCTGGTCAGCGACGAAGTCATCGACTGGCGACACCCCTCAATTCAACAAGTCGCGGCGCACGTCGCTGGCGATGCGAACGACGAACTCGAATGCGGCCGGCGTCTATTCGAATGGGTGCGCGACGAGGTCGCCCATTCGTCGGATGCTCAGCACAGCGAAGTCACTTGTTCCGCGTCGCATGTCTTGCGAAGCCGTACAGGAATCTGCTTTGCGAAGAGTCATCTCTTGGCCGCGTTGGCTCGCGCCGGCGGCATTCCGGCCGGGTTCTGTTACCAGCGACTGCGCCGCGACGATGACAGCGAAGCCTTTACTCTGCACGGATTGAATGCGCTCTACTTCGAGTCGCTTGATCGCTGGATGCGATTCGATCCGCGTGGCAATCGAGAGGCGTTGACTCTCAATTTGACGTTGACCGTGAGCGACTGGCTTTCTCGGTGGATGAGCGCGCCGGCGAGCTTTCGTATCCGCAGGTGTTTCCCAGTCCGGCGACCAATGTGGTCCGCTTGCTGCAAGACTCGACGAGTGTTGAGCAACTGTGCCGAGCCCTGCCCAGTGATCTGTCAGGCGAACGCCGACCCTGAGCCCGGTTCGCCGGGCGGCGAGTTGGCTTTGTATTCTGACCAGCGCAGACTTTTGCGCGGCGGGCCGTATAGAATAGCCGGCTGTGGATTTGCTAATGCACGAGGAGCAATTGAGCAGTTGTTATGACGGCCTTCAATCGACGAACAGCTCTGACGGCTTCTGCGGGAATGTTGGGAGCCGGGCTCCCGCGCTGGCTGCGAGCAGTCGAACAATCCAGCGGTGGGCAACGAACGAGCGCGAAGAACTGCATTGTCATCTATTGCTGGGGTGGGATGAGCCATCACGAGGTGCTGGATCCGAAACCGGACGCGCCGGTTGAGGTGCGCGGCGAATTCTCACCCATCGCCACCGCGACGCCAGGGATATTCATTGGCGAGCACACTCCGCTGCTGGCGCGGCATACAGACAAGTTGGCGATCATCCGCTCGATTCACCACGACCAGTCGGCGCACGGCCGCGGCATGTACTGGAACATGACGGGTCACGCCCCGCCTCCCTCGCGGCCCGGCAACATTCCTCCGTCGCGTCACGATTGGCCATCGCTGGCGTCGATGTTGACCAAGTTTCGCTCCGCTCCTCGCGGCGTGCCTCGAGCCGTTCGGATACCTTACCCAATGGTCGACAACGGGACCCTGCAGGCGGGCGAGTACGGCGGTTGGATGGGAGTCGAATACGATCCGATCGTGATGAAGACGCCCAGTGGAAAGGCGTGGGGCGGAGTATCGAGGTCGCTGGGAGCTGAAGTATTGGATCTTGACGGCGGTGTCGATACGGACCGCATCACTGCGCGACAATCGCTGTTGTCGTCCCTGGAGAGCCCGGCCCGCGGCAGTGACTACGCCGGCTTTGAACACTACCGCCAATTGGCGACGGACATGCTGCTCAGTTCTCACGTAAAGACGGCGTACGACTTGGACCGCGAGGACTCTAAGTTGCGCGGACAATACGGCGACCACATCGCCGGCCAGAGCATGCTGCTGGCCCGCCGTCTCGTCGAAGCGGGAGTTCCTATCGTGCAAATCATTTGCTCGGCCGGTGACCTCAACGGCGGGGCGGGCGACATGTGGGACACGCATGGGCAGAATTTCAATCGATTGAAGAATCGACTCCTTCCGCCCTTCGATCGAGGCTTCTCGACTCTGCTGTCCGACCTGTCCGACCGCGGCATGTTGGACGAAACGCTTGTCGTTCTGCTAACCGAGTTTGGGCGAACGCCAAAGATCAATGGTGGAGCTGGACGCGATCACTATCCCAACGTCTACTCGGTCGCCTTGGCGGGTGGAGGCATTCGCGGCGGTCAGGTTTACGGCAGCAGCGATTCCAAGGGCGCGTTTCCGCGAACGCTGCCCTGCGGCCCGGCCGATCTACACGCGACGATTTTTAAGGCGCTCGGCGTCGCACCGAACGCCAGAATCCGCGATCTGCTCGACAGGCAGTTAGCCGTCAGTGACGGCCACCCCCTGCCCCTCTTCTGAGCAGCGGATCGCTTGCGCCGCGCGTTGCCGGAGCGGCGTCGCTGCGCTCCTTGATCCGGCCTACTACGCCATCTTTTCATCCATGAACTTGAACGCTTTGGCGTAGGCTTCGTCGATCAGTTTGGCGTCGCCGCCGGCGAGACCGTGTTCGGCCTTGGGGACGGCGATGAACTCGTGCGACACGCCGTGCTGGCGGAATTGTTCGGCCATCATCTCGGATTGCTCGAACGGTACGTCCGTGTCGTCGGAGCCGTGGACCAGCGCCGTCGGCGGGTATTCTTTCGTCACATGCTTCACCGCCATGTACGGAAAGAACTTCTCCGGCTGCTTGAGCGGATCCCAGCCGGAGACTGCGGTGGGCCAGATGCCTTGCTGGCGACAGTACTGATAGAAAGCTCCGCCGTCGCCGGTCCGTTGTTTGGCCATGGAGATCGGTTTGCCGCTCACCTGCGCGAACGCTTCCTCCTTCGTCAGCTTCTTGCGGTGGTGTCGAGGGTGCGGGCTGGGTTTGCTGTACCATTCACCGACGAGGTCCCCATAGCCCCACAGCGACAGCAACGCCGTCGGTCGCGGTTTGACGCGAAAACCACTTGTCAAAGTCAGATACCCGCCCGCCGATCCGCCGGCAACGGCGATCTTGTCGGCGTTGCCGTTAAACAGCTTGGGCCCTTCGGCGCGGATCCATTTAAACGCATCTTCGAGGTCGGAGACGACGCCCGGCAGTTGAGTTTCGGGGGACAGTCGATAGTCGATCGACACCAAGGCGTGGCCCGCGCCGAGAGCCCATTTGCGCACTCGCCCGCTGACGCCTTGGCGGCTGCCATTGATCAACGCTCCGCCGTGGATCCAGACGACAATGTCGCGAACTTGGCGGTCGTCGGGCCGGTAGACGTCGGCCTGCACCTTGAGTTCGCCGACCGTTTTGTAGGTATACGTTTTCATTTTGATTTCACTCGCCGCGAATGCCTGGCTGGCAACTGGCAACGCAATCGCGCCGGAAATCGCGCCGGAAAACGCGCCGGCTGAACTGATCAAAAAACGGCGGCGACTTGGACGATCGGAATCGGACATCGAGGAACCTCGGCTCGTTCAGAATGGGGGAGTTTCACCTCGCGCTCACGGGTTTGACTTGCGAGTCGCCACAGGCGTCTGCCAGATTCTAATCAATCGATCACGGCCCGCGCTAATCAAATACCCCCCCGCCGAGAGTAAAAGCAAGATCCCGAACCGACTCACAAAAAACGGTTGGCCGATTTTCGACCAACCGTTGTGATGGAAAGAGGCGCCGACCGGATTCGAACCGGTGATGGCGGATTTGCAATCCGCTGCCTTAGCCACTTGGCTACGGCGCCTGGGTGGGTGAACCGCGAAAACCGCCATCGAAATGGAGTCGCGAGTCAGTGAGGCGGGACCAGCAGAGCCGCTCGACGGCCAGCTAGCTGAAACGGGTGGCAATTCTAGCAGATATCGGCTTTGCCGGTAGGTCAATCTAGGCGATCCGGGTTGACGCGCCGGACGTTTGGGCAAGGGCGTCGGGGAGCGGATTTGATAAGCCGTTCGGTATCTCACGATTAAGCGGCGGGGAGGCCGTCAACGCGTCCGCTCGGTCCCCGCCAGGGCGCGGCGGTTGTCGCCGCCTAACCGGAAAACTGCCGAGTGAGTTTGCTAGACGGACCGGTTTTGCAGCCGTCCAGCGCCGGCGTGGTCGTTGCATCTTTCCCACTCAAACCACCCGTCATTGGCTCCGTGATTGTGAAGAACTGGGGCGCTCTGATTCGATGGCTAAGGTGGACACGAACTGAGGCGAAGCTTCACTTCGACTCCCACTGGAGATGAGGAAAGGACTGGGAATGGGACTACGGAATTTGGTCGCAATCGTGCGGGGTGACCGCAAGTGGGTTATCTGTGCGGAACAAGTCGTGGATGCGACAGCCGACACGGCGTGGGAACTTGCGCAGAGCCGCCTGCCGGGCATGTCGCTCCCGGAAGCTCGCGGTTACATCCGGGCTCGCGCCCGAGGTGAAGTACGACGAGTCGCCGATGAACTGATCGGCGGGCGGAGAAACCTGACAAATCAGCGGGCGCGGATCGTATCGCACGCGCTGGACGAGATTGTCCAAATGACAATCTCGCGACAACTCAACACCCAACCGGCTCGGGGCGCGATGAGGCGAGCCGCCTGACCGGGCGGCTGAAGATCGACAGATTCAAAAACGGCGATGGAACAGATCGCCGTTTTTTTGTGCGTTGCTTTGCCTCGCCGTGTGCCACAGCGTTCCGCCACGGCGATTCTCGCCCTGGCGCAGTCGGCTGCTCAGTTCTCAGGAACGGTTCTCAGGAACGATCGCCCGTTGGCTGTTAGGTTCTCCGTCCCATCGGCCTCGTTGCTAAGGTTGAGATTCGGGGATAAAATCGGCAGCTTGCCTCGCAACCATTCTTCCGTTGTGGGCGTCTGCGAAACCGCCAAGCGCCATCGGTTTTGGCTGCCTGGCGCGGCTGTTCCACATGAGTCCTCTTATTCATCCCCAACCCGCTAGTTGTCGATGAGCCAGCGCAAGAATCTCGTCGTCGCCCAGAGCGGCGGCCCCAGTCCGGTCATCAACAACACCTTGCGAGGGATTGTCGAGGCGTCCCGCGACTTCGACAACATCGGCGACGTTTTCGCCGCCCGCCACGGGATCGAAGGAGTGCTGAAGGAGGAGCTGATCAATCTGTCGGCTCAACCGGCCGAAGAGATCTCGTTATTGCGCTACACGCCGGCGGCCGGTTCGATCGGGACGTGCCGTTACAAGCTGAAGGACGGTCAGGACGAAGATTTCGAGCGGTGCATCGACGTATTTCGAGCGCACGATGTCGGCTACTTCGTGTACATCGGCGGCAACGATTCGATGGACACGGCGAACAAAGTCGCCAAGTTGGCCCAATCGCGCGGGCTCGACCTGATCGGCATCGGCGGCCCGAAGACGATCGACAACGATGTGGGCGACAGCGAGTTCAAGCTGATCGATCACACGCCCGGCTACGGCTCGACAGCCAAGTACTGGATGCACGCGGTGCAGAACGCCAACGAGGAGAACGCCGGTTCGTGCCCGGCGGATCCGGTCTTAGTGATGCAGGCGATGGGGCGTCGCATCGGTTTCATCCCCGCCGCGGCTCGACTCGCCGATCCAAACCGGGAAATGCCTTTACAGATCTACCTCGCCGAGAGCCCTTGCTCAATGGAGCAGTTGGCGGACAACGTCAACGATCAACTCAACCGCGATGGCCGCTGCATCGTCGTGATCAGCGAAGGGTTCGACGTTGGCGACATTGGCGAACGGCGCGATTCATTTGGGCACGCTCAATTCAGCGCGAGCCAGATCACGGTCGCTCAGACGGTCGTCAATTATTTGAACGACCGCGGCCTCAGCGCCAAAGGCAACGCTCGGGGCAACGTCCCGGGCACAGACCAGCGGCATTCGATGGCCTACGCGTCGACAGTCGACTTGGCGGAGGCTTACGGAGCCGGCCGCATGGCGGCGTCATTGGCGGCGACCGGCGACGGCGGCAACATGGCGACGATTCTCCGATCTCCCGGGCCGACGTACAGCGCCTATTACGACAAGGTCGCCTTGGAACTGGTGGCCAACAGTGAGCGGGCGTTTCCACCGCACTGGATCGCCGACGGCGGGTGCGATGTCACCGACGCCTTCCTGGCCTACGCGAAACCGCTCGTCGGCGAAGGCATGGTCAGCCTCCCGATGATCGACGGGCGGCAGCGGTTGACGCGACTGGCCCCGATCTGCGCCGACCAGAAACTGTCTCCCTACGTCCCCCAAGCCGATCGAGACTGAGTCCTCGAGAATCCAACTCGCAACAGAACAGACACTCGCAACTCATCATGTACGAAATATCACCTCAACACGATTTCCTGGTTGGTATCGATTCCGATGGCTGCGCTTTCGACACGATGGAGTTGAAGCACAAGGAGTGTTTCATTCCCAACACGATCAACTTCTACGGCTTGCAAGCGGTCAGCAAGTACGCTCGCGAGGCGGCCGAGTTCGTCAATCTGTATTCGAAGAGTCGTGGTATCAATCGTTTCCCCGCCTTGGTCGAGTCGCTGGAGTGGCTACAGAAAAGACCGGAGGTGAAGGCGCGGGGCGTGACGATTGGCGTTCCCGCCGCGGTCAAGCAGTGGATCGCTGAAGAGTCGAAGCTCGGCAATCCGACGCTGGCGGCCCGCGTCGCTGAAACGGGCGACGCGCAGCTGAAGCAAGCCTTAGCGTGGTCCGAGAAAGTGAACGAGACGGTGGCGGGAATGGTGCGAGACGTGCCGCCGTTTCCGTTTCTTCGCGAAAGCCTGGACAAGTTGACCGGTCGAGCTGACATGCTCGTCTGCTCAGCTACTCCCAACGACGCGCTCACGGCGGAATGGGCGGAGCACGGCATCGACAAGTACGTGGCGGCGATCTGTGGCCAGGAATCGGGCTCGAAGAAAGAGACGCTGACCAACGCCGCCAAATACCCGCGGAACCACACGCTCATGATCGGCGATGCGCCCGGCGACTTCAAAGCGGCCACGGCGAACAACTGCCTCTTCTACCCCATCAATCCCGGCGAAGAGGAAGCCAGTTGGGAGCGTCTTTGCAACGAGGGAGTCGAGCGATTTCTCAGTGGTCAGTTCGCCGGCGACTACCAAAAAATGCTACTCGACGAATTTGATCGATACCTGCCGGAGCGGCCGCCGTGGCCCGTGGACGATTGACTTGCGACTCGGAGATTGAGCAAACCACCTCCAACTTGAATTGAATGAACGCCATGAGCGATCTATCTGATTTTGGGCTTATCGGTCTCGCCGTGATGGGCGAGAACTTGGCGCTGAACGTTGAGAGTCGCGGGTATCAAGTCTCGGTCTTCAACCGCACGACCGAGAAGGTGGACGACTTCATTGCCGGCCGAGCCGCCGGGAAGCGATTCGTCGGGTGCCACTCAGTTGAACAGTTGGTGCGAAGTCTGCAGCGGCCCCGCAAGGTGATGATGCTCGTCAAGGCCGGCTCGGCGGTCGACGCGCTCATCGAACAGCTGATCCCGCTGCTCGAACCGGGCGACATCATCATCGACGGCGGCAACACTCACTTCGCAGACACCGAGCGGCGCACTCAATACATCGAGGAGCGGGGGTTGCTGTTCGTGGGAACGGGTGTCTCCGGCGGTGAGGAGGGCGCTCTCAAGGGCCCCAGCATGATGCCTGGGGGCAGCGTCGACGCGTGGCCGACAGTGAAGCCCATCTTTCAAGCGATCGCCGCCAAGGTCGGTCCCAACGGTGACATTCCTTGTTGCGAATGGGTCGGCCCGCGAGGCGCCGGACACTACGTCAAAATGGTCCACAACGGGATCGAGTACGGTGATATGCAGTTGATCTGCGAAGCCTACTTCGTGCTGAAAGAGTCACTCGGGATGAGCAACTCGCAACTGTACGATGTCTTCGCCGATTGGAATCGCGGCGAGTTGCAGAGTTACTTGATTGAGATTTCTCGAGACATCTTCAGCGTCGCCGACGACCTGGCCCATGGCGATATGGTCGACAAGGTGCTCGACGTCGCCGGCGCCAAAGGAACGGGCAAGTGGATGAGCCAGTTGGCGCTCGACTTGGGTGTTCCCAGCACGTTGGTGACCGCGGCGGTTTACGCTCGCAGCCTGTCAGCTCAAAAGGCGTCGCGGGAGCGAGCCAGTCAGGTGTTGCAGGGCCCCGTCGCTCACATTACGCTCGACGTCGACCGCAGCCAATTCATCGAGGACGTGCGGCAGGCGTTGTACGCATCGAAGATCTGCAGTTACGCGCAGGGATTCGTTCAACTACAGGCCGCGGCGGAGGAGCACAACTGGCCGCTGAACTACGGCGACTGCGCCATGCTCTGGCGCGGCGGCTGCATCATTCGCGCCCAGTTTCTGGATCGGATCAAGGAGGCGTTCGACGCGGACCCCGGACTGGAGAACCTGCTGCTGCATCCTTACTTCACCGAAGCGGTTCACACGGCCCAGGCCTCGTGGCGACGGGTGGTGGTGGCGGCGACGCAGATGGGATTGCCGGCTCCCGCCTTCAGTACGGCGCTGGCCTACTACGACAGCTACCGCCGCGAGCGACTGCCGGCGAATCTGCTGCAGACGCAGC
>JASMLW010000062.1 GCA_030748485.1 Pirellulaceae bacterium
TTACCTCGTCCCGCGCTTATCAACTGAGTAGCCGGCCGAATGCATCGAATGGCGACGACGAACAGAATTTCTCACATTACTTCGCCAAACGTCTGCCGGCCGAAGTGCTGCTCGACGCCATCAGCTCCGTCACGGGCAGTCCAGAACGTTTCGCCGGAGCTCCCCTCGGCGCGCGATCGATCGAACAGTGGGATAATCGGCTGCCCAGCTATTTCCTCGATACGTTTGGCCGATCGGAGCGACAGTCGCCGTGCGAGTGCGCCAAGTCCAGCGACCCGACGATGGCTCAGGCCCTGCATCTGATGAACGCGCCGGAAATCGAGAAGAAGATTTCCAATCCCACCGGCCGCGCCGCTCAACTCATCAAAGACGACTTGGAGTGGACCGAGGTGGTGGACCAACTCTGCCTGGCCGCTCTGGGGCGACCGGCCGGCGAGCGGGAACGAGTGATCGCCACGCGCTTGCGAGCCGAGAGTTCAAAAAAGGCGGCCACCGAGGACTTAGTTTGGACGCTGCTCAACTCCTACGACTTCCTGTTTATCGACTGAGACATGTCATGAAACGCATTGCCGGTCTAAAGACAAGCGCCAATGATCGCCGCACGTTCCTCAAAGCCGGGGCGCTAGCCGGGCTCAGTTTGGGCGAAGTCATGCACCTGCAGGACGTCTGTCGCGCCGAGACGGCGAGCGACGAAGACATCAACTGCATCTTTATTTTCAGTCTGGGCGGCATGCCTCACCAGGACATGTGGGATTTGAAGCCGGATGCGCCGGCCGAGATTCGCGGCGATTGCCACCCGATCTCGACGAGTGTGCCGGGAATTCAAATCTCGGACCTGCTGCCAAAGGTCTCGAAAGTCGTCGACAAGTTCGCCATCCTCCGCAGCCTGACGCACGGCGATTCGGACCACGGCCGCGGCTTCCACATCATGATGACTGGGAAGAAGGCCGGCGCGGGAGACTTCAACGGCAATCAAAACAACAACCAACACCCCTGCCTCGGTTCGATGGTCGCGAAGCTCGGCAAGACCGGGGCCCTGCCGCCGTACATCTCCGTGCCCAATTTCCTCAACAGCGGCGGCCCCAGCTTCTTGGGAGCCAGCTACGGCCCGTTCGTGATCGAAGCCGATCCGGCCGCCCCCGAATTCCAGGTGCGCGACATCACCTTGCCCGCTGGCGTGCCGCGCGATCGCAATGCCCGCCGCCAAGCGGCGCTGCGGGCGATCAACCAGGTCGATCCGCAAAAGGCCGCCCGCCCCGTCCGCTCGCTCGACGACTTCTATCAAAAGGCCTTCGGCCTGATGACGTCCAAGAAAGCGCAAGAGGCGTTTCAGATCGAACGCGAATCGGCGCGGACACGCGAAACGTACGGCATGACCAGCATCGGACAATGCTGTTTGCTGGGCCGCCGGCTGGTCGAGTCCGGTTGCCGGTTCGTCAGCATCGAGAATGGGCATTGGGACACGCACCGCAAGAATACCTACAGTTTGCGCGAGCTGCTCTGTCCATCGTTCGACCAAGCGATACCGGCGCTGCTCAACGATCTGGAACAACGCGGAATGCTGGATTCGACGCTGGTCGTCGTCACGACCGAGTTTGGGCGGACGCCGCAGATCAATCAATTGGCGGGCCGCGATCATTGGCCGAATGCGTTTTCCGTTCTCCTTGCCGGCGCCGGCGCGAAAGTTGGTCAAGTCATCGGAGCCACCGACAAACGGGCCGCCGAAGTCAGCGATCGCCCCATTACACCGCAAGACCTCACCGCCACGATTCTCCGTGTGCTGGGAATTGACCACTCGACTGTCTTGCACACTCCGATCGGTCGGCCCGTCCCGCTAGTGGACGGCGGCAAACCGGTTTGGGAAGTTCTCGGATAGCCCCTCACATCACGATTCGCAAAGGCGTCTCGCTCGCCCGATGAAAGTGCAAACTCGCTTCGCCCTGCTGATCGCGCTGGCAGCCTGCAGCGCTCCCGCAATCGTCACCGCGCAACCGGTCCCGAGTCGAGCGCCCACGTCAACGCATATCTTTCCACCCGGCGGAAAGAGAGGTTCAACCGTCGCCGTTCGCGTCGGTGCGGAGTGCCTGCCGCCGGGAGCCGACTTCCACATCGTAGGAGCCGGAGTGGCGGGCGACGCGCGACTGATACAACGCGTCGCGTTCGACGGCGAACCCTCGCCGCGTCGAGCGCCCACGGAGATCCCGATCTCCTACCCCAAAGAGTGGACGGCGCAAGTCGCCATCGATCGGCAGGCGCCGCGCGGCGTTGTCTATTGGCGAGTTGCTTGCGCGCAAGGTGGCACGAGTTGCCGACCATTCATCGTGAGCGATCTGCCGAATGTGATCGAGCAGGAGTCGAACTCGACACCGCGCGCCGCTCAACGCGTGCCGATTCCAGCCGCCGTCAATGGACGGATCAGCGGCGAACGCGATGTCGACTACTTTGCCGTCGAGCTCAAGCGGAATGAGCGCCTCAGTTGCGACGTGATCGCTCGCCGCCTCGGTTCGCCCATCGACCCGATCGTCGAAATCCGCGGTCCGGATGGCGAGCTGGCGGTCGTCAAGACGCACGCCTTTGGCGAAGACATTTCGTTGGGGTTGATCGCCGACCGGGCGGGAGCTTATACGATCCGCGTCGCCAACGTTAGCTTCCACGGCGACCCGAGCTACGTCTACCGATTGCATCTGACCCGCCAGCCGCTGGCGATCTTCGCCTACCCGCCAGGCGGCGAGGCGAGAGCTCAAGCGCAGGTCGCCGTCACCGATATCTTCGGAGAAACGCAACAGCGGACCATCTCGCTCCGCGACGAGTTGGGTGAGTCGACTTACTTTCACAGCGCATACGGCAACGGCTTTCAGCTGGCGAGCGCGGCCACCGCGGTAGTGGTCGAGAGCGAGCCCAACGACACACCCGACGCCGCGACCAGCATTTTTCTCAACCGGCCCGCGTTCGGACAAAGCCAGCGCCGCGATCGCGACCACTTTGTCGTCGACGTCAAGAAGGATCGACCGGTGTTCCTGACGTGCCGCGGCTTTCCAGCCGGCCGCGGCGCTCTGCCCGTCGTCACCGTCGTCGCCGGTAGCGACTCAAAGACCATCGCCCGCGCCCGCTCCGTCGATGCGGCGGATCGCGTCTGTCGATTGAATTGGACACCCGGCGAAGATGGACGTGTGATCGTTCGAGTCGAAGACATTCGCGCGGCCGTGCAGGGCGGCTCCGATTTCATTTACGAGTTGACGTTGCGAGCCGGCCGCCCCGATTTCCAATTGCACGCCGCCGCCGACGTCGTCAACGGCCGGCAAGGAGAGAAGACGACATTCGATGTCCGCGCGGAACGCCAGGGCGGCTTTGACGAGGCCATTGATTTGCAAGTCGTCGGGCTTCCCGAAGGAGCCAAAGTCGAGGGCGGTCCGATTCCCGCCGGCAAGTCGA
>JASMLW010000063.1 GCA_030748485.1 Pirellulaceae bacterium
GAATTTAAGGACAGAATAGACCTATTTAGAGGTAATGAGAGCATTGAAAAACAATACTACGATGAAATGCATCTTAGAGAAGAGGAAAATTGCGGTATATATTTCAGAAATAATGTCTGGTGGTGGAGACCATTATGGAATTATGTATGTGGTAGCTGTGAAGATATACTTGATGCGGAAGATATGGAAGAAGGGCAATCTAATAGTGGAAATCTTATTACAGAGGAAAAAGCATCAGCCGTAGCCAAGCGACTCTTTGAGCTGATAGAAGAAGGTGATACTAAGGGTTATGAGGACTTTCATAGAAAACAAGCAGATGAAGCAGATGCAGAATCAGCTGAACCAAATTGCTCAAGCTCAACAGCAGGCGATGGAAAACCTCAAGCAGCAAATCGCACAGAAGAAGCGCGAAGGCGACCTGGCGGGAGCCGGCAAACTTCAAGCTCAACTCGACAAGCTGCAGCAGAAGAGCCAGATGATGGACAAGATGCAGCAACTGGCTCAAAAGATGGGCAAGGCTCAGCAAGCCATGCAGCAAGGTGATTCAAAGCAGGCGGCCCAACAACTTCAGCAGATGATGGCCGACTTCGAAATGTTGCAAGAGGAGATGGATGAATTCGAGTCGCTCGACGAGCTGCTCGATTCACTCGCCGACGCTCGCGACGCCATGAACTGCAAGAATTGCATGGGAGCCGGCTGCTCCATGTGCCAAGGTCAGGGTAGTGGCCAAGGCCAGGGAAATGGACTCGGCGATGGGGCGGGCGATGGCGAGCGACCCGAGGAGGAAACGGACACCAGTTCGTACGAATCGAAGGTCGGCGCCAAGCCGCGAGCTGGTGAGTCGGTCATCAAGGGCTACGAGAAGGGTCCCAATCTGTCCGGCGTCTCTCGGGAATCGATCAAAGACACGATTCTGAAGAACGTCAACTCCGATTCCGATCCACTCACCGATCAGCGCCTCTCGCGCGATCAACGCGACCACGCGATTGAGTACTTCGATCGCATTCGCGACGAGTAGAGCTAACGAACGATCACCGTGGCGCGGCGGTCAGGTGGCCACGCGCCGGGGGATCGTAAACGAGTAAAGCAAGACAACCGCACCCGCGGAGATCAAGCTCCAGGGAGCCCACTCGGGCGGCCTGATCTCCCTCGGTGCGGTTGCTTCTTTTGATACGCCCGATTTAGCGGGCGCCGCGGCGAGTACCGCATTGTCGATCACCAGACATTCGCCGCCGACGATGCACAACGAGATTCCCACCGCCACAAAAAGTGCTCGCCACATTTCTTGTTCTCCGCCGTTCATTCCCTCTGGTAACGCTTCCATCGGATTCGGCGGACTGGCCGACGCGCGATCAGCGGTTGTCGGCGAATGGAAGCCAAATCTCGGCTCGGCCCATCGGTTGGTCGGTCTGTGCGGGTCGAATCAGCGGGTGAGCAGCCGATGGCGCGGCCGTTCTGGCCGTAGGCAAATTTCTGCTTGCGCCGATTCTCTGGTTTCCCGCTCCAAATCCGACTATCATGTGGAAGTTCCGCGACGAAGTCCATCGTCGAATCCTTAGCGGCCCCTATCCATGTCCCATGGTCGCCTGACAATTGGATTGTTCACCCTCGCCGCCGCGATCGCTATTGCGTCGCCGGCCATCGCCGCTCCGGGCAGTGATGCGGAGTTTCTTCAGCGCGAGCATCGACTGCGACTTGGCAAGGGCGGCGACAAGTGGGAGCTGGCGTTGGAGGCGCAGTTCCGGGGAAAGTTGAAGACGCTACCGACACTTCGCGCGGCGATTCTCGAAGAGTCGCGGGCGTTGTCCCGCCGGCTTCGAGACAACCGACTAGCTTGGCGAGCCCGCCAAGGCCAGATCACCAGCCTGCGGCAGTCGATTGCCAAACTGTCGAGCGGCGATCCGCGGCGCGACGCGTTGGAACGGCGGTTGCGGGATGTTTCGCGGGGGGTCGCCAATCCCGAACAAGTGAGCCGCTTGCCGCAGGTGTCGACCAGCGTTTCGCGGCTGTCCGCCAGCCGGCATCAGGTGTTGCGGAGTGTTTCCTGGCTGCGATCGAGTTTCGCCCTGTTGAAAGACGAGTATTCGCGGTTGGCGGCCGACGACGACGTTCGCTCCGCCCTGGCGGCTCTCAAACACGGATTGAGCTCGACCGAACGCTACGTTGACGACATGCGAGCGGCCGCTGAATTGGAGAAACTGGCCGCCACGGACTGGGTTCCGTTCTATTGGCGGGGCGGCGTTTGGAAACTGCCCGTGCTGCTGGACGAGGAGTCATCCATTTCGCTTGCGTGGGTCGAGCGGCATCAGGGGATTTGGATCACCTACAACATGGCCGAGGCGGCGGGCTGGGACTTGACTCAGGCGCGGCGTCGCGTGGTCAAGGTGGACCAGGAACGGACCCTCAACGCGTGGGACGTCGACGGCGCGCGTCTCCAACTGGGCCGGGTCAAGTTGGCGAATGTGACCGTAACCGTGTTGCCGCCGGAAGGTGAGGACATCGGCGGTCGCATCGGCAGTGCAGCGCTCTCCGCCGTCACGCCGACTGCCCGTAAGGCCGAGCTGCGAATCTATTTCGCCGCCACCCCCGCA
>JASMLW010000064.1 GCA_030748485.1 Pirellulaceae bacterium
CGAATTGGCCCCAGGCCGCCGATCGAACTCACTTGCTCAGAGGCGACGCGGGCGATATCGCCGATCCGATTGGCGGACCGCTCGAACAGTACGTTCAGTGCGCCGACCAGATCGACGAAGAGTTCGAAAACTGGATGAACGCCTTCGACTTAGACCACCTTCCTGTCGCCGAAGACGAAGGGGAGTGACGACATCATGCGTGTTGCAATCGGGAGCGACCACCGAGGCTACCTCGTCAAAGACAAGCTCATCCAAATGCTGGAAGGCTGGGGGCACACGGTGCGGGATGTCGGCGCTCACAGCGAGGAGAGTGTCGATTATCCGGATATTGCGGCGCTCGTCGGCCAACTGGTGGCTCAACAACAGGTGGAGCGCGGCATCCTCGTTTGCGGCACGGGCATCGGCATGGCGATCACCGCCAACAAGATTCCGGGGATCCGAGCGACGACGTGCAACGACGAGATCTCAGCCGAGATGTGCCGCCGCCACAACGACGTCAACGTGCTGTGCCTGTCGGGTGACTTGCTCGGCGAGCGAAATCCCGAGAACATGTTGCGGCTCTGGTTGGAGACCGAGTTTGAAGGCGGACGTCACGCGCGGCGACTCGGCAAGATCGCCGATCTCGAGTCCCAGCAACTACCGGAGAGGACCGAGTCCGGGGAGTAATCAGGCGGCCGCCGACCCGGGCTGGGTCAGCGTGATTCCGACCGGTCGGAAGCTAGCGGAAGCAGCGAACGATTTCGGGTTTTTCCGGTTGGTAGGGCGCAAGCCTTTGCGGTCATAACGGTCGTGTCGCAGGTCGCCAAACCGATTCCCCAAAGGGACCTGTTTTCTTCATGCGAAGCTGTTGCGAGACGGTCTTTTGTTGGTAAAGTCGAAACTGGTGCTTGTCTAGGCGACCAGACCAGGTAGATGTTATCAATGCACAACGCGCAGCCAAAACCAACTTCTGACGATGTCGACCTGCTCCTCAGAAACGCGCACCTGCGCGACGAGTTGGAGCCGTATCTCGACGAGTCCGTTCATCTAGTGGATGTGCGTTCGGTGCCGACAGCCGTCGAGAACGAGTTTCTCGAATCCATGCTGGCCTGGGAACGCGCTCCCAGCCTGCCGATCAGCAAGTGGTTTGAGCAGGAACTCGTCCTCCCCCACCCCGACTCACTCGATGACAAGCGGCTCCACAAAGCCCTCTGGGACACGATTCATCAACTCTACAGCCAGCGGATCGTACTCGACTTCACCGATCACCTGAGCGACCGCGAGTTGTACTGTGTGATCTTTCGCGACATCTTGCCGGCATGTGAGAAGAAGATCGATCTGCCGAAGAACTTTCTTCACTGGCATTGCCTCGACGACGACGAAGACGCCGACATCTGGCTCCGCTATTACGCGACGGATCACGACCGGGACGCGTGGGCGGAAGAATCGAACGAGGAGCCGCCGCCGGCTGAGCGCCCGCCATTTCCCCGCAAGATGCCGCGCCGTCCGTAGTCATCAGCGGCCGTATTGATCAGCGGGCGTATTGATCAGCGGCCGTATTGATCAGCGGGCTGAGTCCGCTGTTACGGCTTGGGCCGCGGTTGCTTTTTCTCGTCGTCTCGACCGTAGAACATCATGTGCTGCCACGGCAGGCCGTCGAACTCTTTCACCAGTTTGAATCCGTTCTCTTTCATCTCCAGTTCGATCTGCCGCTTGCTCATCTTGTGCAACGGCCTGATCGGCACTTTGGGGTCTTCTTCGCGGTACTCCAGCAGCACGATGACACCGCCGGGCGCGAGCGACTTTCGCATCGCGGCCAGCATCGTCTCCGGGTGAGAGAATTCGTGGTAGACATCGACCAGCAGGACGAGGTCGATCTGTCCGGTCGGCAATCGCGGGTCGTGAAAGGAGCCCAGCACAGGGCTAATGTTATCGGCTCCGTCTCGTTCGGCCCGGTCGCGCAACATGACCAGCATTTGCGGTTGGACGTCGACAGCGTAGATGCGGCCTTTCGCGCCGACCAGTTTGGCCAGCTTGAGAGAATAGAAACCGTTGCCGCATCCCATGTCGCAGATTTTCATCCCGGGTTTGACGCCAAGATTCTTCAGCATCAGCGAGCAGCGCTCTTCGCGTTCGCGGGTGTCGCGAATCAGCCACTCGGCGCCCGTGTAGTGCATCGTTTGCGCGATGCGGCGCCCCATATAGATCTTCCGCGCCGGCGGTGTTCGAGCGGCTCCGTCCTGGGCGGACAGGGGATCGGTCAGACTAGGGACTGCGACGATGGACAAACACGCTGACACGGTCAGCACGCGGAGTCGCGAGTGAAGGGGGAGCTGCATCGACATTTCTCCTTGGTGGGAACACGCGCATTGTAGCCGGTTCGACCCGTCGCCGCCGTCGGTGCGGCCGCGGAGGGGACATCCACCGCGGGCTCGATCGGAGAATCGTCGGCGCGATCAGCGGGCGGCGCCCGTCAATTCTCGAAATCGCCTTGTCAGGTCCTTCGTCACCGGGCCGGGTGCGCCGTCGCCGATGGGCCGATTGTCGACTTTGACCACAGGCACGACTTCGGCCGCGCTGCCGGTCAGAAAACACTCGTCAGCGACGTACACATCGTGTCGTGAGAGCGTCTGCTCGCGGACTTCGATGCCCGCGTCTCGGGCCAGTTCGATGACCGCTTCGCGAGTGATGCCGGAGAGTATTCCGGCGTCGATGGAGGGCGTGAAAATGACACCCTGTTTGAGCAGAAAGATGTTGTCGCCGGTGCACTCCGCCACGTCGCCTTTATGGTTCATCATCAGCGCCTCGACGCAGCCCGCCTGGAGGCCTTCGAGCTTGGCGAGAATGTTGTTCAAGTAGTTGAGCGACTTGATCCGCGGGTTCAGCGCGCCGGGGTGGTTGCGCGTCGTGGCGACCGTGACGATCTCGAGTCCGTTTTCGTAGAACTCGTCGGGATAAAGGGCGATGTGGTCGGCGATGATGATCACCTGAGGGTCGCTCGTCTTGTTCGGATCGAGGCCCAAGGTGCCGGCGCCGCGGGTGACGACCAACCGCACGTAGCCGTCGACGATTTCGTTTACGGCCAGCGTTCTGTTGACGTCTTCGGCCAGCTGCGATTGCGAGATTGGAATCGTCAAACAAATCGCCGCCGCCGACTCCCAGAGCCGATCCAGGTGCGTCTGCAAACGGAAGACGTTGCCGCCGTAACTCCGCATGCCCTCAAAGACGCCGTCGCCGTACAGCAAACCGTGGTCGTAAACGCTGATCTTGGCGTCCGCTTTGTCGAACAACTCGCCGTTGATGTAAACCTGTAAGGCCATAGCGCACCGCGCGGTAGGAAAGGCGTGCGTTGACGCCCGGTGGATGAAGTGCCGGTGGGCGAACTAAACTCGTTCGACGCGGCCCTGGGTCAACACGACCGTTTGGTCGGCCGTTCGAGCGACCTCTTGATCGTGCGTCACCATGACTATAGTGAGGTGGTGCTGCTCGTTCAAGGATCGCAAGATATCGAGGATCCCGGCGCCGGTCTCTTCGTCCAAATTGCCCATCGGCTCGTCCGCCAACAGGATCCGCGGGTTGGAAATCAGCGCTCGAGCAATCGCGGTGCGCTGCATTTCTCCGCCAGACAGTTGGTTTGGTTTGTGACGCAGTCGATGCGACAGCCCCACCTGATGCATCAAATGCTTCGCGCGCTCCATGTATTTGCGGCGGTTCCAGAAGTAATTCATCGCAGTGTCGGAGATCATCTTCGGAATCAGCACGTTTTCCAACGCCGTCAATTCCGGCAACAGGTGGTAGAACTGAAAGATCATTCCGTAGTAGCTGTTGCGGAGTAGTTCCTTTCCCTTCGATCCGAGCGTGTCGATGCGGCGGTCCTCGAGATAGATTTCACCCGCGTCCGGCCGATCCAAAGTCGCCAGCAAATGCAACAGCGTGCTTTTGCCGCTCCCGCTTTGACCGATGATCGCCGTGAATTGTTCGGCCGGGACATCTAAGTCGACGCCGCGCAACACGGGTACGACGTGCTTGCCCTTCTTGTACGTCTTTTTCACGCCCGAACAGGAGAGCAAGATGTGATCGTCGAGGACTTCTTCTTCGACTTCGTGCTGAATCGAGTGGGGCTGATCGACGCGTACGCCGGCCGCGGCGTCTTGGGCGATCGCCCGAGGGGCGTGTTGAGCGGCCGCGCGACGGCGCTGTTGGGCCGCCAGTTGTAGGAACTTACTCATACCGAAGAGCCTCCACAGGGTGAAGTCGCGCCGCCCGGAAAGCGGGCAGCACGCTCGCCATGACGGCGATGAAGACGGCTCCCACCACGACACCAGCGACCGTGATGGGTTCGACTATCGTGGGGATTTCCATGAAGTAGTAGACGTCGGCGGGAAACACCTCTCGGCCGGTCACAGCTTCCAATACCATGGCGATCTCGTTGATTTTGTCGACGAACAACAACCCCAGCACCATGCCGACACCCGAGCCGACCGCGCCCAGAGAGAGCCCGTAACTCAAAAAGATGCTCATCACCCCGCGGCTGGGCGCGCCGAGTGACTTGAGAATTCCGATGTCGCGAGTCTTCTCGACGACGATCATGAAAAACGTCGCCAGGATTCCGAATCCGGCCACGGCGATGATCAGGAACAACAGGATGTTCAGTATCGTTGTCTCCAGTTGCACGGCCGCCAGGAGGGGACCTTGCATCTCCCGCCACGTCTGAATCCGGAACGCGTACTGGTGAGGTGGAAAGCGATCCAGCAAGCGGTCGCGAACCGCGTTCAAATCGGCTCCGTCGGTGAGCTTCAATTGAATCGTCGTCACGGCCCCTTCACCGTTGTGGAACATGCCGCGCATTTGCTGAAGTTCCTTCAGCGGGACGAATGCGAAGTTCGAGTCGTAATCGCTCATCTTGCTCTCGTAAAAGTCGACGACGGTGAACGTGTCCGTCGCGACTGACGGAGGCACGCCGACGGTGGAAAGCGAAATCTGTATGTCGTCACCGGGCCGGACGATGAAATAGTCGGAGACTTCGCCGTCCGAGTCGCGGCCGCGGAGACTGCCGATGGCGATCCCCAGAACGATGCCCGGCGGCGTGTACGGTTCGGCGTTTTCCGACTCCGGCAGCGTTTGCGGACCGCCGAACGGATCCGGCGGCGGAGTCGTGTCGGCGTCGATCACCGGCGCCCCGCTCGCGGACTCCGCGGACGCCGCGGCCTGGACCTGGTAGGCGTCATTGTACGACTGCATGATCCGCCGGTAGTGAGCTCCCGAGACAGGCAGACGGTCGCTCCAACCATCCTCCCGCAACAAGAACGAAAACTTCTCGCGGTTCTCCGGGTGCAGCAGGTACGACTCAAAGTCGCTGACGTCGCCATACGTCTCTTCGTCGACTCCGATCACCATGATCTGCCGCGGGCGCACCTCCCCAGGCTTGGTCGGCAAGTAGAGCATGCCCGGTACGTGGACGGCCGCCGTGATCCCCGCCAGATCCTCGCCCACGACGTCGCGGATCTCTTTCATGTGCCATTCGGCGTCGGCCGCGCCGGCGTGGCTATGGGCCTGGAAGATGATGTCGGAGAGGATGCCGTTGAGCCGGTTCTCCATCTCCTCGGTGAAACCAGCCATCACGCTGTTCACAATGATCAGCGTCGCCACACCCAACGTCACGCTGATAATCGACGCCAGCGCGATGTATCGAGTGCGCAGGTATCGCCAGGAGAGAAGCAGTTTGTACATGGCCAATCCTTTGGCTTTCTGATGAACTGCAATGAACTTTTTAAACTTGCAATCGTCGCACCGCGGCTCCGCCGCGCGACCGTTTCTCAGCGATCTACTCGGGCCGCAACAAAGGAAACAGAATGACGTCGCGGATCGACGTCGATCCGGTCATCAACATCACCAATCGATCGACTCCGACTCCGAGCCCGCCGGCCGGCGGCATCCCGTGTCGCAGGGCGCGGACGAAATCGTGATCCATCTTCGCCATCGAATCTTCTTCCGACAAACCGTCCAACTGCGTGCGAAACAACTCTTCCTGCAGGTCCGGGTCGTTCAACTCGGTGTACGCGTTGGCGAGCTCCATTCCCTGGATGAATAGTTCGAAGCGCTCGGCAACCGCTGGATTGTCCCGTTTGCGTTTGGTCAAGGGGCAGATGCTGGCCGGATAGTCGATGACGAACACCGGCCCGGTCAACTGGTCCTCCACCCGCCCCTCAAACACCTCGTTCTTGATAACGTCTGGATGGCGGCCCGCCGTTTCGACGCCCAATGACTTGGCGTACTCAGCTACGGCCGCCGTGTCGGTCGCCGCCACGCCCGTGTGTTCCGCGAACAGGTCATCGTACGTCCGCCGAGCAAATGGCGGCGAGAAATCAATCGTCGCGTCGCCCCACTCAATCTGTCGCGCGCCGCCGATCGCGTCCAACCCATCCTGAATCAACTGCTCGGTCAGATCCATCATCGACTCGTAGTCGCCGTAGGCCTGGTAGACCTCCAGCATCGTGAACTCGGGATTGTGCCGCGGGCTGATCCCCTCGTTGCGGTAGACGCGACCCAATTCAAAGACACGCTCAATGCCGCCGACCATCAGCCGTTTCAGATGCAGTTCCAGAGCAATCCGCAGGAATAGCTCGATTCCCAACGCGTTGTGGTTGGTGATGAATGGCCGCGCGGCGGCGCCGCCGGCGATCCCGTGCAAGGTGGGACCCTCGACTTCGCAGAAGCCGTCGTCTCGCAACGTCCGGCGCATCGAGTCGACGATCTTGGTGCGATTCAAAAACCGCTCCATCGCCCCCTCGTTGTAAGCCAAGTCGACATAGCGACGCCGCTGGATCAGCTCGGGGTCCGTCATCCCGATATGCTTCGCCGGCGGCGTGTTCAGTGATTTCGTGAGGAAGTGCAGACGCTCGGCGAAAATCGTCAACTCGCCCGTGTTCGTATATGCCAACTGGCCGTCGACGCCGATCAGGTCGCCCAAATCGAAGCACTCCTTCGCGAGCGAGAAATCGTCTTCGCCAACCTGTTTCTTGCCGATGAACAACTGAATCGAGCCGGTCCAATCTTTGATGTCGATGAAGATCAACTTGCCCGCGGTGCGGTTGAGCATGATGCGGCCGGCCGCGCGGACCTGCGGCCCCGTCACCGAACCCTTGCCCTGGTCGGCTTTCCACTGGCGAAAGTCGAAGCCCTCGACGTGGAGGTCGGGTAGCTCGAGCTCCTCGCCGGTCTCCAGTCGATACTTGATTTCACTCGCCCGCGCAGCGATGTCGCCGATCATCATGCGATCGTCGAAGCGGTGGCCCCACGGGTCGATTCCCCGCTCAATGATCCGTTGCAGTTTCTCTCGGCGGGGGCCTTCGGCGTCGCCTGTGGCGGTGTTTTCCGTCGTTTCAGTCATAACTTGTCGATGTTGGTAACCTGAAGAATCGCAGCATTTTAGTGAACCGAGTCGAGCGGTCAATGTGAATGCGGCGGGAGAGTGGCGGAGCGACGGGCGCAGTCAAGCGCGCGCCGGCAAGCTAGCGTGGCTGTTTCTCGCGATAAGAGATCAGCCGCTCCGACAACCCGGGCACGATCCGCGCCGCGTTCTCGTGGTAGATCTTCTTGAGCATCGCGTCCGGCAGCCCAATCCCATAGATATTCCAAAAACCCTGGGGCGGAAACGGTTTTTCGGAGTACGGGAAGTTCTCGTCGTACGTCTCGAAGAACCGCCAATACAGTTTGACTCGCGTTTCCGGCCAGGGGCCGTCGGTTCCGAACAGGATGCGGTCGGAGTATTTGAGGCAGAACTTGCGAGCCGTGTAGGGCTGCCTGCCGAGTTCACCGATCCGGGACGCCGGTTCGATGTACAGATTGGGAAAGGTGTCCAGCCACTTCCCGACGGTCTTCAGGTCTTCGGGGTTGTTGGCGAAATGGGCGCCGATGAACGTTGTTTTGGGGTGTCGAGCGATAACTCGGTTGCGGGCGGCAAGCAGTTCGTTGCGGCTGGGGAATTGATCGCCGTAGAAGCTCCATTCGGGATGTCGAAAGAGTTCCTCCCAGCGTTCGTTCTGTTCGTCGATCGGTTGGAAGAAAGCCGCCGGATCGGCCGTATGAATAATGACGGGGAGGCGGTGTTCAGCGCACGCGCTCCAAATCGGGTCCCAGCGTTTGTCGTCGATGCGAATCAACGACCCATCGGGATTCTTGTGCCCCAAGCCGAATTGTTTAAAGAGTTTGAGTCCGCTGGCTCCGGCCTGCTTGGCGGCTGCGAGTTGGCCGGCGACGCGGCGAGCAAAGTCGGGTCGGTGGCAATCCCAGCTGGTCGGGTCATCCACCTTTCCATCTCCCTGCCAGTCGACATTGACGAATATCACGAACCGCGACCGGTGTTCTTTCCAAAGGAACTGGCGGTGTTCCTCGAACTGGCCATTCAGTTTTCCATCCAAGCTTATGCAGACGGCGATGTTGTGCCGGTCCATCAGCGCGACGAAGTCGGCAAGTCGTTGCCGCGAGTGCTTCGTGCGGTAGAAGAAATGCGTATGCACATCGACGACGGGGAACTTGGCGCGACCGAGCAAGTGTTGGTCGACCTGCAAGGTTGCGCGGGGACGAAAGTTGCCCAGGGCCAAGTTGCGTCCGTCGCGTCCGTCCAACTTCGGCCGTTTATCGTCGTCCGTCTGTCCGTGACACGGGTGAACGAGTATCGAAGCCACCATCGCAATGAGCAAAACTTTGCACCAGCCACTGCGAGCGCAGAGGCTCGGTGGATTGGAGCTGACAGGGAACATGCTTTCTCCTCATTGCCGATGACTGCCGCGTGACTCGGCGGAATGGTGGGAATCGGCTGCCGCATCCCGAAAACGCTCAACACCACAAGTCGTTCGGATTAGATCAAAAACCGACAGCCGCGAATTTGAGGTTGTGATACCATACGAAACGGCGCTGCGATAGTTTCCCGCGGCTTGTCCTGATGAAACGACGCCGGCCGCGCTGCTGAGGGGGATAGGGATTTCAAGATGGATACAGAGCACCTCGGATGGACACTGAGCATACAGAACATCAGGACAGCAGCGACCTCAAACGAGCTCGCGACCTAAGCCTGAAAAAGACGCAGCCGCCGACGCAGGTGCCCGGCTACCAGATCGAAGACTTTCTCGGTGCGGGCGCATACGGCGAAGTTTGGGTGGGTGTGAACCACAACACGGGTCGCCGAGTGGCGATCAAGTTCTACACGCATCGCGGCGGCGTCGACTGGTCGCTCTTGTCGCGCGAAGTCGAAAAGTTGGTGTTTCTCTCCGCCGACCGTTACGTCGTGCAGTTGTTGGACGTCGGCTGGGACGCGGATCCGCCGTACTACGTGATGGACTACATCGAAAACGGGTCGCTCAACGACCGGTTGGAAAACGACGGCCCGATGGATGTCGACGAGGCGACCAACCTTTTCCGCGAAATCTCCGTCGGGTTGGTGCACGCTCATGGCAAGGGAGTGCTTCATTGCGATTTGAAACCGGCCAACGTCTTGCTCGACGTAGACGCCAAGCCGCGTTTGGCCGACTTCGGTCAGTCGCGACTGTCGCACGAGCAATCGCCGTCGTTGGGGACGTTGTTTTACATGGCTCCCGAGCAGGCCGATCTAGACGCTGTGCCGGATGCGCGGTGGGACGTCTACGGATTGGGCGCGCTCTACTACTGCGCTTTGACGGGCGACCCGCCGCACCGCAGTTCGCAGGCGTTGGATCGGATCGACGACGCCGAGTCGTTATTGGACCGCCTGAAGAACTATCGCGAGGTGATCAATTCGTCGCCGACGCCGACAGGGCACCGGCGGCTGCCGGGCATGGATCGTTCGCTGGCGGACATTGTCGAGCGCTGCCTGTCCGCCGACCCTCGGCAACGCTACGCCAACGTGCAGGGAATCCTCGACGCCTTGCGTGATCGCGATCGCCGTCGCGCGCGGTTGCCGCAAGTGATTCTGGGATTCGTCGGGCCGCTGCTGCTGTTGTTGGTGATGGCCTTGTTCGGGTGGCGGGGATACAGCGACGCCATCGAGCACTCGCAGGACGAGACGATTAGGCGGGCGCACGAATCAAACCAGTTCGCGGCGCAGGCGATTGCCGGCCGCGCGGCTGAGAGTATCGAACGCTACTTCAACTCGGTTGAGCAAATTGGTCGCGACACCGCGGTGCACGACATGCTGCGAAATCTGTCGTCGTCGACGGAGGATCAACTACAGCAGTTGGCGGATCCGGCCAACAACTCAGTCAAGCCGTTCTCGGCGCGGACCGAGTTCTTGCAACACGAGTCGCGTTCGCCCGTGCAGGAATTGGTTGACGGACTGCTCGCCAACCCCGATTCTCCGGACGCGGCGAGTTGGTTTGTATGCGACAAATGGGGCACTCAAGTCGCCGCGGCGTTCGCCGCGCGAAACAACACGTCGACGGTCGGGAAAAACTACTCGTGGCGGACCTACTTTCACGGTGGTCCGGACGACCTTCGCGATGCGGACGAGCAGCCGATTCGTCCGCCGCCGAATCAGCACATTCGCTCCACTCGTCTGTCCGCGCCGTTTCAGAGTCAAGCGACGAACAAATGGAAGATTGCGATCGCCACTCCGATCTACGATCCGGTGATGGGCGGCGATGAGGAATTCCTCGGTGTCGTCGCGCTGACTGTCGACCTGGGGCTGTTCTCGCGTTTCGAGGAAGGGACGGATTCATTCTTCGCCGTCCTGATCGACGACCGCCTGGGCGGTCAGCAAGGAATGGTGTTGCAGCATCCGATTTTTGAGGGTCGCGAGCGTCTGCCCGGTAGATTCAGCGAGTACCGCGTGAAGCTGGACCCGGACAACCTGGCCTACTATGATCCGTTCGGCAAAGACGTCGATGGCGGGCGATACGACCGCGAGTGGATCTTCGCGGAGGCTCCGGTGGTGCTGCAGCGCGGCACAGCGGGCGGCGGCCGCGAACCCCTGCACACGGGTTTGACCGTGGTGGTGCAGGAGGACTACGCCAGCGCCATCAGGCCGGTTCAGGAGCTCGGCCGGCAGATGTTGCGAGAGGGGCTGTTGGCGCTGGGAGTTGTGCTGTTGGTCGTGTTTGCCTTGTGGGGGTTTGTCATCCGAGCGATGGGCAGCCCCGCGACATCCTCGAGATCGAGCGGCAACGGCGGCAGCGGGGCGACGCCGATTTACGAAATGACGACGATGGCGGCTCCGCGGCGCAGCGGCGGACCCGGCAGTCGAAAACCGAGTGATTAAGCGAGGGGGCGCGTGCCGGACCTAATTGCTCAAGGCGGAGCCTCCCACCAGCGTTGGCGGAGGACATTGCGAGAGGGACGGTCCTACGTGATCGGCCGCGCCCGCGATGTCTGGAACGTCCCCTGGGACTCACACATCTCGCGACGGCACGCCGAAATCCGGTGGGAGGACGGCAGGCTGGAAGTCCGGCAACTGAGCGAAGCGGGAAACCCCATCTTCATTCAAGGCAAACAGCGTTTGTCTTTCTCCGCGAAACCGGGCGACCACTTCGTCATCGGCGAAACGACGTTTCAACTGGCGGACGAAGAGGTCAATATCTCGCTCGACGCGCCGAGCCCGGTGACCGAGCAGGCCTATAGCCAATACGCCTTGCAACAGTCGCGGTTTCGTAACGCCGACCAGCGCATCGACGTGTTGAGCCGTCTGCCGGAGATCATCTCGGGCGCGTCCGACGACGCCGAGATTTGGGTCCGCTTCGTCAACATGTTGCTGGCCGGCATTCCCAACGCGGCGGCCGCGGCCATCCTTTCGGTGCAAGGCGAGACCAGGGTGCTGCATTGGGACCGCAGGCGGCAGGTGAGCGGAGCGTTCGAACCGAGCGAGAAACTGATCCGTCGCTCGACAGAGACCGGCGAGAGCGTGGTGCACGTCTGGGAGACAGCGGATTCCGTTCAATCCTTCACGAACGCCGGCGACGCCGAGTGGGCGTTTTGCACACCCGTCGTGGGTGGGCAAGGCTGGGCGATCTACGTGGCCGGCGACCGCCGCGAGGAACCCTCGTCGTCCGCCAGTTTCGCCGACCTGCGGGACGACTTGAAGTTCGCTGAGTTGACGGCCGCCACGCTCGGTCGTCTCTACGAATTGCGGGCGTCGGAGCGGCGGATCGCCAGTCTCAGCCAATTCATTTCGCCCGTTGTCCTGGACGCGATCGCGGATCGAGATCCGGACGTCATGCTGGCTCCCCGCGAAGCCGACGTCACGGTGCTGTTTTGCGACCTCCGCGGATTTTCCCGCCGCAGTGAACAGAACGCGCGCAACCTGCTCGAGCTGTTGAACCGCGTCAGCGGCGCGCTCGGCGTGATGACGCGATCGATCCTCGCCCATGGCGGCGTCGTCGGCGACTTTCACGGCGACGCGGCGATGGGATTTTGGGGTTGGCCGCTGCAGCAGGCCGATGCGGCGCGGAGGGCGGCTGAAGCCGCGCTGGCGATCCGTCACGAATTTGAGACGGCGGCCCGGGACGATGACCACCCGCTGGTCGATTTTCGTATCGGCATCGGTGTCGCCAGCGGCCGCGCCGTCGCCGGCAAGATTGGCACGGTCGATCAAGTCAAGGTCACTGTTTTTGGACCGGTCGTGAATCTGGCGGCGCGTCTGGAGGGGATGACGAAACGCTTGAGGACCCCCATCCTGGTCGATGAGCCGACGGCTCAGATGCTGCGTCAAGCGGCCGGCTTCGACGGTCGCCTCAGACGGCTCGCCAAGTTGCGGCCCTACGGGCTCAAAGGCGCGGTCGAGGTTTCGGAGTTGCTGCCTTGTTACGCGCGGTCTCCGGAACTGAACGACGACGATTTAGCCACTTACGAGCGGGCCCTCGACGCGCTGATCGCCGGGGACTGGGACGCCTCCTTCAATCTGCTGCACGCCGTTCCGGCAGCCGATCGCGCCAAAGATTTTCTCACCGTCTTCATCGCTCAGCACAATCGAACGCCTCCCAACGGATGGGATGGCGTCATCGAACTCGACTCAAAATGACCGTCCGTCAAGCTAAACGGGAACTGGGTTGTCGGCGACGGTCGGTTGGAATTCTTCGACAGTGTGGGCGATCGATTTGGGAACAAACACCTGAATCGGTTGCTTGACTCCGCGCGTCTTAAAGACCCCCTTGAGACGCTGCCTCATCGTCAGGTTGAGTTCGGTCCCGCGCTGCACGACGATGTCGTCGGTTCGCGTCAAAATGTGATTGAGCACAACGCCCTCATCGGGAATGTTGTAGATGTCGATGGACATCACCTTGTACGGTTGCTGGAGTTCTTCGACTCGCACCAACAACTCGATCAATTCGGGATCGTAGACCCCCTCCCTCGATTCGATTTCCGCGATCGCCAGTTCCTTGTTGTTCCACTTGTTTCCCAGCGCGACGAAGTCGGTCGCCAATCTGAGAATCCGAGATCCGATGGGGATGTCCTGTCCGGCGATGTTGTCGTCGGGATGCCCCCCACCGTCGAATTGCTTGTTCTGATATCTGACAACTTCGGCGACTCCGCTCAAGCGGGGGATTGCGGCGATCAACTTGGAGCCGACGGCCGGATGGTTCTCAAAAGTCTCTTGTTCGTCCGCCCGCACTTGCTGTCCGGCAAAGATGGCGGTGAGCGTGGCGTCTTGAATGCCGACGCAGCCAATCTGACTTAGCATGGCGGAGATTTCACACTCCCACGCGTTATCGACGTTGAGCTCTTTACCCAATTTTGAGACGACGTTGCGGATATTGGCCGAGCGTCCGAAGACGACTGGTTTGGCGATCGCCAGCACATCCATCAGCACCCGCACGCTACCGGTCAGCGTCTTCGACAGGAGTTCCTTTTCCACAGTCGCCAAGCGGTATTGCTCAAGTCCCTCGGCCAGGACGGGCATCATCTCGTCCGGCGGACACGGCTTGTTCAGAAACCGATAGATGGCCCCCGTGTTGATGGCCTTCACGGCGGTTGTCTGGTCGGCGTTGCCGGTGAGCATCATTCTCACCGTGTCAGGCGCCAGTTCACTCGCCTGTTGCAAGAACTGAAGGCCATCCATTTCGGGCATCTGCATGTCCGACACGACGATCGCGTAGGGCTCGGGGCCCTGCAGCATCTCGAGACCTTGCGGGCCGCTCGTCGCCGTCTCGACGTGGAACTGTTTGCGCAGATGGCGTTTGATCGCGTCGAGCACGTTGGGTTCGTCGTCGACAAAGAGCACGCGATTATTCATGAGATTGATCCCTACTGTGCGGTTGCTAAGTTAGCAGCCCGTAGTTGTCGAAAGCGTTCGGTTTCCTGGCGGGCGTCGAGGAAGTCATAGTCGGCCGGCACGTCGTGTCGGTGGAGCACGGTGGCCATGTGCGCCGGCAACAGTGTCGGAGGCGGCGACTTGCACTGTGACGGCAACCGGATGAAGCGAGCTGTTGTTGCAATGTGCGACGGTACTCCCCAAATCTCGGCAAGCGCCGCCGCTAACTCGAAACGATCCAATCCGTAGGTCGCCAGGTCGGTGCTGAACGGCGACCTCGAATCGCCATCAGCAGCCGGCGACTTATCCATTCCTCCCGCGAACTCGGCGAGCAGGCAATCGCCTAGCTGAGCGATTGTTGCGGCCACACCGGCGTCCTCGGGATGACAGACACCGTATTCGACGGCTAGTCGTGTCGCCGTTTGTGCGCAGTCATGCGCGACGCTCGTGAACTCCGCCGTGGGGCCGGCCACACCCGCCGGACGCACCATTCCGTTCTCTTCGAGAATCAGTTGACGCATCAGGTCGACGCCGAACAGTTGCAAGGCCTGTGATGGATGGATGTGGTGTTGGGGAGCGCCAAAGAACGAAGTGCTGACGAGTTGGGCGACTTTGAGCACCAGCGCCGGGTCGCGCGCCGCCAGCTCGCCATACTGTTCGACAGTCAGTGAGTCTGCTTCTAGACAGTCTTTGATGTTGCGCAGCAATTCCTGATCGGACGGACACGAGGCGAGACCGCACACGAAGTCGCGGAGCGCTTCGTGGGGGATGCGCTGGCGGGCTGTGACGCCCCGGCGAATGGCCGTCTTGAGCTGCTCGGCGTTGCAGGGCTTTGACAGGAATTGATGAGCCGCGCTGGCGGCTCGCACCGTTGAATCGTCATCTGACTGGCCCGACAGGATGACGCGAATCACTCCGGGGCGCCGTTCGCGAACACGTCCCAGGAACGTGGCTCCGTCCATCTGCGGCATCCGCATGTCCGAGATGACAATGTCGACGGGGTTTTCCGCCAGGTAGTCGAGTCCTTCGGCTCCACCCGGTCGAGTCGTGATGTTCCATTCATCTCGATTGGCGCGCAGCATGCGGCGTTGTCCCGCCAGAATCAACTCGTCGTCGTCGACAAAGAGAATCTCGATCATCCGCCAACTCCATCAAAGCGCTCGATTGTGTTTTGTCTTGAGATCCGCATCGTTACGACACCGACACCTCGACCCCGCCTTGCTCCACCGGGGTCGGCTCAGAGTAGTCCAGAGGCAGCCTCAGCGTGAACGTCGTGCCGGAGCCCACTTCAGAATCAACTTCGATTTGTCCATCGTGCTTCTTCGTGACGACCGAGTGAGCGATCGTCAGCCCTTGGCCTGTTCCTTTGCCGACATCCTTGGTCGTGAAGAATGGATCGAAGATGCGGTCCTTGATTTCCTCAGGCATGCCGGAGCCGTTGTCGGTTACGGTGATGACCGCCCAACTTCCGTCCAAGAATGTCTTGATGCCGATGACGCCCTTTTCGGGATCGTCACCGATTCGGTCCTTAATCGCATGCGCCGCATTGACGATGAGGTTGAGAATGACTTGGTTGAAATCGCCTTCCAGGCAGGGCACTTCCACCAGTTCGTCGTCGAAGTCCATCTCGAGTTCAGCGACGTATTTCCACTCGTTCTTGGCGACGGTAACCGTGCTGGCGATCGCCTCGTTGATATCGACCAAGGCCTTCTCTTCGGTGGCGTTGGGATGGGAGAATTTCTTCATCGCCCGAACAATCTTACTGACTCGTTCGACGCCTTCGAGTGATTGGTCAATCGCATTGGGAAGTTCTTCAATCAAGTACTCGACGTCGGCTTCTTGGACCGCGTTTGCCAGCCCGGCCAGCAGTTCTGGATCGGCGGCTTCCTGCGAATTGGAAATCTGTTGTGCGCACTCGAGTACTGGTTTGAGGTCTTCGAAGGCGTCCTTGAGGAATCGGACGTTGTCGCCGACGTATTGCGTGGGCGTGTTGATCTCGTGAGCGATGCCGGCGGCCAGTTGTCCCATCGATTCAAGTTTTTGGGACTGGGACAGCTGCAGCTGTAGAGTTCGGCGGTCGGTGACGTCGTGAATGAAGGCGTTGAAGACGAACGTACAGCCGTCCTGAACGAGTGAGACGCCGATCTCGATGGCGAATTCGCGTCCGTCGGCGCGGCGCCCGTTGGTCTCAATACGATCACCGTTGGTGGCCGCTTCAACGAAATCGGCGGGCAATCCCGGCATCTCGGGCCGATGTTGGGGAGGCAAGATGACGTCCGAGACGATCTTGCCGACGGCGGCCACTCGTTCGTGCCCAAACATGATTTCCGCGGCCGAGTTCCACTCCGTGATCGTGCCGTCGGAATCCATGGATATGAAGGCGTCGTGGCACGAGTCGATGATGCGCCTGATGCGGACTTCACTTTCCATCAACTTGGCGGAGGATTCTCGCTCCTGTTCGATCTCGTCGACGACGCAGTTGTAGATCGCCGCGATCTGCCCGGCCTCGGTGCTCTCGCCGTCGGCTGTGATCTTGTCGCCTCCCATTCCAACTCGCTGCTTCTCAATGTTGACCAGCAACTCGCTCAGATCGGTGCGTGTCCCATGGGCGGCGAAGTTCAATCCCGCTCGTTCGTCCTCGACCGACGCCCGCAATGGCATGATGCGATTGGCGACCCAGAGAACTGTATAGCCGACGCCAAACGCCCAAGCTCCGCAAACGGCGGCTCCAAACAGTTGAATCTGAAACTGCTCCCACCGCGTGTTTTGCAAGCCGGCGACATCGAGGTCGCCGAAGCAGGCGACGGCGACAACGCCCCACATGCCGCAGACGCCGTGGGCCGGGAACGCGCCGATGACGTCGTCGATTTTGAGATGCGCCAAAGCAATTGTGGCCAATTGGCAGAGGACGGCCGCGATCACGCCGATGGCGATTGCCGATATCGGTGTAATCATGTGACATGATGCGGTCACACCGACCAGAGCGGCGATAACTCCATTGATCACGTCCGGGACTTGCGGCTGGCGATGTACGATCCACGAATAGACCATGGCGGTGACACCACCCGCGGCTCCCGCCAAGCAGGTGTTCATCAGCACGAAGGGAGTTTCGACGGCTAGTGTAAGAGCGCTTCCGCCGTTGAATCCAAACCAACCGAACCACAGCAACGTGACGCCCACGACCGCGAACGGCAAGTTGTGGCCCGACGGCGGCGCGCCTTCGTCCGAGAAACGCCCGAGTCGCGGACCGATGATCAGAACGCCGGCCAGCGCCACCCAACCGCCCACCGCGTGAACAACAGCGGAACCCGCGAAGTCAATAAAACCCATGCGGGCGAGCCAGCCGGTCGCTTCGCCGTCCAACACGCCGTTCCACACCCAATGCCCATACACCGGATAGATCAGACCGGCCGTCAGTACGGCGATGACCAGGTAGCCGGAAAAACGCAAACGCTCCGCCACGGCCCCTGACACAATCGTTGTCGCCGTGCCGCAGAACACCAGTTGGAAGAGCAGTTTGGCCATACCCGTCGTCGTGACGGCTCCATCCGGAGCGAATCCGGACGTCCCGATCACACCGCACCAACTCGCCCCAAACATCAGCGCGTAGCCGAACGCCCAGAACGCCAATACGGCGATGCAGAAGTCCATCAAGTTCTTGATCGCCACATTGATGCTGTTCTTCGACCGCACGAGTCCGGTTTCCAGACAGCAAAACCCGCCCTGCATCAGCATCACCAGGGCGGCGCAGATCAGCAGCCACATCACATCGATGAGTTCAATTGCAGTTAGCACCGAGCAGCGCCCCCTCGTACTGGTTTTGCAGCTGACCGATCGAGTGAAATCGGCGAGACTTTCGGGCTGAGCTCGGCCGACAATTCGTCCGCGGATGCTGGAGTGCGCATTTCTCCGAGGGCGCTGCCGCTCGTCGTGCGGGCAAGTTGGCGGCACTGCTCAATCACCTTGACCAAGTCGGTGACGCACGTTTCCAGATAGCGGAGGTTGTGACTGGCCGTCTGGATGGGCCGGTCCAGCGCGTCAGCCGTTCCGGGCTCCAACTGTCCGGCGGCTTCCATGTAGTGGACCTTGGACAATTGCGCGTCGAGCTGTGAGCGTCGCGTCATATCGCGGGCGATGGCGATGAACAGTTGCCGATCCGACTGTTCGGCGCTGCTGACGACCATTTCGAGCGGGAAGGTCGATCCGTCGCGGCGCACCGCCAAGTACTCGTCGTGCACTGTCGAGACAGTTTCTCGCAGCCCGCCGGTTGCGATTCGCGGCAGGTAGTCGGTCAGCTGTGTGCCGACGATGGAATCGTCCTGAAACCCAAACATCGCGCGGGCCGCGCGATTCGCGGTTTCGATTCTCTCGTCGCCCGAGAAAGTGAGGATGGCTTCGGCCGCGTTGTGCAGAATCGCGTCGACTCGACGAAGCGGGTTTCTCAGCGCGGACGTCATATCGCGCAGCTCATCGTGCCTGTCGTTCAGTTGGCGCGATTTTGTTTCGAGCAAACGGCCGGCTCGATGGCGGGTGTGTTGCTCGTGCGTCTGTTTTCGCTTTGCGGAGTTAGTGTTGGTCACGGCCCCATCTCTCGGTCTTTCGCGACAACGGATTGAGTCGCGTGAGCAGTTGGGGCCATGGTCTGTCGACTCCACCACAGCCGGTGGGGGCCAAATGAATCGACTCCAACCTTTCCCTCAACTAGATCGAGGGTTTCGGCAAACACCACGGCCTTCATGCTCCTGCCCCTGCAACAGCGTCTCGCGAAAAAAACGACACCAAGTCTGAAAACATAGGTCAACATGGATAGGTCGGAGCCGCGCGGCCCGTCTGGTTGACAGCAACGCGACCTGTCGGCGACAACTTGCTATTGTCTTGGCGAATCGAGGGTCTGCGGCAACCGTGCGACTCGCGACGTCCTTGTCAATTCTGCGCAAAGTTCTAGCCGGCCGAGTCGTGAGGGTTGTGCGGAAGATGTCCAACAGAACGGAGGCTGTCGCTCAACTCTGCCGGATCGCCCGCGGCGTGCGCGACGATCTACTGGCCCAACCGTCACGACTGGAGTCCTGGGACGAGTCGATCTGCGCAGCGGTGGCCCGCGAGCCGAACTTGAGCCGCACGGCTGACGATCTGTCCGAGGCGATTGTCTGCGGGTCGCATGTCGCCGCCCAACTTGGAGGCGAATGGAGCGAGAAGTTTGTCAAGTCGCTTTGCGCGGCGGATGAACCGCCGTGGATTCACCTCTCGGCAGCCGGCCGCAAGCCGAGCGCCGCGGATCGCCGCACGTGGACGCGGCTGGGGATCGAGGCTCGTTTGGATGACGTTGCTCGCGAGTTGCCGAGCGCGTCGGCTGGCAGCCGATCGTTCGACGCTGATTCGTTCGAGCATTTCTTGCGTGAATGGAATCCGCGACGCCGAAGTCGGCGAGGCGTCTTCTACACTCCCTCGGCGCTCGCTTCATTCGTCGTGCGACGGGTTGACGAGACGTTGGAGAATCGCATTCGAGTGCCCGGGGGACTCGCGTCCAGCCGCACTTGGAGCGACTGTTTTCCCGACGCGCCTTCCCGCTGGTCGTCGGCTCCCGTCGTTCGCGTGCTCGATCCGGCAGCCGGCGCGGGCGTCTTCCTCGACGAATGTCTGAGCCGCATGCAGGACCGCCACCGCGCGGGACAGCTGTCCACAAGGGACTCTTCGTCCGACTGGGCCGACTACTTGCAGCGCGCGATGCCTCGGATCGAGGGCCGCGAAATCATGCCCGCTCCGATGCTCATCGCCCGACTGCGGCTGGCGAACTGGCTTCGCGACGCGGGCGTCCGCGACGGCCGCGGCGTGCGCGTGAGGCTGGCGAACTCGCTGCTGCGCCCCCAACTCAGCGAATCCCCATTCACCGTCGTGATCGGCAACCCGCCGTTTTCCGGCGTCTCGAGTAATCAGACACAATGGATCCAACAGCTATTGCGGGACGAGGACGGGTATTTTGAAGTCGACGGTCGGCCGCTGGGTGAACGCAAGACCTGGCTGAATGACGACTACGTCAAGTTCTTTCGCATCGCTCAACAGCATGTCACTGCCGCCCGAATCGGCTGCGTCGCCTTTGTCACCAATCACGGCTTCTTGGACAACGCGACTTTTCGTGGTCTGCGACGTCGCTTCATGCGAGTTTTCGATGGCGGCGAAGTCGTCGACTTGCACGGCAATCGAAAGAACGGCGAGCGCCACCCGGCAGGCGACCGCGACGAGAGCGTCTTCGGTATCGAACAGGGCGTCGCCGTTTCGTGCTTCTTTCGCAGTTTCGAATCGACTGCTGACTTTGAGTTGCGGCGCGACGACCTGTGGGGAGGCCGCAGCGCAAAGTTGTCGGCGCTCTCGACAGTCTCGCCAGCTGCAGCGGTGACCCCAGCGCCGCCAGCTTATCTGTTCAATCACCACGACGATCCAAGTGAGCCGATCTACCAGACCGGCTTTCCGCTCGACGAGATCTTCCCTTTTCACTCCACGGCGCCGGTGACGGCCCGCGACGCGCTAGTCGTTGCTCCGACGCGCGAAGAACTGCGGAGTCGAATCGCGGAACTGGTCGATCCCCGCGTGACCGACCAGCAGATTCGCGACAAGTACTTTCGGCGATCGCGGTCGACCAAGTACCCGCCAGGCGACACGCGTAGTTGGAAGCTGGACGAGGCTCGACAAAGGCTGGCGACAACGCCGAATGTTGAGGACTTCATTCGCACGTGCGAGTACCGGCCATGCGACCGCCGCTATGTCCTGTGGGCCGACTGGATGGTGGATTGGACGCGGGGTGCGCTGGCGACACTTCTCGACGCGCCTGCGAATCTGGCGATCGTTGCGCGGCGGCAATTCCCCCCTCACGACCCGCCCGCGCACATCTGGGCCGTCGATCGGATCGCCATCGACGGCGTCATTCGCTCTGACAACCGGGGCAGCGAGAGCTTGTTTCCAATTCTCCGCTTCGACGGTGAGCGAATTGTCGCCAACATCGCTCCCCACTTCTCGACGCTCGTCGCCAGGGTGGCCGGGTGGAAGGCGGAGTCGCCACTGACTCACGCCCGCGCGGGCCGCGTCGCAGCGATGATCTACGCCCAACTGCACAGTCGACACTATCGGGAGCGTTTCGCCCTCCAGTTGGCTCGAGGTTTTCCCCGAGTCTTCGTTCCTCAGTCGCCGCGAGTGTTGTCCGAGGCGGTTCGCATCGGCCAGGCGCTGTTGCACCTGCACACCCGCCAGGACGAGGGCGACTTCGCCCCGGTCGGTTTGAGTGGACCACTGCCGGCGTCGGTCAGCGGTCGTTATCCGCGTTTCTCGGCGGGCGGGATCGAGTTGTCCGCGGCGTGTCGAGTCGCGCCGGTCGCGGTGGATGTTTGGGAGAGTCGAGTTGGCAGCCACCAAGTGTGCCGCAAATGGCTTCGCGACCGCCGCCGCGATCCGTTTACCGAGCGGACTGCAGCGCGTTACGTCGAGGTAGTTTCGCGAGTCGCACGCACTCGCCAAATCCTCCAGCAATGGGATGATTGGATCGGCAAGACGGGGGGGTGGGACGGTTGCTTTGGAGCGCCGGTGGCCCACCCCGCTTTTTGAACTGCGGTCATGGCGAAAAACATCCGGGCCACCGACAATATCGTCGGCCCGCCGTCGAACACTCCCAATCGGCTAGTACTCTTCGCCTGGCTAGTGAGACCCAATAGAAAGGGACCAACTCATGCCTATCAATTTCGCCTGTCCGCACTGCGGAAAACAGACCATCGTGGCGGACGAGTACGTGGGGCAAACCGGACCTTGTTCGTCTTGTGGCCAGGAAGTCACCGTGCCCAAAGCTGCGCCAGTGCACGTCGCTCAAGCTAATCCCGCGGCCAAATCAGGCACGGCAATCGCCATCGTCTTGGGAGGCGTGTTGGCGTTCGGGGTGGTGATCGTGTTGATCCTCTTGGCGTTGCTGCTGCCAGCTGTCCAGGCGGCTCGCACGGCGGCTCGCCGAGCGTCTAGCCAGAACAACCTGAAACAGATCGCTTTGGCGATGCACAACTACCACGACTCTTACAACTCACTGCCGCCGGCCTACATCCCCGACGAGGATGGCAAGCCGATGACGAGCTGGCGGACACTGGTTTTGCCGTTCCTGGAAAGTCAGGCGATCCACGCCAACTATGACTTCGGCAAGCCGTGGGACGATCCAGTCAATGCGGCCGTGCGTCTCTCCGCCATCCCGACCTACATATCGCCGAATGGTATGAACACGATTCCCAACGAGACGAACTACGTCGTGATCACGGGCGCAAACACGCTCTTCGACGGCGAAAAAGCCGCCAGGTTCGCCGACGTGACCGACGGCACGTCAAATACCTTGATGCTGATCGAGATTCAAAACTCACAGATCGAGTGGTCCGAGCCTCGCGACTTGGACATCAAGGAACTGGATGCGGCGATCAAAGACGGGCGGGTTGTTATCAATGGTCTGTTGCAGGTCTCCCGCGCCGACGGTTCCGTTATTTCCGTCGTACCCTCCACGAACGAGGATCTGTTGAAGTCGATGGTGATCATCAACGACAACAAGTGACGGTTGTCGATTCGCGACAGATTCGCACGAGATCCTCCGGCGGTTCGTTGACCCGATTTTCTGCAATCTGGTATACTCCCGGCGATTTTGCCGCCCGAACGGCGTGCGCGCGGTCATCTCCCCCTATCAGCGCACGCCCCCACTTGAATGAGGAAAACTCGATGTCCACTGCGACGCCGGCCGGTGTTAACGAAGAGATCACTCAATGCATTGGCAACACGCCGCTGGTCAAACTGCGCCGGGTCACCGACGGGTGCGTGGCGACCGTTGTTGCGAAGATCGAAAACATGAACCCGTTGTGGAGCGTGAAGGATCGCATCGGGCGCGCGATGATCGACGCCGCGGAAGCTGACGGGAAGATCAACAGCGACACGGTGATCATTGAGCCGACGAGCGGGAACACGGGAATCGCCCTGGCTTACGTCTGCGCGGCGCGTGGCTACAAGCTCAAGGTGACGATGCCGGAAAGTATGACTCTGGAGCGTCGCCGCATGCTCAAAGCGCTCGGAGCCGACCTGGTGCTCACGCCCGCGGCTGAGGGCATGCCGGGGGCCGTCCGCAAGGCGGAGGAGCTCGTGGCCGAAGATCCCAACAAGTACTTCATGCCTCAGCAATTCAAGAATCCGGCTAACCCCGAAGTGCACCGGCAGACCACCGCGGAAGAGATTTGGCGGGATACGGACGGTCAGATTGACATCTTTATCAGTGGCGTCGGCACGGGCGGTACGGTCACCGGCGTGTCGGAAGTGCTCAAAGCGCGCAAGCCCGAAATGCAGTCGATCGCGGTCGAACCGGCGAATAGTCCGGTCATTACGCAGCGCCGCAACGATCAAGACCTGCAGCCGGGCAAGCACACGATCCAGGGAATCGGAGCTGGTTTCATCCCCGATGTGCTCAACGTCGACATTCTCGACGATGTCGTTCAAGTGAACGATGAAGACGCCGCCAATATGGCTCGCCAAATGGCGTCGGACGAAGGGGTGATGTGCGGCATCAGTTCCGGAGCCGCCGCTTGGGCCGCCATTCAAGTGGCGAAGCGGCCCGAAAACGAAGGCAAACTGGTCGTGGTCGTCCTGCCCGACATCGGTGAGCGGTACCTGTCGACGGCCCTTTATCCGGAATAGTCGCGAGTTGACGGGTTGACGCGCGCCACGCGATGAGACACCGACCGGTTTGCGGGCGGGGGTGGTGTCCGGCGGGAGAGGAGTGTTGGTTCGGGCGTCACGCGCTGATGAACTTGTTGGCTTTCTCGTAAGCGCCAAAGCGATGACGGCTGCAACAAAAATACTGTCGATCGGCTGGTTGGCGGCGGCGCTCTTGACGTCTGGGTGCGGTGGACCGGCCCAACATGTACAGATCCGTCGGGTCAACCGGCAGCTCTACGACGAGACGATTGCCAATCGGGTGGGTGACGTTGTGCTCGTCGATGTCTGGGCGTTGTGGTGTGTTCCTTGCCTGGAGCACTTTCCGCACTCGGTCGCTCTGGACAAGCACTACGCCGATCAAGGGTTGTCGGTGATCTCACTGAACATTGACGGCGCAGGCGACCGCGATTCGGTGCTCACTTTCCTACAGGAGAAGCGGGCGTACTTCACTCACCTGCAGAGTTCGGTCGGCGGCGGCCCGGCGGCGATCAGCGAATTCGACTTGCCGGCGGCGATCCCCTATTACCGACTCTACGATCGTCAGGGCAAGCTGCGTTACGAGTTCATGTCGGGAGCCGATGACGACCGCTACGAAGAACTCGCCAAGATCGACGAGCGGATCGCCGAGTTGCTGAGCGAGGCTCCGTAGCTTTGGTGTGCGGATTGCGCCCGACTGACAGTTGGGCGCTCGAGTGAAGTCGCGCAACGCCATCGGTTCGCGCGTTTGTGAGTCGGCGTTCGGTTCGTTGACACTGCTGTTGGCGAGTTCTAGAATCCGAGCTTCGCGTCGCCCGATGGCGCCGTCCGTCGCCGTCACCATTTTTTTGGACGGATCGGCACCCGGTTTCACGGCCATTGTGGTTCGCGCTGCACGGTCTAGATGATTCGCTGGCGATTTCAGCGAAAGCCGGGACCGCGACGAACGTCAATTGAGCGGTAGCTCGCTTATACAGTGGCCTCGCCACCCAACTTGTGCAGAGGAAAACCATGTCGGAAAGCACCGGTGGAATCGACTCAGTCATGCATGAGGATCGGCTGTTTCCGCCGTCCGAAGAGTTTCGTTCTCGAGCATCCATCGATTCACCCGCAGCGTATCAGGCGCTGTACGATGAAGCGAAGTCGGACCCGGTTGCGTTCTGGGACAAGCTGGCCAAGCAGGACTTGCATTGGTTTGAGCCATATTCGCAAACGCTGGAGTGGGACGAGCCCTATGCGAGCTGGTTCGTCGGTGGCAAGACCAACGTTTCCTACAACTGTCTGGACCGCCACCTCGACACAGATCGCGCCAACAAGGCCGCCATCATCTGGGAGGGCGAGCCCGGCGATCAGCGGACGCTGACCTATCAGCAACTTCATCGCGAAGTGTGCCGCTTCGCCAACGTATTGAAGAGCCAAGGCGTAGAACCGGGCGACGTCGTCTCGATCTATATGCCGATGACTCCCGAGTTGGCGATCGCCATGCTGGCGTGCGCTCGCATCGGCGCCGTGCATTCGGTCATCTTCGCCGGGTTTTCGGCGGAGGCGATCGCCGATCGAAACAATGACGCCAGCGCCAAAGTTCAGCTGACTTCCGACGGCGCGTGGCGCCGCGGCAAAGTGCTCAATCTCAAGGAAACGGTTGACGCCGCCTTGGCGAAGTCACCCAGCGTCGAGAAGTGTATCGTGCTTCATCGAGTTGGTTGCGATGTGGAAATGCGCGAGGGCCGCGACTATTGGTGGCACGAATTGATGGATCAATCGAACGACGATTGTCCGGCTACGCCGCTGGACAGCGAGTCGACGTTGTTCATCTTGTACACCAGCGGCTCGACCGGAAAACCGAAAGGAATCCGGCACACGACCGCCGGCTACAACTTGTACGCCAAAAAGACATTCGAATGGGTGTTCGATCACCGCGACGACGACATCTATTGGTGCACGGCCGACTGCGGTTGGATTACGGGCCACAGCTACATCGTTTACGGACCCTTGTCGGCCGGAGCCACCGCGCTGATGTATGAAGGGGCGCCGAACTTTCCCGCTGAGGATCGTTTCTGGGAGTTAGTCGAGAAGTACAAGGTGACGATTCTCTACACCGCGCCGACGGCTATTCGAGCCTTCATTAAGTGGGGCGACCACCACGTCGAAAAGCACAACCTGTCGAGCCTGCGACTGTTGGGTACGGTGGGCGAGGGGATCAATCCCGAGGCGTGGATGTGGTACCACGAGAAGATTGGCGGCGAGCGTTGTCCGATCGTCGACACG
>JASMLW010000065.1 GCA_030748485.1 Pirellulaceae bacterium
GCGGTCTGTTCTACGACAACGGATCGCTGTGGGTGTTGCACCCTCCCAACCTCACTGTGTTCCACGACGAAGACCGTGATGGAGCCGCCGATCGATACGAGACTCTGCTAACTGGAGTCACCACCGACCAATTGCGAAAGCGCGGAGCTGACCATACGACGAACGGAATCCGTGTTGGAATCGACGGCTGGATCTACATTGCGGTCGGTGACTTCGGCATGCTCAATTGCCGCGGAGTCGACGGGCGCACGATCCGCAAGCGGGGCGGCGGCGTTGTGCGAGTCCGGCCGGACGGCCGCGAGATGGAAGTGTACGCGTGGGGGTTGCGGAACATTCTCGACGTTTGCATCGATCCGTACATGAACATGTTCACTCGCGACAATACGAACGACGGTGGCGGCTGGGACATCCGTTTAAGCCACGTTCTGCAATCGGCCGACTACGGCTACCCGTCGAAGTACATGCGATTCAGCGGCGAGACGATGCCGCCCTTGGCTCAGTACGGCGGCGGCTCGGGGTGTGGGGGGATGTTCGCCCACGACGCGCGCTGGCCAGTCGAGTTCGGCGATGCTCTCTATACGTGCGACTGGGGTCGCAGCGAGGTCTACCGGCACCGCCTGCCGAAACAGGGACCGACTTTCGCCGCGGACCAAGACGTCTTCTTGAAGATCCCGCGGCCCACGGACATCGACATGGACGCCGCAGGTCGGATGTACGTGAGTAGTTGGAAGAACGGCAAGTTCGATTTCAGCGGGAACAATGTGGGATTCGTCGCTCAGATCACTCCCCTCGACTACACTCCCCATCCGGCCCCGAGGCTGGCCGAACTGGGCGGCTTGGAGTTAGTCGACCAACTGAGCTCGCCCAGCGCGGCGGTGCGACTGTGCGCTCAGCGGGCCATTCTCCGCCAGGTGAAGACGACCGCGGGCGTCACCGACCGCTTGGTCGCGTTGGCGAGTGACGACGACGCCGAACCGGCGGCTCGCGTCGCCGCGATCTACACCCTCAAGCAGCGGCTGGGGGCCGACTCGCACGACGCGCTGCAGCGGTTGGCGTCGCAGCCGGTCGTCCGCGAGCATGTATTGCGAGCCCTGACGGACCGGATCGGGGATCTCGACAAGGCTCCCCCCGTGAATTGGTTCGCCCAGTTCTTGCAAGACCCCGATCCGCGCGTCCGCGCGCAGGCGATCATCTCGCTGGGGCGCATTGGAGATCGCGCGGCCGCCCCCGCATTGCTGCCGCTCACTGCGCGATCCGACAAGCCGCTGAAACACCACCAACCGGACGCCGATCGAGTTATTCCTCACCTGGTGACGCGGGCCTTGATCGCGCTCGAGTCGACCGACGCCTGCGCGAAAGCGCTCGCCGGTCCCCATCGGGCGGGAGCATTGGCGGCCTTACAGGAATTGCACGAGGAGGAAAGCGTCCGCGCCGTGATCGCGAGCCTCAACGGTGAACGCGACGATCGCCGCCGCCGCGAATTGGTTGCCGCACTCGTACGGCTGTACCACCGCGAAGGGGAGTACGACGGCGGTTGGTGGGGAACTCGACCCGATACAAGTGGACCGTACTACGACCGCAAGACGTGGGCGCAGAGCGCGAAGATCGCCCAGGTCATCAGGACCGCGGCAGGGGACGCCGACAGCGAAACGGCGAAGTGGATCGGCGACCAATTGGTCTTCTTTAAGGTGAAAATTGACGGTGTCGATGTCGCGAAGAAGAAGCCGGTCGCCGAAACGCAGAAACCGATCACGATCGTCAAGGCCGATCCGAACGATCCCAACGCCATCGCCCAACTCGCTCCGACAGATGTTCTTGCGCGAGCCATGAAGCGAGCCGGCGACGCGGGACGAGGCAAGGAGTTGTTTACGCGGCAAGCGTGCGTCGCTTGTCACACGTTCGCCGACGGTCAGACTCCCAAGGGCCCCCACTTGGTCGACATCGGTAAACGCTACAAACCCGCTGAACTGCTCGAGTCGATCCTGAAGCCCGCCGCCAAAATCGCCCAGGGTTTCGAAACCTATTCGTTCGCCACGGTCGATGGCCTCGTTGAGACAGGTTTCGTCGTCCGCGAAACGGCGGAAGCCATCCATATCCGCCGCGCGACCGGCGTGCTCGTCGTGCTCCCCCGCGATGACGTCGAGGAGCGGGTGAAACAGTCGATATCCATGATGCCCGACGGACTGGTGGACAATGTGACGCCCGAACAACTCGCCGATCTGCTTGCCTATCTTCAATCGCTGGGAGGCAGTTAGAAATTTTTTCCGCTCTCGGACACTCGCTGGAATCCGGCTGGCGCATTGAATCGTCACATAGGATGCGACCTGACACGTAGTGGGATTCGCCAGAATCCCCTTCATCACGGGATGCCCAGAGTTCCACTCCATACGACAGGTGTCACTAGGTTAAACCATTCTCGACGGCGCTTGCCGGAGACGGCGGAATCGATGAACCACTCGACAGATGTCACCAGATGGAACCGTTTTCGACGGCGCTTGCCGGAGCGGCGTCGCTGCGCTCCTGGATTCGGCCTACTCAACTACTCTACCGGGAGTTGTATCGATGAGAGTTGAACTGATGCGCGGCTTGTGGATGCTAGTGATAGTCATCGCTTCGACGGCAGCGGCCGTTTACGGACAGGATTCGCAGCGCACCTCGGACAAGCAGCTGCGATCGGCGTATGACAAGTTCATCGAGTCGTTGGATGCGAAGCGGATTGTCAGAGAGTATCCCAAGGTCGCACAACAACTGGATTCGTCCGATCCCAAGCAAGTTGTCATGGCACTCGGGACACTGGCCGCAGCGCAGGATCCCGATGCGATCCCCTTGATACTGCCGATGCTTGAGAGCAAGGACCAAACTGTCCGCGTGTGGGCGATGGTGGCCTTGGAGAAGATCGTCAGCGGACACGAGCTGAGGCGCCGCGATTTCAATCATCCATCGCGGATCGTGATCAAGCCGCGACAACCGAACGACCGCGACCTGCGGCCTCTCGCCTGGTTGTTTCGCAAGGTGCTCAGCTCCAACGACGAGTCCTTAGAGAGTTATGTGGCCACAATGATCGGATACGTCGGATTGCCCGAGTTTGAACCAGAGTTGAAGAAGTTGGTGAAGAGTCGCCACCCGGCGACCTCCAACGCGGCCAAGTATGCGTTGGAAGTGTTGGAGTTGGGAAAGTTCGCGCCACTGGCAAGTGAAGAGTTGGCAGCCGCCCAACGAACGGGGCGGGCGTTTGCCGACCTGTTTCGGGAGAACAATGAAGATGACTTGGCGCTGCTGCTCGTTTCGCAAGACGCGCTCGCCGAGATCATCGACGCCGGGGTTTTTGAGCGAGCCGGCGGTGAGGCGCTCTATGGAAAGATGACGGCGGCCAACACCAAGCGGTTTCGCGAGTACCGCACGATGTTCAACGACTTGAGTCGGGCGACGATTGTGCGCGTCGAGCCCGGGCGGCTGGGAGTCTCTGAATTCTACGCGCCGGGCGTGCGGATGCTTAAGAACTCCTACGTCACGCTCGCCTACGCGAACCGCGTGAGCATCAAACTGAAGATCGAGGAGATGGTGCTCGTCGACGGCAAGTGCTACATCGTCGAGATCGACTAGAGGGCATTTCAAAAACCCTGTTTGGAAGCTGGGAAACGAGGGAAGAACGTGCGGCCTACTGGGTTTTGAAATGCCCTCTAATGACGAATGACTAACGGCTAATGACTAATGAATGACGAATGACGAATGACGAATTAGGTAAACGTAGGTCGTAGGACGGGTCTCCAGGCTAGAAGGCAGGACGCCGGCGAGTCAAAGAGTCAGAGGGGCGTTTACGCCCCATTCCGCCGCAGGCGGCATAGGCCCGTGCTTGAGCACGGGTGAACCAGGCGTTCCAGCTGCAACCAACGCTCCATTCTCGCGTCGCCCCGCGCC
>JASMLW010000066.1 GCA_030748485.1 Pirellulaceae bacterium
GACATCGACCCAATTGCGGAAAACGACTTTTCCCAACTGGTCGCGCGACTATACGATCTGCAACCAAACGTAGGTGACGACGGCGACCCGCGTCCTGAGGTGGTGGGGCTGACCCGCGATGCGAAAGCTGCATGGATAGAATTTTACGACCATCACGCGGCGGAACAAACGGACCTATCTGGCGAGTTGGCGGCGGCTTGGTCCAAGCTGGAAGAATACGCGGCTCGGTTGGCGCTGGTAATCCACTACACGCGATGGGCGGCTGACGATGCCGACCTGGAAAGCCCAGACACCGTCGATGCAATCAGCATGAAGGCCGGTATCGCGATGGCCCAATGGTTCAAAGCCGAGGCCAAGCGAGTCTACGCCCTTCTGTCAGAATCCGATGGTGTTCACGAACAACGACGGCTGATGGAATGGATAGAACGCAAGGGCGGATCGGCAACGGTTCGTAAGGTTCAACAAGGCAATCGGCAATACCGGACGGCCCAGGCGGCGAAAGCCGCCTTGGAGGAACTTGTTAGGGCCGGCTGCGGCGAATGGCATGATGCCCCACCTGGCCCCAAGGGCGGGCGGCCATCAAGCGTATTCCGACTCTCGCCCGCGTCTACGTCTACACAACTGGCATTAACACCAGGTTCCGAGGGTTCCGTAGACGTAGACGATGTAGGCGTCCCCGAAACGCAATCCGATGACGATTGGGGGGAAGTGTGAGCGCGGCCCGACTGATGACCGATTTGGTCCGCCTAGGAATCCGAATCGAGGCCCTCGGCGATCGGCTACGGTACTCGCCCCGGTCGGTGGTGACGCCCGACTTGGCCGAACGGATGAAGATCCACAAAGGCGAGCTTCTGGCGGTCCTACGGCGCGACATGGACGCTCGGACAATCGACCTGACCAACGCAACCGAGGTCTGGCGAGCGTCCCTTAGGCGGCTGGAAGGCGACCCGCGCTTTCCGCCGAATGTGATGGCAGCCTTGCGGGTCGCAAATGCCCAATGGGGCGACGATCTTGAGCTCACCGAATCGGACGAATCAATCGAAATCATCGCCCCGCCTGACCCCTGCTCCCAATGTGGAACGCTTGAGCTATGGCAATCCATGGCGGGCAATTGGAGGTGTCTGCAATGTGATCCACCAACAGCGTCCAAGCGACTAATGGAGCTTCGTCGTGCCCGAAAACACCGATCGTACTTGCTAGCGGAGCAAGCAACGCATAGGATTGAATCATGACAAGAACACACGGACAGCTTAGCGAGCAACTGCGCCAGTCGATTCTGAACGCTGATATCTCGCGCTATCGGATCGCTCAAGAAACTGGATTGAGTGAGTCGGCGCTTTCCCGATTCGTAAATGGCGTGGCCGGCCTGTCACTTGAATCGATCGACAAGATTGGCGAATGCTTGGACCTTCAGATAAACGACAAGTCGAAAGCGGAACCTCTGCGGACCACTAAGAAGGGATTGTCGAATGAACGAGGAAGAACGTCAGAAGATCATCAGTGAAGTCCTAACCAAAAAGCGACCAATCACTTTCAGTGACATCGACGCCTACCTTCGCCGTGCATGGCATCGCTTGGATGATCCAAACGATATCGGCCAAGCCAGGCGGGATATCACCTACGCTCGCAAACTGCTTCGCGTGGTGTGTGAATTGTCCCCTCTGGATGCAACAGAGAAGGCCCCGGACGACTTCCCGGAAGCGTAGAAAGGCCACCCACAACCGTATGGACCTCGCACGCTCGGAGCAGAAATGAGTGAATACGAACAACTCCTCAATCAGATTGCTTCTCGTCCACACCACGTGGGCAATCGGTTCGTCCGCGACGGGATACTCGACGAGGCCCGATGGGCATCCTCTCCCCGTAAAACCCTCTTCCTGCTTCGGGAGGCCTATGAGAAGCAGCGCCGCCCTGAAGGCTTCGACCAGCGTGAGAAGATTCGCGGCTGGGGCAAGCCGAAAGGGAAGACGCTGCGAGCGATCGCCAATTGGGCATTTGCGGCTCACCGGGGTACACCCTCACAAATCCCCGTGATCATGACCGACAACAAACCGGAACGCGCTGAAGCCTGCCTCGCGTGCGCGATCGTCAATGTGAAGAAGAGCGGCGGCGAGTCGCGATCAGACCTGAAACAGGTGGCGAAGTTTTGCAAGCTCGACGGTGACAAGATTCGAGATCAAATCGAGATGATCGATCCTGAGATCATCATCTGCGGAGGAACGTGGAGAGAGGCTCGTCAATTCATTTGGCCGAACGATGAAAAGACGGACGCCTACGCTCGGACCTACCGCATACGCGGTCGATTTGTGGTCGATTTCTGGCATCCTGCCAACCAATTCCCCAAGGTGTTGAATTATTACGCACTCGGCTGCCTACTCCAGAATTCCGGAGCGTTGGAGAGTCCGAGCCAGAGGGAGGCATGACGCGATGGCTAGCTTGATCAAAGATCCCAATGGTCTGAAACGCATCCAATTCACTGACGCCGATGGGGCAAGGAAGACTGTCCGGCTGGGCAGGATGACGGTACGCGACGCCGAGGCCGTGAAGGTCAAGGTCGAGCGGCTTGTCGCCGCGAAAGCATCGCAATGCAGCTGGGACAGCGAGACCGCGAAGTGGGTCGCGGACCTGCCCGACTCGTTGGCCATGAAGCTCGCCAAACAGGAGCTAATCCCACCTCGGAGAAATACGGTCAGGGAAAAACTTGGCGCCTTCCTTGATTCAATTGTCGATCGACGAGTCTTTGGGGCAGAGAACACGCGTCGCAACTATGAAGTAACTAAGAAACGCTTGATCAGTCATTTTGGCCGAGACAGGTTCCTGAAATCGATCAATGCTGGCGACGCGAACGAGTGGCGGGAATCGATGCAGCGCGAGGAGTTGTCGCCAGCGACGATCGGTCGTGAGGTGAAACGGGCGCGCCAATTCTTCCGCGAAGCGGTTCAACATGAACTGATCTCCAGAAATCCATTCGCCGACGTGAAGGCGCCAGCGCAGGTCAACACCGGTCGAATTCACTTTGTGACGCGTGACGTCATCAAGAAGGTCCTGGACGCGTGCCCGGACGCTCAGTGGCGTTTGCTTGTGGCCCTGAGCCGCTATGGTGGCCTCCGATGCCCCTCTGAGCATCTGAGCCTCACGTGGGGCGACGTCAACTGGGCGGATGATCGAATTACGATCAGGAGCCCCAAGACAAGCAATCATCCCGGTGGCGAGTCTCGAGTGATACCGCTCTTTCCCGAATTGCGACCATACCTGGAGACTGTTTTCGAGGAGGCGGAACCAGGAACAGAGCACGTTATCACGAGGTACCGGCTCAAGAATTCAAATCTCCGCAGCCAGTTTGTAAGAATCATCGAGCGCGCGGGTGAGAATGTTTGGCCCAAGGTTTTCCACAACCTGCGAGCCAGTCGAGAGACAGAGCTCACGGCCAATCATCCGTTACACGTTGTTTGCGCTTGGATCGGAAACAGCGCGGCGATCGCAGCCAAGCATTACCTCCAGGTGACGGACGACCATTTCCTCGCGGCCATCGAAGGCGGCGCGGAAAGCGGCGCACAAGCGGCGCAAAATGAGGCGCAGCAGCCAGACGCGGGAGACGGCAGCGAGTCGCAAACCGACGATCAGGCGTCTTCAGAAGTCGAAGAAGAGCAAGAGCTTGTGCTTGCTGGTACGACAAGAAGCGAAGACAGGCAGCCGGATGCGGACTGCCTGGCAGTACCCCCTAGGGGAGTCGAACCCCTGTCTTCGGACTGAGAATCCGATGTCCTGGGCCACTAGACGAAGGGGGCGTGGTGGAAATCGAGGTTCCAGTTTGTCGGCCGGGTTGTTGGCTGTCAACACCTCTGCGAACGCAGCCGACACCGACTGGCTCGGGGGTCTGACACGCGGCGGCGAAGCTGAGTTCGCGGCGGCGCAAAATGAAACGCGCCGAAAAACTACGTGCCGTCCGGCTCGGTCGAGATCACCTGGATCGCGCGCTCCAGGTCGGGCCGCAGGCTGGGATCGATCTGGTCGACGATCCGCCGCCGGCTCCGCGACGATAGCTCGGGCAACAACGGCACCATCGACGCCACCGCCTGCCGCGCCTGATCGACTTGCCGGTCGCGCATGTGCGCATTGACCAGCCCCACTAGACCGGCCAAACGAAACTGCACCTCCGTCTCCTCCACGTCCGCCAGCCGCTGATACAACTCGCGCGCTTGAGCGTACTCCTCGCGCACCATGTAAACTTCCGCCAGCTGTTGCCAGGAGAGCCGCGTCCAATACTCATTCTGCGGCCCTTCATCCGGTGGAAAGAAACGGGCGACCGCCAACAAGGCGTCCTCGCGCAACTCGGCCGGAGCCCTCAGCGTGGCGAACAAGTACTGCTCCCGCGCGCTCTCCTGCTCCTCGACCTGCGGCAAGTCGCTGTCGCTGACGTCGAGCAAGTCGGCCGGACGCCACGCGAACGCGCCGGCGACGCCGCCCGCGAACGCCAAGGCAATGCACGCTCCCAACCCCAAGACGAGCAAGCGGCGGCGGCGGCGCAAGTCGCGCTCGCGCAACATGGCGGACGCCAATTGCTCGGTCGCCGCGGCGCGAGCGTCCGCCAACGCGGCCAACTCGGGAGTCGTCCAATCGGCGAGCCCGGCCGCCCACTCCTCATCGCCCGCCTCGTCCTGCAACAGCCGCAACTCCTGCAGCAACTCGGCCGGTCGCTGAAACCGTTCGTCCGGATCCTTGGCCAACAATTGGTGCACCAGGCGACACAGCGCGCCGGGCAATTCGGGCCGCAGGTTTTCCAGACGCTCGGGATCCTTCTTCCAATGCTGCAAGGCGATGCTGAGCGCCGTGTCGCCTTCGAACGGCGGCCGTCCGGCGAGCATGTGAAAGATGGTGACGCCGAGTGAGTAGAGGTCGCTGCGCGGATCGGCCGCTTGACCCTGCGCTTGTTCTGGGCTCATGTAAAGCGGCGTGCCCATCGTCACGCCGACCTGAGTCAAGTTGGCTTCGCCCTCGGTCGTCATGCGAGCCAAACCGAAGTCGGCCACCTTCAACTCGCCCGACTTCGAGAGCATGATGTTCTCGGGCTTGATGTCGCGATGAGTGATCCCCTCCTCGCCCGCGCGATGGAGGGCTGCCGCCACTTGCCGCAGCACGTTAAACGCGAACTCGGGCTTGCACGGCCCCGAACGCGAAATCCACTCGCGCAAATTCTGCCCCGACACGTACTCTTGGACGATGTAATGGTGCCCGTCGACGCAACCGACGTCGTGGATTTGCACGATGTTGCCGTGCACTAATTTGGCGGCGGCCTGCGCTTCGTTGTGGAAGCGTCTGACATACGTTGTGTCACTGGCCAGACTTAATTTGAGAACTTTGAAAGCGACCTGCCGCTTCAAAGAGACCTGTTCGGCCAGATAAACGTCCGCCATTCCGCCGCGACCCAAACGGCGCACGAGCAGATAATCCCCGAATTGACGGCCGGAAAGCTCAGGATCGGGAGTGGTATCGGGTGTGGATGATTCAGCATCTGCCATTGGCAAGCCTCAAACGGACACTGTAGTAAAGCTGTCGGCGAGCAAACTTGCAACCGACGCAAATCGTTGCGTAGGCGGGCCGCGGAAAATACCATGACGGAGTTGCTCAAACGACTCGCAAAGGAGTTTTTTCATGGCTCGCCAAGTCACCTCGGTCCGCTGGACTCGTCGCCGTTTTCTCGCCGCCGCGGGAGCCGGCTCCGTCGCCGGTTTGGCGGCTCCCGCCTTGGCCGCCGCGCCGCCCTGGCGGAAAGCTGTCAAGCTGGGCATGGTTCACATCGAAGGCGACCTGGCGGCGCAATTCCGCGCCGTCAAAGACGCGGGATTCGATGGCATCGAGATGCGCAGCCCCGGCGGACCGCGGCCGGATCGGCTGCAGCAAGCCGTCAAAGAGACCGGCCTGACCGTGCACGGCGTCGGCAACTCCCGCCATTGGAAGCTGCCGCTATCGGACCCCAATCCGGATGTTCGCGAACAGGGGTTCCGCGCGTTGCTGGTCGCCCTGCGTCACAGCCGGGAATACAGCGGCGACAGCGTACTGCTCAACCCCGGCGTCGTCCGACCGGGCACAACGTTCGACCAATGCTGGGTCCGTTCAACGGGAGTGATTCGGCGGGCGTTGGCCGACGCCGAAAAGCACCGCGTGAAGATCCTCATCGAAAACGCCTGGAACGCCTTCCTCACCAAACCCGAAGATCTGGCCCGCTACGTCGACCAATTCAAGAGCCCGTGGATCGGCGTCTCACTCGACCTCGCCTGCACGATGCGCTACTCCAGCCCGCCGGAATGGATCGCAGCGCTCGGCGACCGCATCGCCAAGATCGATGTCCGCGACATCGACGCCACGGTCGGCAAGGAAGAGGGATGGCGGCAAGCGCTCGCCGTGCGGCTGGGCGAAGGCGACTGCCCCTGGGCGGAGATTCGCGCAGCGATGGCCAGCCGAAAATTCAATGGCTGGTGGACTGCCGATGTGGCGGGCGGCGGCGCGAAGGAACTTGTCGAAGTCGCCAAGAGAATGGATCGCGTACTGCAAGTCGGCTGAAGCGAGCCGCCGTTCAGCGCCGATGTTCAGCCACAATCGTCTCCGCCGCGATCAATGAATTGAGACTGCCCGACTGAAAACCGGACAAGTCGAGCGTGACGTAGCGAAAGCCGAGCTTGAGCAGACGGTCCGTTAGTCGCCGCCGACATTCGGGCTCGGCGAGCCGCGCGAGGTCGTCCACCGACACTTCGATGCGGGCCAAATCGCCGCGATGGTAGCGCACGCGCAGCTCGACCAAACCCAACGACTTGAGGTACTGCTCGGCCGCGTCCACCATCCGCAACCGCTCTTCGGTGACTTCCTCGCCATAAGCGATGCGGCTCGACAAGCAAGGCGACGCGGGCTTATCCCAAACGGCCAACTCCCAACTCGCCGCCAACCGCCGCACGTCTTCTTTGTCGAGTTCGCACTCCAGCAAGGGGCTGCGGACCTCGTGATCGCGGGCGGCTCGCATCCCCGGCCGGTAATCGCCCTGGTCGTCGAGGTTCGCGCCGTTGGCGACGACGGCGACGTTCAGTTCTCGACGCAGCCTCTCCACCTGGCCGTAGAGTTCATCCTTGCAGTGGAAGCAGCGGTCGGATTCGTTGCGCGTGTACGACGGATTCTCAAACTCGCCCGTCTCAATGGTGCAGTGGCGAATGCCGATCTGCGCTGCGCAACGACTGGCCTCAGCCAATTCTCCAGCGGCCAAACTGGGGCTGACGCCCGTCACGGCGACGGCTCGATCGCCGAGGGCGAGTTGAGCCGCCTTGGCGAGCACGCCGCTGTCGACGCCACCCGAGAAAGCGACCGCGCAGCTCTCGAAGCTGCGCAGCAGGGCGAGCAAGCGGTCTCGTTTTTCATCCAACGTGGCCATCGCTATCGCGGGCCCCCCGCGTACCGTCTCAACGAGCGCGAACCGTCTCAACGAGAAGGAAGGAGGAGAGAAAAGTGCGATCCTCCACCGCAATGCCGTGGCGATGAGTTTTGTGAGAGCCCGCATTCCACAAAGGTGGGAACCGCGATTCCGATAGTGTGATCCAAGCACCTGATCCGGCGGCAGTGCGGCCGGGGCGATGGCGTGACACGAAACCGAAACCCAATTGTCTGGTCCCCAGCGGACCTCATTATCGGCTCCCCAAAAAATCTGCATCGACAACACGAACATGGCAGAGAATCGCCGTGCAGGCATCCTAACAACCGGGCCGCAAAAAACAAATGCGGAGGCCGGAATGCCGGCGCTCCGCACGAGATTAATGTGTCGGTATGGAAGGCGGGAAGAAGCGTTGCCTCGCGTTCGTTCAGTCGCCGCTCTCGCGTGTGATCGGCTCCATCGCTTTCGTGTTCCGCTCAACCGCTAGAACAATCGTCCGCTGCTCGACCCCATCGGGGCTGCTGGCGACAACCGGCAGCACCTGACGGCGATCCGGCATGCTCAAGCGGACGGTAAACGTCCCGTCGCCGCGGAGCTTGATGGGCTCGCCGGCGAGCGACACGTGGGAGTCGGGCTTGGTCTTACCGAAGATGATCAACTCGGCGTCCACCTCGAACAACATGTCGCGGTCGCGGTGGAGCAGGCGTTCAGCTCCGACGCCGTAGCCCGTTACGACGGGAGATCCCATCGGCCGCCGCAATCGCTCTTCGAACAACTCGCGCAGGTCGCCGACGTCGTTGTCGTCATCAGCTCCGCCGCTTTGAGCGTAGATCTTCTCGTAGTTCTCGGCGACATCCGTCCAGTTTTCGTCGATCGAGTCGGCCGCTCCCGGTTGAGGCGTGCCCACCTTGTTGCTTCGCGCCAGCGAATAGAACTTTCCATTCGCGGATAGATAGCCGATCTCCACGCGGAAACTGCGCGGCGGATGAACGACGTCGATGTACCAGTTATTCACGCCGCCGTGGATCTCGATGTCGCGTTCTATCGATTCCACCGCGGATGTCTTATTCGTCTCTTCCACACAGAAGACCCGCAGCGTCGGCTTGCAGGTGTGCCACATTTCGGCCATCGCCGCCTTGGCTCGCTCGACACTGGTCCGCGAGACCTCCCAGCAGGCCTGCAGCCAGTAGGCGTCTCGGACCATCAAGACGATGCGATCCTTGCCGACCCCGTTGGGGACGAAAGCCGCTCGATCCGAACGGCGTTTGGGCTTGCCGTTGCTGGTGTTCTTTTGCGGCGCGGCCGAAAGGTCTTTGCTGCCCTTGGTTTTGTTGTGTTCGCGGGCGATCTTGCGAGCGACGCGCGTGTTGGCCGGCTTGGCCGGCTTGGCGGCCTTCTTCTTTGTCCGGGCCGTGCTCGGTTTCGCCTTGGCGGCTACTTTCGAGGACAACTTGGTGTTCCGCGTCTTCGCTTTGGTCGAACGCGTCGAACTGCGAGCCTTCCCGCTCTTGCTCGATTTGCTCGCCTGGCTCGCTCGCGCCAATCGGACCAGCGTGCGAATCAGCTGGTCCTTGCGCATCGAATGCCAACCGGCGACACCTTCCTTCTTGGCCATCTGGCCAAGGTCTTTGACGGTGTACTCTCGTAAGGTTGCTGGCGTAGTCAATGGACTCTCCTCCGCAGCTGCGAAGCAGGATTGCTTGGAGCTCCTGCCTAGGTGTGGATTGAGCGGCGTCCGTGGCCGTCCCAAAACGCTCGAAACCCACCCGGCAGTCCGTGGCCGATGATGATGGGAGGTGAGGGCCGAGACCCCCACACACTCGGCGATCGGTAGCGAACAAGGGGGTTGTCCGCCGCAACCAACATCCACGAGTAAGGAGGGGCCTCACCCGTGTGCTCTTCTCGCTCCGTGGTCCGCCATATGGCGAAGATGTTGGTCACACCGTTGAAGGTGGTCAATAGAGCCCTCTGGGTTAAAAGGACTCCAACCAACTCAACGGTAAGTCCGAGTGTAGTTGATATGACGAAAAAACGCAACGAAGACCCCCTCATTAGAGGGATTGCCTCGCCCCGTCGACAGCACATAAACCGTTGTCAAATCAACACCTTGCGATTCTCAACAAAGATCTTTGATATGATCTTTTCACTGCGAGCTCCCCTCAGTGACGTTCAACTGACGGCCACGACGACGTTCAACTGAGGAACACGACCGGGGCGGTTCATTTCGGAGCTCAGAGCGCTCGCCATAAACCAAAAAGAGGAAACAAGTTACAACCGGCGCAGACATTGTGAAAAAAAACACGAATATATGCCGACCGTTAGTTGACCAGTTTGGAAC